>NZ_DAISLS010000001.1:0-128946 GCF_036820405.1 Oryzomicrobium sp.
TTCGAGGATGCTCAAAAAGCTTAAGCCGGTGTCAGCCGAACCGGCAGCAGCCCAGGCGGAGGAACTCATAGGCAGCAGCTCTTGCCTCATGCAAGGAGATAAGAGGCCATCGGCCAATAGTCTTGTAGTGGCCCCGGGTGCGGACCACAAACCGCTTATGGCGGCCCGAAACTTCAACTTGGAAGCCGGGAAGCTTTGCATCCAGGACCGTAAAACGGGAGCGAGAAACTCCTTGTAGGGTCTCTAGGAGGGCGTCAGTGAGGGGAAGGCGGTGCGGGGGCATGTCTCGACTGCAAAACTGCTACAAAACTGCTACGAATTGCAGTCTTGCGAATCGAGTACAAAGGCTGGCTTTTGCTTATGAATCAAGGGGCCGGGTTGTGTCCATTTTGGACACACTTTTGGGCACACCTACAAAGCAAAAGGGGCTGCGCCTTAACGCAACCCCTTGTTTTGTTTGGCTCCCCGACCTGGGCTCGAACCAGGGACACACGGATTAACAGTCCGTTGCTCTACCGACTGAGCTATCGGGGAATCGCGTTGATGCAGTTTGTTGCTGCGTCGTTGCGAGAGCCCGAATAATAGAGATGCACCGTACCCAAGTCAACACTTTTCTTGCGAGAATGTCGTTTATGGATGAAAACCTCGTTTATTCCAAGACTTCCGCAGGCGAAGAGGCGGTGCGGCAGCGGACCCGGGTGGTCCAGCGCAATCTCCGCATGGTCCTTATCCTGGTGGACGGCAAGACCACGGCCGGAGAATTGTCGGCCAAGGTGGGCAATCCCCAGTTGGTCGAGCAGTCGTTGCGCGAACTGGAAGAAGATGGCTTTATCGCTCCGGCGGACGAGGCGGCCTCGAAATGGGCACGCAGCTTTGCCAATCTTTACCAGTCGGCAAAACCGGGGACGCCCGAACGGCCCGTCCAGAATCCCAGCACCCTGACGGTGCCGGAGGTTTCTTATTTCCACGGGCCGAGCAGCCGCCCGGGGATGGTGGATGAGGTTGAGGAAGAGGAGGGCGAGCAGCGACAGGCAACCGCCGCTCCGCCAGAGGCAGCCCTAGCAGCACCGCCCGCCGGCCCTGGCCTGTTCTCTCGTTTGGGCGCCACATTCCACAGCCGGAAGATTGGGCGGTCCAGCAAAAAAGGGCCGAATAAGTTGCTGTTTGGCCTTGTGGCCGTCGTACTGCTAGTGATCGGCCTGTATGCATCGCTGCCGCAGCAGCGCTACCGGCACGAGCTGGAAGCGGGACTGACGGCAGCCCTGGGCAGCCCGGTGAGCGTGGAGCGGCTCGGATTTGGCTGGGCCGGGCAGCCGGCCTTGCTGGCGAAGGTCAGCAAGGTGGGCGATGGGACCATCAGCCTGGGCGAGGTGGCCCTGGTGCCGCGTTGGGGCAGCCTGTGGTCGGAGCGCCCTGGCTGGCGGCGCATCGAGGTCAATGGCGCGCAATTGCCGCTGGCGGCGGTCGCCGGCCTGCCGACGGTCGCCGAGCGCCTTGGTGCTTCGGGCGAACCGGCCCGGGTCGTGCTACGGGATGCACTGCTGACGCTCGGCCCTTTGGCAGTCGCCGGCCGTTGGCGCGCCGACTCGGCCGGTGGCGAATCGGTGCAACTGGATAGCGACGATGGCACCTTGCACGCCATCGTGAGCCGGCGGGCCGATGGCGTGGCCGTCAGCTGGCGGGGCCTGGGGTGGAACCCATCCGGCGGTAGCCGTTGGGCCGTGGATCAAGTGGAAGGCGAGGCACTGGTCGAGCCGACAACGAGCGACGCCGTTACCGTGCAGTTGCGCAAGGTCGAAGCCCTGGCCCTGGATGGCCGCTGGCAAGGCGAGGCGCGCCTGGAGGTGCGCGGTGGGCGCATCGCGCTGGAGGGGCGCGCCGCCCTCAAATTCGTGGCCGGGAACCGGCTCGCGTCCCTTGGATTGGTGCCGGTGAAGATTCAGGGGCCTTGCTCCGCCGAGTTGGCGGTGCGCGCCCAGGGGAAGGATTGGGACGCGCTGCTGGCCGGGATGGCTTTCGAGGGGCCGGTCACCGTTGGCAAGGGGGAGCTCACCGGTATCGACCTGCTCCAGTCGGTTCGGGAAGGAGGTGCCAGTCTGACCCGGGGCGGCGTCACCAGCTTCGACAATCTGACCGGCCGCATCCGCCGCGATGGCCGCGGTACGGCGCTGACCGGATTGACCTTGCAGTCGGGGCTGATCGGCGCCAGCGGCCGGGTGGCCGCAGATGGCAACGGCCGGCTCGACGGCCTGTTCGACGTGCAGCTGCGAGGCAGCGCCAATCAGTTGCGCGCCCAGCTGGTCTTGACGGGCACGGCGGCCGATCCCCAGCTGCGCCGCCTGAGATAAACAGTCGGCAGACAGCAGGAAAGGGCGTAGCGGTCGCCAAACGAAAAACGCTCCCGAAGGAGCGTTTTTCGTTACGGCGTTGCGCCAGTAAAGACTTAGCCCTTCAGCACCTGGGCGATGCCATCGGCCACGTAGTCGATGTTCTTGGCGTTGAGGGCGGCCAGACAGATACGACCGGTGGACACGGCGTAGATGCCGAAGTCCTTCTGCAGGCTGTCCACCTGGGCGGCGGTCAGGCCGGTGTAGGAGAACATGCCGCGCTGCTTCACCACGAAGGAGAAGTCCTGCTGCACACCCTTGGCGGCCAGCTTTTCCACCAGGCCGGTGCGCATGGCGCGGATGCGGTCACGCATGCCGGCCAGCTCGGCTTCCCACTGGCCGCGCAGCTCGGGGCTGCCCAGCACCGCGGCGACGATGGCGGCGCCGTGGATCTGCGGGTTGGAGTAGTTGGTGCGGATCACGCGCTTGAGCTGGGACAGGACCCGAGCGGATTCTTCCTTGCCGGCGGTGACGATGGACAGGGCACCGACGCGCTCACCGTACAGGGAGAAGCTCTTCGAGAAGGAGCTGGAAACGAAGAACTGCAGGCCCGAGGCGGAGAACAGGCGGACTGCCACGGCGTCCTGGTCGATGCCTTCGGCAAAGCCCTGGTAGGCCATGTCGAGGAAGGGCACCAGGCCTTTTTCACGGCAGACTTCGACCACTTCAGCCCATTGGGCGTCGGACAGGTCGGCACCGGTGGGGTTGTGGCAGCAGGCGTGCAGGACGATCACCGAGCCGGCGGGCAGGGTGAGCAGCTTGGCCTTCATGCCGTCGAAGTTCACGCCGCGGGTGGCCGCGTCGTAGTACGGGTAGGTGTCCACCGGGAAGCCGGCGGCCTCGAACAGGGCGCGGTGGTTTTCCCAGGAGGGGTCGCTGATGTAGATCGTGGCGCCGGGGTTGAGGCGCTTCAGGAAGTCGCCACCGATGCGCAGGGCGCCGGTACCGCCGATGCCCTGGGCGGTGACCACGCGGCCAGCGGCCAGCAGGTCGGAGCCGGCACCGAAGAGCAGGTTCTGCACGGCCTGGGTGTAATTGGCCGGGCCTTCGATGGGCTGGTAGCCACGGGGCGGGGCCGCTTCGAGGCGGGCTTTTTCAGCGGCCTTGACGGCGGCCAGCAGCGGAATCTTGCCGTTGTCGTCGTAGTACACGCCAACGCCCAGGTTGACCTTGGTGGCACGGGTGTCAGCGTTGAAGGATTCGGTCAGTCCGAGAATCGGATCCCGAGGGGCCATCTCGACGGCGGCAAAGATCGAGGAAGTCATAGGTGCTCCAGAAAGCTCCAAAGAAAGGACAACAGGGGTGGGCAGGAACGCAACCGGGAAGCCCGGCCACTAAACCCCTAGAATAGACGGAATCCCCCCGGAAAACCCGGGGCGCAATTCCACCGCGCCCGTTTTTGAAAAACACAAAATCTTAACATGGCTGAAATCGCAAAACTCGCCGATCACCGCCCGGAGGCGGGCACCCAGGTGGTGACCTATCCCGGCAGCCCCTACCGTCTGCACCAGCCGTTTCCGCCGGCCGGCGACCAGCCGGCGGCGATCCGCCAACTGATCGAGGGGCTGGAGGACGGCCTGTCGTTCCAGACCCTGCTCGGGGTGACCGGGTCGGGCAAGACCTACACCATGGCCAACGTGATCGCCCGTACCGGCCGGCCGGCCCTGGTGCTGGCGCCGAACAAGACCCTGGCGGCCCAGCTCTACGCCGAGATGAAGGAGTTCTTTCCGGAAAACGCGGTGGAGTATTTCGTTTCGTACTACGACTACTACCAGCCGGAAGCTTACGTGCCGTCCCGGGACCTGTTCATCGAGAAGGACTCGTCGATCAACGAGCACATCGAGCAGATGCGCCTGTCGGCCACCAAGTCGCTGCTGGAACGGCGCGACGTGGTGATCGTGGCCACCGTGTCGTGCATCTACGGCATCGGCGACAAGGACGACTACCACACCATGATCCTGCACGTCCGCAAGGGCGACAAGATCGGCCAGCGCGACATCATCGAGCGCCTGGCCACCATGCAGTACACCCGCAACGAGATCGATTTCCGCCGCGGCACCTTCCGCGTCAGGGGCGACGTGATCGACATCTTCCCGGCCGAACATGCCGAACACGCCATCCGTATCAGCCTGTTCGACGACGAGGTGGACGGGCTGACGGTGTTCGATCCCCTGACTGGGCAGATTCTGCACAAGCTGCCGCGCTTTACTGTATATCCATCCAGTCATTACGTGACGCCCCGGGCTACGGTGCTGCGGGCGGTGGAGGCAATCAAGGCCGAGTTGCGCGAGCGCAGCCAGTATTTCCTCTCCACCGGCAAGCTGGTAGAGGCCCAGCGCATCGAGCAGCGCACCAAGTTCGACCTGGAAATGCTCAACGAGCTGGGCTTCTGCAAGGGCATCGAGAACTACTCCCGCCATCTTTCCGGGCGCAAGGCCGGCGAGCCGCCGCCGACCCTGATCGACTACCTGGCGCCGGACGCCCTGATGTTCATCGACGAATCCCACGTGGCCATCGGCCAGGTGGGTGCCATGTACAAGGGCGACCGCTCGCGCAAGGAAAACCTGGTGGAGTACGGCTTCCGCCTGCCCTCGGCCATGGACAATCGGCCCCTCAAGTTCGACGAGTTCGAGGCCATGATGCGCCAGACCGTCTTCGTCTCGGCGACACCCTCGGACTACGAGTCGACCCATGCCGGCCAGGTGGTGGAGCAGGTGGTGCGCCCCACCGGCCTGGTGGACCCGGAAGTGATCGTGCGCCCGGCCATGACCCAGGTGGACGACGTGCTGTCGGAAATCCGCAAGCGCATCGCCCGCGAAGAGCGGGTGCTGGTGACCACCCTGACCAAGCGCATGGCCGAGGATCTGACCGATTACCTGGGCGAGCATGGCGTCAAGGTGCGCTACCTGCATTCGGACATCGATACGGTGGAGCGGGTCGAGATCATCCGCGACTTGCGCCTGGGTGAATTCGACGTGCTGGTGGGGATCAACCTGCTGCGCGAGGGCCTGGACATCCCGGAAGTGTCCCTGGTGGCGATTCTGGATGCCGATAAGGAAGGCTTCCTGCGCTCCGAGCGCTCCCTCATCCAGACCATCGGCCGAGCGGCGCGCAACCTCAACGGTACCGCCATCCTTTACGCCGACAGGATCACCGACTCGATGCGCCGCGCCATGGACGAAACCGCCCGACGCCGGGAAAAGCAGGTGGCCTTCAACACCGCCCACGGTATCACGCCGAAGGGGGTGACCAAGCGCATCAAGGACATCATCGACGGCATCTACGATGCCGATGCCGCCCAGGAAACCCGTAAGGCGGCCCAGGAGCGGGCCCGCTATGCGGCGCTGGACGAAAAGGATCTGGCCAAGGAAATCAAACGCCTGGAGAAAGCCATGCTCGAACACGCCAAGAACCTGGAGTTCGAAAAGGCCGCCGCCGCCCGGGACGAATTGTTCAAGCTCAAGGAGCGGGCATTCGGGGCTGCGGTGCACGACGAGGAGTGATGCGTTTTCACGGCGCCAATGAGGCGGCGGGGAAGAAATCCGAATCGATGTAAAACATCAATTTCAATAATTTCAATAGCGCCGGATTAAATAAGCGGGGCGTATGAAACCCCTTTATTTACATTTGCTTGTATTTCTTTGATGCAATGCAAATTGCACAAACCCGACCTGGGTGGCATCCTACAATGGAAAAATAAGCGAGTGATTCGAATGACGCGCTTGCACGTCCCGGCCGCTGTGGCTGGTGGTTCGTGTTTCGTGCAACGCATTGAATGGCAAGGTGTTTATGAAAATACTATTCGTTTGCATGGGGAATATCTGCCGTTCCCCGACCGCTGAAGGCGTATTTCGCCACTTTGTCACCAAGGCCGGATTGGCCGATCTGATCGAAATCGATTCTGCCGGCACGCACGGCTATCACGTCGGCGAGGCGCCCGATTCCCGAACCCAGCGCGCGGCGGCGACCCGGGGCTACGATCTGTCCAGCCTGCGGGCCCGCAAGGTGGCGCCGGCGGACATGGATTATTTCGACCTGATCCTGGCCATGGACCGCTCGAACCTGGACAACCTACGGCGGCTCTGCCCGCCGGAGCGCCAGCACCGGCTCAAGCTGTTCATGCAGTACGCCCGCCAGTTCGACGATTCTGAGGTGCCGGACCCCTACTACGGGCTGGGCCACGGCTTCGATCTGGTCCTCGACATGGTCGAGGATGCTTCCCAGGGATTGCTGGCCTCGATTTGCCGCGAACTGGGCAAGGAGCACATGCTGGCCCCCAAGGAAGAGCAACAGGCCGGCGGCAAGCCCCAGGAGTCGGGCGCCGGCGTGGATCTGCAACTGCCGACGCTGCAGATTCCCCCGCTTGGGGCTAAGGCCCTGCACTGAGCCTTTCGGGCTGCTGAACCCCTAAACCCGTATCGACGAAAACGAAATAACCAAAGACAAAGGGAGCCGCAAGGCTCCCTTTGTCTTTGGGTGGCGCCCCGGGAAGGGGCGCCTGGATAGTGCTTAGTGCTGCTCGCCGGCGGGACGGGTTTCCACCATCACCAGGGGCTCGGAGCTGGTCGCCTGCTGCGGCCGACGCACCGCACGGCCGCGGGGGGCGGTCGGTTCGGGCGTGAAGGCGGGCGCATTGCCGGACTGGGTCTCGATCATTTCCAGCCCGGAACTGGCCAGGACTTCTTCCAGCTTCGGCGCGGCCGGGGCCGGCACCACTACCGGGGCGGGCGTGGCCGGAGGCGCCAGGGGGGCAGGCGCGGCAGCGGCCACGGGTTCCGCGACGGGCGCGGCAACCGGAGCAGCTTCAACCGGCTCGGCAGGCTGAGTAGCAGGGGCAGCCTCGGTGGCAACCGGAGCCGACGCTTCGACCTGGACCGGCTCGTTGATCGCCGCAGGGGCGGGAGCTTCGACGGCCTGGGGTACGGCAGCAGCTTCTTGGGCCGGGGCGGGAGCGGCTTCGACCACCGGAGCAGCGACTTGAGGCGCCGGGGTTGCAGCAGCGGGGATGGTCACGATGACAGGCTCGGCATTTTCGGCCGGCAGGTCGGCCGCAGCCGGTTCCTGGGCCGCGGTTTCACCGGCGGCTTCCTGAGGACGGCGCTCGCCGCGTTCCCGACGGCCACCACGGCGGCCACGGCGGCGGCCGCCTTCCTCAGCACCGGCTTCGGGGGCTTCACCAGCCTGGGCCTCGCCAGCGGGAACGGCTTCAGCAGCAGCGGCCACGGCAGCTTCAGCGGCGGCGCCGGTCAGCAGGGTTTCGGTTTCGGCCACGGCTTCGGCCTGAGGCTTGGCTGCGCGTTCGCCTCGCTCGCGGCGGCCTTCGCCACGCTCACGGCGCTCGCTGCGCTCCGGACGTTCCTGGCGTTCGCCCTGCTGGGCGGCCTGGGTTTCCTCCGCGCCTTGCGGGGCACGCTCGCGGCGGCCTTCGCCACGGCTGCGGCGGGTTTCACCGGCTTCGCGCGGTTCCCGTGCTTCCCGAGGCTCGCGGCCTTCGCGGGGCTGCTGGGCGGGACGGGCTTCCTGGTTACGGCTGCGGCCCTGGCTTTCACCACGTTCGCCACGACCTTCCCGGGCTTCGCTGGGGCGGGTTTCGCCACGCTCGCTGCGTTCGCCGCGGCGGCCACGGCCTTCACCGCGTTCGCCATTGCGCCGGCCTTCGCCGCGACCTTCGCGCTGGCCGTTACGGCCGCGGGGCGCGGGGGCGGCCGGGGCGGCCTTCTCTTCGGGGCGGTTGCCGCTGAACCAGCCGAGGATGCGGGCGATGATGCCCGGCTCGCCGGCCTTGGCGGGCGTCTCGGCGGCCTTTTCGGCGACCACCGGAGCGGGTTGCTCCGGGGTCAGGTTCTTGATGGCGGCTTCCTGGCGCACCGGCTTGGCGCTGGCTTCGGTGGCCAGGGCCACTTCGTCGGCGGGCGCGTTGACCATTCGGTAGGACGGGGCGCGCACTTCTTCCTGGTTCAGGTCGTCGTGGCGCAGGCGGATGATTTCGTGAGCCGGGGTCTCCAGGTGCTTGTTGGGAATGAGCAGGATGGTGACCTTGTGGCGGAATTCGATCGCCTGGATGTCGTTGCGCTTTTCGTTGAGCAGGAAGGTGCCCACGTCCACCGGCACCTGGCAGTGCACGGCGCCCGTGTTTTCCTTCATCGCCTCTTCTTCGAGGATGCGCAGGATGTGCAGGGCGGCGGACTCGGTGGAGCGGATGTGGCCGGTGCCGTTGCAGCGCGGGCAGGGAATGTAGCTGGTTTCGGCCAGGGCGGGGCGCAGGCGCTGGCGGGACAGCTCCATCAGGCCGAAGCGGCTGATCTTGCCCATCTGCACCCGGGCGCGGTCGTAGCGCAGCGCGTCGCGCAGGCGGTTTTCCACCTCGCGCTGGTTGCGCTGGTTTTCCATGTCGATGAAGTCGATGACGATCAGGCCGCCCAGGTCGCGCAGGCGCAGCTGGCGGGCCAGTTCCTCAGCCGCTTCCAGGTTGGTGCGGAAGGCGGTGTCTTCGATGTCCTGGCCGCGGGTGGCGCGGCCGGAGTTCACGTCCACGGCCACCAGGGCTTCGGTGTGGTCGATCACGATGGCGCCGCCGGAGGGCAGGTTCACCTGCCGGCCGAAGGCGGTTTCGATCTGGTGCTCGATCTGGAAGCGGGAGAAGAGGGGAACGTCGTCCCGGTAGCGCTTGACCCGGCTGACGTTGGCGGGCATCACCGTGCCCATGAAGGCCTGGGCCTGCTCGAAGATCTCGTCGGTGTCGATGAGGATCTCGCCGATGTCCGGCTGGAAGTAGTCGCGGATGGCGCGGATGACCAGGCTGCCTTCCTGATAGATCAGCAGCGGGCCCTTCTGTTCGGAGGAGACGCCTTCGATGGCGGTCCACAGTTGCAGCAGGTAGTTCAGGTCCCACTGCAGCTCTTCGGCGCTGCGGCCGATGGCGGCGGTGCGGGCAATCAGGCTCATGCCGCCGGGGACTTCGATCTGGTCCATTATCTCGCGCAGCTCGGCGCGTTCGTCACCCTCGACCCGGCGGGAAACGCCGCCGCCACGGGGGTTGTTGGGCATCAGGACCAGATAGCGGCCGGCCAGGCTGACGTAGGTGGTCAGGGCGGCGCCCTTGTTGCCGCGCTCATCCTTGTCGACCTGAACGATCAACTCCTGGCCTTCGCGCAGGGCGTCCTGGATGCGGGCCTTGCTGACCTCGACGCCGGCCTGGAAATAGGCGCGGGAGACCTCCTTGAACGGCAGGAAGCCGTGGCGGTCGGCGCCGTAATCGACGAACGCCGCTTCCAGCGACGGTTCGATCCGGGTGATGACCCCCTTGTAGATGTTGCTCTTGCGTTGTTCCTTCGCGGCCGATTCGATGTCGAGGTCGATCAGCTTCTGACCATCGACGATCGCGACACGGAGTTCCTCGGCCTGTGTCGCATTGAAAAGCATTCGCTTCATTGTGGGCTCCCGCGCGCCGGCACGGACAGCCTCCCACTGCAGGGCAGCGAGGCGATTAGTTGTGCGGTTTCCTGTTGTGCATGAAGGGCCGTGAGAGCAACTAATATCCTGAAAATCGCTGGGGGTTTTGGGTAGCGTTGATGGGTCGGTAGGTGTTTTACCGGGTTTCAGCCAGAGGCGCCGTTGTGGGGCGTGCCGGGGAAACCGCTACTGTTCTGCATGGGCGGCTGAACGTGCGTTGCAGGCTGTAATGCTTGAGGCGCGCAAATCCAGTACCATCGCTGCTTTTTGGTGAGCGACATTAACCGTACGATTCGCGTTGGTCCGATCTTGCGCAGGTTCGCGCAAGCGAGGCGTCTGTGGCTGGCCACGGGTGTATTCCGATGCGTTGGAACGGGTCCGTTCGGTCTTACAGCGCAGCGCCCCTTTCAGGCCGGGACGTAAATCGCAGGAAGTATATATCCAAAAATGCCCGAGATTCAAAAAAGCGCGGTGAACCGCGTCGTTATCGACAACGACGATGCGGGGCAGCGCCTGGACAACTACCTGGTACGGGTGTGCAAGGGGGTGCCGAAAAGCCACGTCTACCGCATCCTGCGCAGCGGCGAGGTGCGGGTGAACAGCGGCCGGGTCGATGCCGCCTACCGGCTCCAGGCTGGCGACACGGTGCGCATCCCCCCCATCCGCCTGGCGGAAAAGCCGCCGGCCACCGCCACCGCCGAGGCCGGTATGCTGCGCGCCGACCTGCCGGTGGTCTATGAGGACGACGCCTTCCTGGCCATCAACAAGCCGGCCGGGATCGCGGTGCACGGCGGCAGCGGCCTTTCCTTCGGGGTCATCGAGGCCCTGCGCCGCCAGCGCCCCCAGGCCCGCTTCCTCGAACTGGCCCACCGCCTCGACCGGGAAACCTCGGGGCTGCTGCTGATCGGCAAGAAGCGCTCGGCCCTGACCGCCCTGCACGACCTGTTCCGCCACCACCGGGCCGACAAGCGCTACCTGGCCCTGGCCAAGGGGCGCATCGAAAAGCCGGTGACCCACGTCCAGGCGGCCCTGCACAAGTATCTGACCGAAGAAGGGGAGCGGCGCGTCTCGGTGCACGAGGACGGCAAGGCTTCCCACAGCATCTTCCGTCTGGTGGCCCGCTGGCAGAGCGCCTCCCTGGTGGAGGCCCAGATCAAGACCGGGCGCACCCACCAGATCCGGGTGCACCTCGACCACTTGGGCCATCCCATCCTGGGGGACGAGAAGTACGGCGATTTCGCCCTGAACAAGGCCCTGGCCAAGGAGGGGCTGAAGCGCATGTTCCTCCACGCCTGGCGGCTTACCTTCCCCCATCCCCTCACCGGGGAGCGGATCAGCCTCGAGGCGCCGCTGCCCGACGACCTCCACGCCTACCTCGGCCGCCTGTCGGCCCGGGAGCAACAAGATTATGGCGAAGCAATTTGATCTGATCGTTTTCGACTGGGACGGCACCCTGATGGATTCGGCGGCGGCCATCGTCACCGCCATCCAGGACGCCAGCCGCGACCTGGGGCTGACCGTGCCCTCCGACCGGCAGGCCCGCTACGTGATCGGCCTAGGCCTGGCCGACGCCCTGCACCACGCCGTGCCGGACCTGCCCCGGGACCGCTACCCGGAGATGGTGGAGCGCTACCGCCACCACTACCTGTCCCGGGACCAGGAGCTGACCCTGTTCCAGGGCGTGCCCGAGTTGATGATGGAGCTGCGCGAAGCGGGCTACGCTCTGGCCGTGGCCACCGGCAAGAGCCGCCTGGGCCTGGACCGGGCCCTCAAGGTGAGCGGCCTGGGCGGCCTGTTCCACGCCACCCGCTGCGCCGACGAATGCCATTCCAAGCCCCATCCCCAGATGCTGCTGGAGCTGATGGATGAATTCGCCGCCTCGGCGGAGCGCACCCTGATGATCGGCGACACCACCCACGACCTGCAGATGGCCGTCAACGCCGGCACCGGCGCCATCGGCGTCACCTACGGCGCCCACGTGCCGGAAGAATTGCAGGCCCTGGCGCCCCTGGCGGTGGTGGACGGCGTGGACGAACTGGGCGCCTGGCTGCGCCGTCACGGCTGATGGACGCCGCGGAGGACGCCGGCTACATCTGCGATTCCGCCAGCCTGGTGGATGGTGGCAAGGGCGTGCGCTTCACGGTGCAGCGCTACGGCGTGGCCGAGCCGGCCTTCGTCGTCCGCTTCGACGGCAAGGTTTATGGATTCCTCAACCGCTGCGCCCACGTTCCGGTGGAACTGGACTGGCAAGAGGGGGAATTCTTCGATCATTCAAGGCTATACTTGATTTGTGCAGTGCACGGTGCGCTTTACGACCCCCAGTCGGGGCGCTGCCTGGGCGGGCGCTGCAACGGGCGGGGGCTGGTGCCCGTACCGGTAATGGAGCGGGATGGCCGCGTGTTCCATGAGCCTTCCCCCAGTACTACTGCCCAGGTTATCCCCCAGGTTTCCAGCCTGTAATGCCGGCTGCATGTTTGTGCGTTAAAGTCGCACCCGCCGTACCTGTATCTATTCCTAGACCAATGAGTTTCCATGGCTGACTACCCCCAACCCGATTTCCAACCGAGCGGCAGTTCCGGCAATCCCGACCCTCAATGGGAGCGCAAGCTGCTCGAAAAGCTGGCGAGCGCCTCCCTGAACGAGCAGCGCGCCCGGCGCCGCTGGGGCATCTTCTTCAAGCTGCTCGCCTTCGGCTACCTGGCCGTCTTCCTGTTCATCGCCCTGGGCCTGGGCGGGGGCGACAAGCTGCCGGACGGCAAGCATACGGCGGTGGTCTACGTGCACGGCACCATCGACGCCACCGGCGCCGCCAGCGCCGAGAAGATCAACGCCGCGCTCCAGTCCGCCTTCGAGGACAAGGGCACCGCCGGCGTGATCCTGCGCATCAACAGCCCCGGCGGCAGCCCGGTCCAGTCCGGCATCATCTACGACGAGATCAAGCGGCTGCGCACCAAATACCCGGACACCCCGCTGTACGCGGTGGTCGAGGATCTGTGCGCCTCCGGCGGCTACTACGTGGCCTCCGCGGCGGACAAGATCTATGCCAACAAGGCCAGCCTGGTGGGCTCCATCGGTGTGCTGATGGACGGCTTCGGCTTCACCGGCACCATGGACAAGCTGGGCGTGGAGCGGCGCCTGCTTACCGCCGGCGAGAACAAGGGCTTCCTCGACCCGTTCTCGCCCCAGGAGCCCCAGCAGAAGGCCTACGCCAAGGCCATGCTCGAAGAGATCCACCGCCAGTTCATCGAGGCCGTACGCAAGGGCCGCGGCAACCGCCTCAAGGAAACTCCGGAAATCTTCTCCGGCCTGGTCTGGACCGGCTCCCAGGGCGTCAAGCTGGGTCTGGTGGACGATTACGGCACGGTGGACAGCGTGGCCCGCGACGTGATCAAGGCGGACAAGCTGGTGGATTTCTCGGTCAAGGAGAACCTGGCCGAACGTTTCGCCAAGCGCTTCGGCGCCGACATGGCCCAGAGCCTGGTGTTCAAGCTGTTCGGCGAAGGTCCGGCGGTGCACTGACCCGCGCGGCGTCTCTCAGCCAAGCAAAACGCCCATCCATCGGATGGGCGTTTTGCTTGGTGGCAACGGAGCAGAGGGCTCAGTACACGTCCCGCCGGTAGCGCCCTGCAACGGTCAGTTCGTCCAGGGCCGCCTCGCCGATCAGCTCGATCAGGGTGCGGTGCACCGCCTCGGCCATTCCCACGGCGTTGCCGCAGATGTAGATGGCCGCGTCCCGGGCCAGCCAGTCCCGCACCTGGGCGCCGGCTTCGCGCAGAAGGTGCTGGACGTAGACCGGCTCGGCCTGGTCCCGGGAGAAGGCCAGGTCCAGGCGCTGCAACAGCCCGCAACGCCGCCAGGCATCGATTTCGTCCCGGTAGTGGTAGTCGATGGCGGCGTTGCGTTCGCCGAAGATCAGCCAGGTGGGCGGGGCCGGTTCCGCGTGGGGCCCCGTGGCGGCGGCCCGGGCGCGCAGGTGGCCGCGCAGGCCGGCCAGGCCGGTGCCGTTGCCGATCAGGATGAGGGGGCGCCGGGCGTTGTCGCCCAGGCGGAAATTGCGGTGGGGACGCAGCCGGGCCATCACCGTGCCGCCCAGGGGCACGCCTTCGCTCAGCCAGCCGGAGGCGGCGCCCAGGCGGCCGTCGGGGCCGCGCTGCTGGCGCACCAGCAGATGCACCCGCCCATCGGCGGGAATCGAGGCGATCGAATATTCCCGGGGCGCCAGCAGGCGGCCGTCCGGGCCGGGGGGCGCGACCTGGAGCAGGTCGCCGGATTGCCACGATTCCCCTGACTCTCCTGATTCTCCTGACTCCAACGAGCACTCGGGTGCCCCGTCCCCCGCCGGGCCCGGCGGAGGGGCAAGTTCCAGGTGGAAGACCGGCCCGCCCCGGCTGCCCGGATTGAGGTGGCGGCGTACGCACAGGCGCCAGGGCGCGTACTCGGGGGCCTGCCAGGCCAGGGGGGCGGCATCGTCGCCGCCGGCCAGGTGGGCCAGGGCGTGCTGCCAGCGTTCCAGGGCGGCGGCGTCGCCGTTGTCGGCCTCGATGCGCTCGAACAGGGGCGTGGCGCCGGCGGCTTGCAGCCAGCCGTCGAGGCGCCGGCCGAAGCCGCAGAAGTGGCGGTATTCCCGGTCCCCCAGGGCGAGCAGGCCGTAGCGCAAGTGGGTCAGCAATGCCGGCTGGGCGGCGGTGGCGTCGAGCAGGCGGCGGACGAAGGCGGCGGCGTTGTCCGGGGCGTCGCCCTCGCCGCAGGTGCTGGCCAGAAACAGCACCGGGCGGCCGGTGTCGTTCCTGGCCAGCCGTTCCAGGGACAGGTCGCCTAGGGCTACGGGGCGGGCGGGCTGGCCGGCGGCGCGCAGGGCGGCGGCGCTGCGCTCGGCCAGCTCCTCGGCGAAGCCGGTCTGGCTGGCGTAGGCCAGCAGCACCTCACCGGAATTCCGGGGGGCGTCGGGGGGCAGGGTGGCGGCGGCCTGGGCGGCGCGCCGCCGCTTGTTGCGCTGGCCCAGGAAGACGGCAGAGCACAGGCCGGCGTAGGCCAGCACCACGGCCGCCGCCCCGGCAAGCCGGGAGGCGTCGGGGAGAATCGGCATCGTGGGATTGGTGAGTGGCGTTATGCGGCGCCGCCTGCGACCGGCCGGCGGGGAAGGGGCCGGACGGTCGCAGGCGGGAGGGGCGGGTTACTGGGGCAGCACTTCCAGGGTGACAGCGTAGGTCAGGCGCCGTTCGGCGGCGTCCTTGACCGTGGTGCGCTTGTCCTTGACCTCGGCTTCCAGCCAGTACATGCCGGCCTCGGGCCAGGTGAAGGCGATCTTGCCGTCGGCGTCGGTGGTCAGGCGGACTTCGCCGACCTGGTTGCGGTAGCGGGTCTGGCCGCGTACCAGGGCCACCTCGATGCCGGCGGCGGGCTTGCCGTCCACCAGGAAGCGGAAGCTGGCGGCTTCGCCGGCCACCAGGTCGTTGGGGTGGCTGGGGGCCACCGGCACCATTTCCAGGCCGACGCCGCTGGGCTTGAGGGGGCTGGGCTTGCCGACGGTGACGAAGGTCTCGATGCGGCCGACCTGCTCCCCGAGGCGCAGTTCGGTGGCGCCGGCAGGGATGTCCTTGGCGTAGCTGTCGATGCCGCCGCGGAAGCGCTTGGCTTCGCCGTTGAGCTTGTAGTTGCCCATGACGCCGTGGTTGACCACGGCCAGCCGGTAGGTGCCGGGCTGGGCCAGGTTCACGTCGAAGACGCTGCGCAGCTTGCCACGGGAGAGGTTGTCCACCGCCACCTTGTCGCCATTGGGGGCGGACACCGTCAGGTTGTCCAGGGCCAGGGGCATGTGGTTGAAGAAGAACAGGTCGTTGGAGACGGCGGCGTCCACGGTGATCCACTGGGCCTTGGAGAGGACGGTGGAGGAGGGTTGCAGCCAGACGTTGTGGGCCTGGGCGCTGGGGATGGTCCAGGCCAGGGTGAGGCCCAGGGCCAGGGCGGCGAGGGGAAGGGTACGGGGCATCGCGGACTCCTTGGGAAGTGGAAAAGGCGGCGAGAGAGGCGAAAGGGCGACGGAAGCGGATCGGGTGCGGCTTGGATGTGGCTTCGAAGGGGCGGGAAAGCGGATGGCGGAATCGGTGGAATCAGCGGCAACCGGGTCAGGTGGTGCGGCCTGCCGCCACAATTGCCGTCGATTTATTAATTTCCTTCATGTTTTCCACGGTGCGCTTGGTGAAACTCAAGAACTGGCGCGGACCTTGTTTTTTCCGCCAGGCGAATACTTGAATTTTATTAATGTATTGGCCGGCCCCATCCTTCGGCGCCACCGGCACGTGTGCACGCAGATGGCGGCCGGATGGCGGGCGGATTTGGGCCGGATTTTGGGTGGCTTGCGGATCGGTTGTGGTCGGTTGCGGGCGACTCAGGGACGGCGTGCACCTCAGGGCTTCAAGTCCACCACCACGCCGCCCAGCTCGGTCTTGCCCTGAGCCTTCAGCTGTTGCGGCTTTTGCGGCGGCCACTGGAAGGGCAGGTACACCACCTCGCGGCCGCCCACTTCCCGGGCGGCTTCCACGGCCAGGCGGTAGTCGCCGGCGGGGAGGCGGCCCAGGGGCTTGGCACCGTCGGCGAAGGTCAGCTTGTGCTTGCCCACCGCCCGGGTGGCGCTGGTCACCGCATCCATCGGCATCTCCTGCTCGCGGCCGCTGCGCCGCCACCACTGGCGCAGGTCCTGGAGCCACTTGGTGCCTTCCTTGTTGGGCTTCTTCAGGTCGTACCAGACCGCCAGGTTGGCGGCCACGGACTGGTCGGGGCGCTCGATCCACAGGGCCACGTAGGGGCGGTGGTACTCGGCCACGTTGAGGGCGGGAATCTCGATTTCCACCGTCAGGTCGGCGGCCGCGGCAGTGTGGGCGGCGCTGGCGGTGGCGAGGAGCAGTGCGGCAAGGGGCAGGGGATGACGCATGGAGGGCTCGTTGAGGTGGGGGGGTCAGTGAATGAAGAGGAGGGCGAGCAGGGCCGGGACCACCAGCCCCAGGCCGACCATGGGCCAGGTGGCGGGGCGGTTGCCGGCGTGGTATTTGAGGATGAGCAGGCCGGTGAGGGAGAACAGCAGGCAGGCGGCGGCGAAGACGTCGATGAACCAGCGCCAGGCGGTGCCAGTGTTGCGGCCCTTGTGCAGGTCGTTGAGGTAGGCGATCCAGCCCCGGTCGGTGCGCTCGTACTCCACCGCGCCGCTGTCCCGGTCGATGCGCAGCCAGGCGTCGCCGCCGGGGCGGGGCAGGGCCAGGTAGACCTCTTCCGGCGACCATTCCGCGTCCCGGCCGCTGGCGTTTACCCCCAGGGTGGTGTGGAGCCAGTCCACGAGCGGGGCGGGCAGGGGGGCGTTGGCGGCCTCCGTGGACGCGCCCTCCGGGGCCAGGCTGGCGCGCAGGGGGGCAGGCAGGCGGTCGGCGTGGCGGGTCACCCGGGGATGGGCGGGAATGTCGGCGGCGTGGTTGAGGGTGATGCCGGTGACGCTGAACAGCAACATGCCGAGCAGGCAGATGGCCGAACTGATCCAGTGCCAGCGGTGCAGGGTCTTCAGCCAGCCGGCGTTGCGCTGGCGCTGGGCGAAGTCGTTGCCGGACGAGGCTGCGGGCACGGCGGCGTTCACAGTTCGGCCCATTGGCGCAGCAGGTTGTGGTAGTGGCTGGTCAGGGCGATCACCTCGGGGTTGTCGCCCACCTGCTGGCGCAGCTTCTGGATGGTCACGTCCAGGTCGAACAGCATGGTGCGGCGCCAATCGTCCCGGACCATGCTCTGGGTCCACAAAAAGGAGCAGACCCGGGCGCCCCGGGTCACCGGCTCGACCCGGTGCAGACTGGTGGAGGGATAGACGATGGCGTCGCCGGCGGGCAGCCGGGCCACGTGGCTGCCATAGGTGTCCTCGACGATCAGCTCGCCGCCCTCGTACTCGTCCGGGTCGGAAAAGAAGAGGGTGGTGGAAACGTCGGTGCGCAGGCCCAGGGCGCTGCCGTGGGCGTAGCGGATGGCGTTGTCCACGTGGTTGCCGAAATGGCCGCCGCCTTCGTAGCGGTTGAAGTAGGGCGGCAGGATGCGCTGGGGCAGGGCGGCGGAGAAGAACAAGGGATTGGCCATCAGGGCGCCGGTGACGATCTCGCGCAGGCGGGCCAGGGCGGGGGAACCCTCGGGCAGTTGCAGGTTGCGCTTGGCCTGGGCCGACTGGACGCCGGTAGTGGCCTTGCCGTCGATCCACTCGGCCGCGGCGAGGATCTGGCGGCATTCGGCCACCTGTTCGCGGCTGAGAACTTCCGGTACGTGCAGCATCATGATGGTGTTTCCCTTGCCTCGTGGTGGTGTGATGGGCGGGCCGGGCGTCCCGCAAAAACGCAGAAGCCCCGCCCAGGCCGTGGCCGGCCGGGGCGGGGGCGTGGCGCGCCGCGCTTAGAACTTGATGATGCCCGTCAGCATGGCTTGCCGGCCCGGGGCCACGCTCACCATGTGGGTCGCGTAGGCCTTGTCGTAGTAGGTCTTGTCGAAGATGTTGTTCACGTTCAGGCGCACGCTGAAGGTCTTGTCGATGTCGTAGGTGGCCACGCCGTCGAAGCGCCAGTAGCTGGGCACCCACTTGGTGTTGGCGGTGTTGCCGTACACCTTGGACATGTAATAAGCGCCCCCGCCCAGGGTCAGCTTGGGCATCAGCTTGTAGGTGCTCCACAGGCTGAAGCTGTCTTCCGGGGTATTGGGGAACTGGTTGCCCTTGGTGGCCTGGTTGCTGGCGTAGGGGCCCACTTCCACCAGTTCGCTCTTCATGTGGGTGTAGCCGCCGAAGACCTGCCACTTGTCGGTGATGGCACCGGCAAAGCCCAACTCGAAGCCGTCGGTCTTCTGCTTGCCTACCGTGGAGTAGGTGTTGGCGTCCAGCTGGACCTTGGCGTTGGTCTTTTCCAGCGAGAACACGGCGGCGGTCAGCGCCAGCTTGTTGTTGAGCAGGTTCCACTTGGTGCCCAGTTCGAGGCTGCGCACCTTTTCCGGCTCCAGGTCCTTGATCGACAGGTTGGCGGCGCTGGTGTTGGACAGGTTGTCGGCGCCGTCGCCGGCGCTCATGCCCGAGGGGTTGGCGGCGGTGGCGTAGCTCAGGTAGATGCTGCCGTAATCGACGGGCTTGAACACCAGGCCGGTCTGGTAGCTGGTGAAGCTGCTGCTGGTGCCCATGTTCACCGTCGGCGCGGTGCCGTTGGTGGTGTAGTTGTTCACGTAGGAACGGAAGGTGTCGTGGCGCAGGCCCAGGTTGAGCAGCCAGTGCTTGTTCAGCGTCAGGGTGTCGAAGGCGTAGATGCCGCTGGTGTTGGTGGTGGTCTTCGCGCCGGAGGTGGCGCGGCCGACCGTGCCGGTCCAGGGATCGTTCGGGTTGGGATTGGCGATGTTGGCCAGGGAGTTGCCGACCACGTTGTAGCCGCGGCTGTCGGTTTCGATGTGGGTGAATTCCAGGCCCAGGGTGACGTTGTGCTTGACGCCGCCGGTGGAGAATTCACCGCTCAGTTGGGTGTCGTTGACCCAGGCTTCGGTCTCGGAATGGCGGCTCTTCTGGCTGCGCCACAGGTAGCCGGCGGGGATGGTGGTGTTGCCGGCAACGCCGCCGATGTTGCTCAGGACGATGTTGCCCGGGGTGAGGTTGAGGCCCCGGCTGTCGCCCGGGTTGGTGGCCACGTAGTCGTTGAGCGACTTGGTGTAGCGCGTGCCGTTGCGCAGGGTCCACTTGTCGTTGAGATCGTGCTCGATCTTCAGGGTGCCGCTGTCCACGTTGGTCTTGCGGAAATCCCGGCCCTTGAGGCCGTAGAAGTTGTTGCGGTTGACGTTCAGCGGGCCACCGTCGCCGTTGTACTGGAGCTGGTTGGCGGCGGTGTAGGGGTTGTTGTAGGGAATGCCGTAGTCCGGCATGTCGTCGGTCTCGTAGTGGTAGAGACCGGCGGTGACGCGGGTGGCGGTGCCCAGGCCGAAGGCGGCGGACAGATTGGCGCCCAGGTGGTCGTAATCCACGTCCTTGCGGCCTGGCACGTCGCCCTTTTCCTTGAGCAGGGTGAGGCGCACGGCGGCGGTGTCGGCGATCTGGCGGTTCAGGTCGGCGGTGCCGCGCAGGTAGGCGTCGGTGCCGATGCCGGCGGTCACTTCGTTGAAGTTGCCGAGACGGGCGTTCTTGGTCGTCATGTTGATGCTGCCGCCCACGGCGCCGCTGCCGCTGTAGGCGGAGTCGGCGCCCTTGACCACGTCGATCTGCTCGACGGCGAACATGTTGCGGGACTGGGAACTGGGGTCGCGCAGGCCGTCGATGAAGGTGTTGGCCTGGGAGTCGAAGCCGCGGATGAAGGGCCGGTCGCCCACCGGGTTGCCGCCTTCGCCCATGCCGAAGGTGATGCCGGGCACGGTGCGCAGGGCTTCTTGCAGGGTGGTGGCGTTGGTCTGCTGCAACACTTCCTTGGTGATGACCGTGACGGTCTTGGGGGTGTCGAGCAGCGGCGCGGTGTACTTGGTGGAGGCCGCGGTGTCGGCCTTGTAGCTGGCATCGGGAACCGAAGCGGTCACGTTCACGTTGGGCAGCACGGCCTCGCCGGCGGATTGGGCCAGAGCCGCGCCCGGGACGGAAATCGCCAGGGCGGTGGCGGTCAGGGCGGCGGTGCCGTTGAGACGCGGGTGACGGTCGAGCGGGTGCTTGCGGCTTTCGATGTGAGCCATGTAAGGGGAACTCCGGAGAGAGAAGTCAGTTGCTGGCTGGCTTCCCTTCCAATTCCCCCGGGCATCGCGGTCCCGGTGCGGAACGTCGGTGGTCCGCTATGGCTGGAGGGGTGGCTTGCTGTTGGCGCTTGTCGCGGTGCGTTGCCGTACCGCTTAATTTACGAAATGATAAGAAATCTCATTTGCAAAAGTCAAGATTTTGTTACATTCGTCAGCGCGACGGCAGCATGTTGTGTTGCGTAAATGACGACGGCCTGTGACGACGGTGGGTTGGCGGCCTGGGTTGGCGACCGCTGTGACGCGCGGCACGCAGATACGCGGCAACGAGGCCCGCAGGTCATGGGGCAGGATCGGGTGCGGCGTTCGCCATGCCGGGAGCGGTCAGCGCCTGGGGTGCCGCCGGCCGTGGGGGGGCGGGTTTTAGCGCCACAGCGTTGCCGGGCCGATGTCGGCCAGGGTGGCGCAACCGGTCAGGGCCATGGCCACTTCCAGCTCCTCACGCAGCACCTTGATGGCGTGGGCGGCGCCCAGGGGGCCGGCGGCGGCCAGGCCGTAGACCCAGGGGCGGCCCACCAGCACCGCCCGGGCGCCCAGGGCCAGGGCCTTGAGGATGTCGGTGCCGCGGCGGATGCCGCCGTCGAGCAGCAGGGGAATATCGCCGCCCACCGCGTCGGCCACCGCCGGCAGGGCCTCGATGGCCGCCGGCAGGGTGTCCAGGGTGCGGCCGCCGTGATTGGACACCACCAGGCCGTCCACCCCCAGGGCCAGGGCTTGGCGGGCGTCGGCGGGGGAAAGGACGCCCTTGAGGATCAGGGGCAGCCGGGTCAGGCCGCGCAGGGCCTCGATGTCCGCCCAGGTGGGGGCGGTGGCGAGGAGGCCGTCGAAGAGGGGGCTCTGGCCGGGGCGCAGATGGGCCAGGGGATTGGGCGGCGGGGCCATGTCGCGCAGGTTGGCGGCCTCCACCCCGGGGGGCAGGTGGAAGCCGGCGCGCTGTTCGGCGTTGCGCAGGCCGTTGATGGGGGCGTCCACGGTCACTACCAGGGCCCGGTAGCCGGCGGCCTCAGCCCGGGCCACCAGGTGCCGGGTGTAGCCCCGGTCGGGCTGGATGTAGAGCTGGAACCACAGGGGCGCCCGGGTGGCGGCAGCGATGTCTTCCAGGGGGACGCTGGCCAGGGTGCTGACCACCATGGCCGCCTCCAGGGCTTCGGCGGCCTGGGCTGCGGCCAGTTCGCCGGCGTCGTGGAAGAGGCGCTGGTAGGCCACCGGGGCGAGCAGGATGGGGTGGGCCAGGGCCTGACCGAACAGTTCCAGCCGGGTGTGGCCGCCGCCCACGTCGCCGAGGACGCGGCCTTGCAAGCGCAGGGCGTCGAAGGCGTCCCGGTTGCGCCGGTAGGTCAGCTCGTCCCCGGCGCCGCTGGCCAGGTAGGCCCAGGCGTTGTCGTCGAGACTGTGGCGGGCGTAGCGCTCATAGTCGGCGACGCAGGCGATGTCGCGGGGGATGGCGCTCAGGCAGGGAGTGGGCATGGCGGCAGTCGTTGGTCATTGATCGGCATGGATGATAGTGATTCTCATCCGCGAGTCAATGCCAGGACGCTACCGCCGGGGCCGGGCAGGTGGGTTCGCCGCGAGGTGGGCGAGAGGGATTAGGAGGGTGAGGGGGGCGAGAAAACCAAACCCCGCGCCAGTATTGGCTTTCAGCGGGGCGACCGGGGAACGCCGCGCCAGTGCTTGCTTTCCGGAAGAGCATCCCGGAGATCGAGCACTGGCGCGGGGTTTGGCCGGGGTCAGACCTGGAGCTCGTCCAGCAATTCGCTTTCCAGCTTGACCCGGCCGGCGCTGGAGGCCAGGTCGCCGCCGGAGAGGAGAAAGACGTCCTCGACCCGGTCCCCCAGGGTGGCGATCTTGGCGGTGTGCAGGTAGGCGCCGTGGCGGGTGAGGGTGGTGGCGATCTTGTAGAGCAGGCCGGGCCGGTCCGCCGCCACCAGGGAGAGGACGAACTGGGTGCCCTTTTCGTCGGGATGGATGCTCACTTCCGGAGTGATCGGGAAGTGCTTGACCTGCCGCGACAGCCGGCCGGTGGGGGGCGGTTCCGGGGTGCAAGGGTGGGACAGGCGCTGGGCCAGCTCGTGCTCCAGGTAGCTGACCAACTGGCGGTAGTCGTCCCGGCCCGAGACGTCGAGCAGCACGAAGCTGTCCAGGGCGTAGCCGTGGCGGGTGGTGTGCACCTTGGCATCGACGATGGAGAAGCCTTCCCGGCCGAAGAAGCCGCAGATGCGGGTGAACAGGTCGGGTTGGTCCGGAGCGTAGACCATCACCTGCAAGCCTTCTTCGTTGCGGTTGGGGCGGGCCTTGACGATGGGGGTCGGGGTGTTGATGCGGTAGTGCAGGTTGCGGGTGTGCCAGGCGATCTCTTCGGCGCTGTGGCGCAGGAAATAGACCGTGTCGAGCTGCTTCCACAGTCCCTCGTGCACCGTATCGGACAGGGCGAAGTAACGCAGCAGGCGCAGGGCCTCCTGCTGGCGCTCCTGGATCACGCCGTGGGGCTCGGGGGCGCCGCCCCGGCCCAGGACGTTGCGGGTGGCCGAGTACAGCTCTTCGAGCAACTGGCCTTTCCAGGCGTTCCACACCTTGGGGCTGGTGCCGCGGATGTCGGCCACGGTGAGCAGGTAGAGGGCCACCAGGTGGCGCTCGTCCCCCACCACCTGGGCGAAGTGCTTGACCACGTCCGGATCGGAGATGTCCTGCTTTTGCGCCACCTGGCTCATGGTCAGGTGGTGGCGCACCAGCCAGACCACCATTTCGGTGTCTTCCGGGGCCAGGCCGTGGCTTTCGCAGAAGGCCCGGGCGTCCGCTGTGCCCAGCTCGGAGTGGTCGCCGCCGCGACCCTTGGCGATGTCGTGGAAGAGGGCGGCGATGTAGAGCACCCAGGGGCGCTCGAAGCCGTTGATGAGGCGGGAGCAGAGGGGGTATTCGTGGGCGAATTCCTCCACGGCGAAGCGGCGCAGATTGCGCAGCACCTGGAGGATGTGCTGATCCACCGTGTAGACGTGGAACAGGTCGTGCTGCATCTGGCCGACGATGGCGCCGAAATTGGGCAGGTAGCGGCCCAGGATGCCGTAGGCGTTCATGCGCCGGAATTCGTGCACGATGCCCTGGGGGCTCTTGAACAGTTCGAGGAACAGGGCCCGGTTGGCAGGATCGGCGCGGAAGGCGTCGTCGATGCGGAAGCGGGCCCGGTACAGGGCCCGCAGGGTGCGGGCGGTCATGCCCCGCAGCTCCGGGTGACGCTGGAGCATCAGGAAGGCTTCGAGGATGGCCGAGGGCTGGCGCTCGAACAGGTCGTCGGCGCGCATTTCGAGCAGATCGTGGGCGGCCTGGAAGCGTTCGTTGAGCGGCCGGGTGGTGCCCGCCGGGGGCGGGAAGAGGCGCGCCCCCAGGTTTTGCAGCAGGATGGTGTTGAGTTGCAGCGCCGCCTTGGCCGAGCGGTAGTACTGCTGCATCAGGAGTTCGCTCTCGCGCCGGGTGGCGGTGGGCTCGAAGCCGAACATCTTGGCCACCGCGGTCTGGTGGTCGAACAGCAGCCGGTCCTCGCGGCGCCGGGTGTGCAGGTGCAGGCGGATGCGCACGTCGTCGAGAAAGCGCTCGACGCTGTTGATGAGCTGCTCCTCCTCGGCGGTGAGCAGCCCGGCGGCGGTCAGCTCGGCCCAGCTGGCGCCGATGCCGGCGGCCCGGGCGATCCACAGGATGACCTGGAGGTCGCGCAGGCCCCCGGGGCTTTCCTTACAGTTCGGCTCCAGGCTGTAGGGCGTCTCGTTGTAGCGCATGTGCCGCTCTTCCTGCTCCAGCTTCTTGGCCTTGAAGAAGGCCTTGGCGTCCAGGCGGCCGTGCAGGCCGGCCTGGAAGGTGCGGAAGAGGGTAGCGTCGCCGGCGAGCAGGCGGGCTTCGATCAGGGCCGTCTGCACCGTGATGTCGCCGTCGGCTTCGGACAGGCACTCGTCCACGGTGCGCACGCTGTGGCCGATTTCCAGGCCGATGTCCCAGAACAGGCTGACCAGCTGGGACAGGCGGGCTTCCTCGCCGATGCCCGGGGCGCCGGGCAGGAGAATCAGCAGGTCGATGTCCGAGGCGGGGAACAGTTCGCCCCGCCCGTAGCCCCCCACCGCCGCCAGGGCGAAGGTCGGCGGTAGCTCCAGCTCGCGCCACAGGTCGGCCAGGGCGCCGTCCACCACCTTGGCCCGGCCGTCGAGCAGGGCCCGGGTGTCGGCGTCGGCCAGGTAGGCGTCGCGCAGGGCGTCCTGCTCGGTCTTGAGGCGGTTGCGGTAGCGGGGGATCAGGTCGGTGGGCAGGTGCAGGGGGGCCATGGCGGACGCCGGTGGGCGGTTGGGTTCGGGGAGGTCGTTACGGGGTCAGGGCAGTCAGGGCAGGATGGGGGCGCCGGCCACCAGGGCAGGCTTGGGGCGGCTGCCCGCCGAGACGGTCAGCACCTCGACGCCGGTCTCGGTCACCACCACGGTGTGTTCCCACTGGGCGGACAGGCTGCGGTCCTTGGTGACGATGGTCCAGCCGTCCGGCATCTCCTTGATGGCGGCCTTGCCGGCGTTGATCATCGGCTCGATGGTGAAGATCATGCCCGGCTTGAGTTCGGGGCCGGTACCGGCGCGGCCGTAGTGCAGCACCTGGGGCTCTTCGTGGAATTTCTGGCCGATGCCGTGGCCGCAGAATTCGCGCACCACCGAGAAGCCGTTGCCTTCGGCGTGCTTCTGGATGACGGCGCCGATGTCGCCCAGGTGGGCGCCGGGCTTGACCTGGGCGATGCCCAGCCACATGCACTCGAAGGTGACTTCGCACAGGCGCCGGGCCTGGATCGACCCTTCGCCGACGATGAACATGCGGCTGGTGTCGCCGTGCCAGCCGTCCTTGATCACGGTGATGTCGAGATTGACGATGTCGCCGTTCTTGAGAACCTTGTCCGACGGAATGCCGTGGCAGACCTGGTGGTTGATCGAGGTGCAGATCGACTTGGGATAGGGGGTGTAGCCCGGCGGGGTGTAGTTGAGGGGGGCGGGGACGCAGCCCTGCACGTTCACCATGTAGTCGTGGCACAGTCGGTCCAGCTCGGCGGTGGTCACGCCGGCCTTGACGTGGGGGGTGACGTGGTCGAGCACCTCGGCCGCCAGGCGGCAGGCGGTGCGCATGTGTTCGATATCTGCGGGGGATTTGATGGTGATGCTCATTTTTCTAGGGCTCTTCCGAGGGAAAGGCCGGGCGTTGCGCACGCCGGCAAAGGCAAAAAGGATAAGGCCAAGGCCCGGGCTTAGGCAATTTTGCGCGCCGCAGCAACGGGGTGTCGGCCCCATCGGCGTGGTCCCGGCGGCCGGGGCGAAGCGGCAAAAAGCCGCTGCACAATTGAAGCGCCGGTCAGATGGGTGCTATACTCTTGCGGCTTTTCGTTCCGGCCCCGCCGGGACGGAGCAAGCATAAGGCCGCCGGGGGCGGGGATAGTTTCCCTACTTTTCCCGGTTTTGCGGCCTTTTCTTCCCGTGCAGCCTTGGCTGCCGGGGCATTCCACACATCCGCTCATATATGGGGTGTCCGCGCCAAGCGCGGATCGACAATGGCGGATGGCGGTTCAAACCCTTAGGAGTCCTTTCATGGCGACCATGCGTCAAATGCTCGAGGCCGGTGTTCACTTCGGCCACCAGACCCGTTTTTGGAACCCGAAGATGTCCCAGTACATCTTCGGTGCTCGCAACAAGATTCACATCGTCAACCTGGAAAA
This sequence comes from Oryzomicrobium sp., assembly GCF_036820405.1. Lineage (NCBI taxonomy): Bacteria > Pseudomonadati > Pseudomonadota > Betaproteobacteria > Rhodocyclales > Rhodocyclaceae > Oryzomicrobium > Oryzomicrobium sp. The sequence goes on from NZ_DAISLS010000001.1 coordinate 26,320, forward strand.
GACCCTCGTTAAGTACAACGAGGCGATGGCGTTCGTGAAGAAGCTCGCGTCCAACCGCGGCAACATCCTCTTCGTCAGCACCAAGCGCCAGGCTCGCGAGATCATCGCCGAGGAAGCTTCCCGCGCTGGCGTTCCCTACGTCGACCAGCGCTGGCTGGGCGGCATGCTGACCAACTTCAAGACCGTCAAGCAGTCCATCAAGCGTCTGAAGGACATGGAAGCTGCCGTTCAGGACGGTTCCATCGAGCGCATGGGCAAGAAGGAAGCCCTGCTGATGAAGCGCGAGCTGGAAAAGCTGCAAAAGTCCATCGGCGGCATCAAGGAAATGGGCGGCCTGCCCGACGCTCTGTTCGTGGTCGACGTGGGCTACCACAAGATCGCCATCACCGAAGCCAACAAGCTGGGCATCCCGGTGATCGCCGTAGTCGATACCAACCACTCCCCGGAAGGCGTGGACTACGTCATCCCCGGTAACGACGACTCCTCCCGCGCCATCCGCCTGTACGCCCGCGGCGTGGCCGACGCCATCCTGGAAGGCCGTAGCCAGTCCCTCCAGGAAATCGTTGCCGCCGGCTCCGACGACGAGTTCGTCGAAGTTCAGGAAGAGTCCGCCGAGTAAGGCTGGCTGAACGGTTTTTACCCGCCGTGACCATGCAAGCGATGCAAGGCCGGGCGGGCTGGTAGTGCAATGTCAGCGGCCGCCTTCGGGCGGCCGCCGCTTAATCTAGAGATTGGAGCAAGAGATGGCGGAAATCACCGCAGCGATGGTCAAGGAACTGCGCGAAAAGACCGACGCGCCCATGATGGAATGCAAGAAGGCCCTGTCCGAAGCCGCCGGCGACATGGACAAGGCCGAGGAAATCCTGCGCGTCAAGCTGGGCAACAAGGCCACCAAGGCTGCCGCCCGCGTGGCCGCCGAAGGTGTGGTCGGCGTGTATATCTCCGCCGACGGCAAGCTGGGCTCCATCATCGAAGTCAACTGTGAAACCGACTTCGTGGCCAAGAACGACGACTTCCTGGCTCTGGTGAAGAACCTGGCCGAACTGGTCGCCACCAAGAACCCGGCCGACGTGGCTGCCCTGTCCGCCCTGGAAATCGACGGCCAGGCCGTCGAGGCCGTGCGTTCCGCCCTGGTTGGCAAGATCGGCGAGAACATGAGCATCCGCCGTTTCACCCGCACCGAAGCCCAGGGCAAGCTGGTGTCCTACATCCACGGCGGCGCCAAGATCGGCGTGCTGCTGGACCTGGTGGGCGGCGACGAAGCCACCGCCAAGGACATCGCCATGCACATCGCTGCTTCCAAGCCGAAGTCCCTGGATGCCTCCGGCGTGTCCGCCGACCTGATCGAGACCGAGCGCCGCGTCGCCATCGAGAAGGCCAAGGAAGCCGGCAAGCCCGAAGCCATGATCGAGAAGATCGCCGAAGGCACCGTGCAGAAGTTCCTCAAGGAAGTCACCCTGCTGGGCCAGGTGTTCGTCAAGGCCGAAGACGGCAAGCAGACCATCGAGCAGCTGCTCAAGGCCAAGGGCGCTTCCGTCCCGGGCTTCACCCTGTACGTGGTGGGCGAGGGCATCGAGAAGAAGGTCGCCGACTTCGCCGCCGAAGTGGCCGCCCAGGCTGCCGCCGCTGCCAACAAGTAATAACCACCGTCCTAGGGAGATCCCATGTCCGCACCCCGCTACAAGCGCATCCTTCTCAAGCTGTCCGGTGAGGCGCTCATGGGCGGGGACGCCTATGGGATCAACCGTCAGACCATCTCCGAGATCGTCGAGGAGATTCGGACGGTCACCGACCTGGGCGTCCAGGTCGGTATCGTGATCGGCGGCGGCAACATCTTCCGCGGTGTCGCCCCCGCCGCCACGGGCATGGACCGGGCCCAGGCCGACTACATGGGCATGCTGGCTACGGTCATGAACAGCCTGGCGTTGCAAGACGCCATGCGTGCCGCCGGACTCGTTTCCCGGGTCCAGTCGGCGCTGAACATCGAACAGGTGGTCGAGCCCTACATCCGGGGCAAGGCCATCCGTTACCTGGAGCAGGGCCGCACGGTGATCTTCGCCGCCGGTACCGGCAATCCCTTCTTCACCACCGATACCGCTGCCGCCCTGCGCGGCGCCGAGATCGGGGCCGAGATCGTGCTCAAGGCCACCAAGGTGGACGGCGTCTATACTGCCGACCCGAAGAAGGACCCGACCGCTACTCGCTTCGACAAGATCAGTTTCGACGAAGCCATCTCCCGCAACCTGGCGGTGATGGATGCCACGGCCTTCGCCCTTTGCCGCGACCAGAAGCTGCCGATCAACGTGTTCTCCATCTTCAAGCGCGGCGCCCTGAAGCGCGTCGTGCTCGGTGAGAACGAAGGCACCCTGGTCTATTGCTGACGGAGAACCCGCAATGATCGCTGAACTGAAAAAAGCCACCGAGCAGAAGATGACCAAGTCGCTGGAAGCGTTGAAAAACGATCTGGCGAAGGTCCGCACCGGCCGTGCCCACACCGGTATCCTCGACCACGTGATGGTCGACTACTACGGCACCCCGACCCCGATCAACCAGGTGGCCAACGTCACTCTGCTCGACGCCCGCACCATCGGCGTCCAGCCTTGGGAAAAGCCCATGGTCGCCAAGGTCGAGAAGGCCATCCGCGACGCCGACCTGGGCCTCAACCCCGCCACCCAGGGCGACGTGGTGCGCGTGCCGATGCCCGCCCTGACCGAAGAGCGCCGCCGCGAGCTGATCAAGGTGGTCAAGGGCGAGGGCGAGAACGCCAAGGTGGCGATCCGCAACCTGCGCCGCGACGCCAACAACGGCTTGAAGGAAGGTGTGAAGTCCAAGGAAATCTCCGAGGACGACGAGCGCCGCGCCCAGGACGACATCCAGAAGCTCACCGACAAGTTCGTGGCCGACGTGGACAAGCTGCTGGTCGAAAAGGAAAAGGAACTCCTGGCCGTCTGAGGCCGGGCCTTCCCGCTCTTTCCACCTATGTCATCGTTTGTCAGCTCCACCGGCGGTATCCCGTCGGTGGGCGATGTTCCCCGGCACATTGCCATCATCATGGATGGCAATGGCCGCTGGGCGAAGAAACGCTTCCTTCCCCGCGTCGCCGGTCATACCCGCGGTCTCGAGACCGTGCGCGACATGGTCAAGGCCTGCCTGGAACGGGGCGTGGCCTACCTCACCCTGTTCGCCTTCAGTTCCGAGAACTGGCGCCGCCCCGAAGGGGAGGTGAGCTTCCTCATGCAGCTGTTCGTCAAGGCGCTGCAACAGGAAGTCAAACGCTTGCACGCCAACGGCGTGCGCCTGCGGGTGGTGGGCGACCTGTCCCGTTTCGATTCCTCCCTGCAGGAGATGATCGCCGCCGCCGAGACCCAGACCGCCGGCAACGAGCGTCTCACCCTGACCATCTGCGCCAACTACGGCGGCCGCTGGGACATCCTCCAGGCTGCCAACCGCTTGGCCCTGGCCGAGCCGGCCAAGCAGGGCACGTGGAGCGAGGACGATCTGGCGCCCTACCTGGCCATGGCCTACGCGCCGGAGCCCGACCTGTTCATCCGCACCGGCGGCGAGCAGCGCATCTCCAACTTCCTGCTTTGGCAGCTGGCCTACAGCGAGCTGCACTTCACCGACATCCTCTGGCCGGAGTTCGACCGGGCCGCCCTGGATGCTGCCATCGCCTCCTATCGCCGCCGCGAGCGCCGCTTCGGCCGCACCAGCGAACAACTCCAGGCCGCCGCGCCTTCGTCCCATGCTTAAGACGCGGGTCATCACCGCGGTCATCCTGTTGCTCGTCTTCCTGGGCGCCATCTTCTACCTGCCGCGTACCGGCTGGGCGCTGTTCTGCGGCGTGGTGGCCGTGCTGGCCGCCTGGGAGTGGGGCGCCTTCCTGAAGTTCGGCGCCACCGCCCGGATCGCCCTGGGTGGAGTGCTGGGGGCGCTGATCCTGGCGCTGATCGCCTTCTTGCCCGGCATGCTCGGCGTCGGCGACGGGTTCGCCTACCAGGGCTGGGGCGTGGGACGCTTTCTCCTCGTCCCCTCGGTGCTCTTCTGGGTCGTGGCCGTGCCGTTCTGGCTGCGCTACCGCTGGCCCCTCAAGTCCCGTGCTCTGGGGCTGGCCGTCGGGCTGGTGGTGATCCTGCCCACCTGGCTGGCATTGGTGCAGCTGCGTGCCCTCGGTCCCTGGCCGCTGCTGGCGATCATGGCCGTGGTGTGGATGGCCGACATCGCCGCTTATTTTTCCGGCCGGGCCTTCGGCAAGCACAAGCTGGCCCCCAACATCAGCCCGGGCAAGACCTGGGAAGGCGCCGTGGGCGCCGGCGTCGGCGTGATCATTTATGGTCTGGTGCTGCGCTATACCTTTCCCTACTACCTGGACATCACTGCGCCCCTGCTGGTCCTGGGGCTGGTCCTGCTGACTGCCGTCAGCATCATCGGCGACCTGTTCGAGTCCCTGCTCAAGCGCCAATCCGGCATCAAGGACAGCAGCCAGCTCCTGCCGGGTCATGGCGGCGTGCTCGACCGCATCGACAGCCTCACTTCCACCCTGCCGCTGGTGACCTTGCTCTGGCTGGCCTTCCAGCGCTGATCCTGGCCGTCCCGGCGTCCATCCCATGTCCGTGCAGACCCTTACCATTCTCGGCGCCACCGGCTCAATCGGCGGCAGCACCCTGGACGTGGTGCGGCGCCATCCCGACCGTTACCGTGTCTTCGCCCTGACTGCCTTCCAGCGCATGGCGGAACTGGCCGACCTGTGCCGTGAGTTCCGGCCCGATTGCGCGGTGGCGGCCACCGCCGAGCAGGCTGCGGCCCTGGCCGGCGCGTTGCGCGCCGACGGCATCGCCACCGAAGTGCTGTGGGGCGAGCAGGGGTTGATCCAGGTGGCGGCTCACGAACAAGTCGATGCGGTGATGGCGGCCATCGTCGGCGCCGCCGGGCTGGAATCCGCCCTGGCGGCGGCCCGGGCAGGCAAGCGGGTATTGCTGGCCAACAAGGAGGCCCTGGTCATGGCCGGGCCCGTGTTCATGGCGGCAGTACGGGAGAACGGTGCCGTCCTCCTGCCCATCGACAGCGAGCACAACGCGATCTTCCAGTCCTTGCCCCGGGGCTTTTCGCGCAATCTGGACGACGACGGAGTGCGGCGCATCCTGCTCACCGCCTCGGGCGGCCCCTTCCGCACCACCCCGGCCGAGGCCATGGCGGCGGTGACGCCGGCCCAGGCGGTGGCTCATCCCAAGTGGTCCATGGGGCCCAAGATTTCGGTGGATTCGGCGACCTTGATGAACAAGGGGCTGGAGGTGATCGAGGCCTCGTTCCTCTTCAACCTGCCCGCCGAGCGCATCGACGTGGTGGTTCACCCGCAAAGCATCATCCACTCGCTGGTAGAGTACGTGGACGGCTCGGTGCTGGCCCAGCTCGGCAACCCGGACATGCGCACGCCGATCGCCCACGCCTTGGCCTACCCGGAGCGCATCGATTCCGGCGTGGCTCCCCTGGACCTGTTCCAGGTGGCCCGCCTCGATTTCGAAGCCCCGGACCTGGAACGCTTCCCCTGCCTGGGCCTGGCCTACCGCGCCCTGCGCGAGGGCGGGCGCAGCCCGGCGGTGCTGAACGCGGCCAACGAAGTGGCCGTGGCCGCCTTTCTTGACGGGCGCATCGGCTTTGCCGCCATCCCCCGGCTGATCGCGGCGGTGCTGGACGAGGTCGGTACCAGCGCCGTGCACTCCCTGGGCGACGTCCGGGAAGCGGACCGCCTGGCGCGCCAGGCGGCCCTGGGCCGGGTCGCCGGACATTGATAGCCCCCATCCGGGGGCTATCCCACGCCCTTTTTCGCTGCGCGGCCATTCCGGCCCGGGGCGGGGAGGGCTTCACCAATCCTTGGCGGAGAGATTCCGGGCGCTGATCCGGAAGCCATTCACCGCAGCCTTTTGCGAGAAGACAAGGTGAGCGCTTTTATCCACTACGCCGTCTCGTTTGCCGTGGTCCTGGGCGTGCTGATCGTCGTCCATGAACTCGGCCATTTCGCCGTGGCGCGCTGGTGCGGCGTCAAGGTGTTGCGTTTTTCCGTGGGCTTCGGCCAGCCCCTGTGGCGCCGCCAGGGCCGTGACGGCACCGAGTGGGTGCTGGCGGCCTTTCCTCTGGGAGGCTACGTGAAAATGCTCGACGAGCGGGAGGGCAGCGTGCCGCCCGACGAGCGTCATCGGGCATTCAACGTCCAGCCGGTGGGACGGCGCATGGCCATCGTCGCCGCCGGCCCCCTGGCCAATCTCCTGCTTGCCGTCCTGCTCTACACCGTGGTGTTCTGGCAGGGCGCGCCCGAACTGCGGCCCTTGCTCGGCACGCCGCCGGCGGGGTCGGCGCTGGCGGCGGCCGGGGTGGAGAACGGGGACGAGGTACTGCGCCTCGATGGCCGCGACGTGGCGTCGTTCCAGGATCTGCACTGGCAATTGCTGCGCCAGGTGGGCAACGGCGATTTCATCGTCCTGGAAACCCGCAACCAGCGCGGCGAAATCAACGACCGGCGGGTCCTGGTCGGCCCGACCCTGGCCGAGGTCGGCCTGGAGGCGGAATTGCCGGAAAAGCTCGGCATCACCCTGTTCCGCCCGTTGGTGGCGCCGCGGCTGGGCAGCGTGGCCGAATCCGGCCCGGCGGCCGCAGTCGGGTTGCAGGCCGGGGACCTGGTCCTGGCCATCGACGGCCGCGATGTCCGGGCCTGGAGCGACGTGGTGATGGCCGTCCGGGAGGCGCCGGGCCGGCCGTTGCAACTGGAAGTCCGCCGCGGCGACGCGGTGCTGGAGTTCACAGTGACCCCGGCCGAGGACAACGACCGGGGCAAGCCCATCGGCCGCATCGGCGTCGGTGTGGCCAATCCGGGCGACCTGCCGGCCATGGCGGTGACGGTGCGTTATCCCCTGGGGGAATCCCTGCGCCGCGCCGTCCGGGAAACCTGGGAAAAATCCCTGTTCAGCGTACAGATGTTCGGCAAGATGCTGATTGGGCAGGTTTCGCTGAAAAACCTGTCCGGACCGGTGACCATCGCCGACTACGCCGGGCAGTCGGCACGGCTGGGCTGGGCCTCCTTCGTCAAGTTCATGGCCCTGGTCTCGATCAGCCTCGGCGTGCTCAATCTCTTGCCGATTCCCGTCTTGGACGGGGGGCACCTGATGTATCATATGCTGGAGTTTTTGCGGGGCCGCCCCGTGTCCGAACGCGCTCAGGAAGTCGGGCAGCGGATTGGCCTTTCCCTGCTGTTTGCCCTCATGGCATTCGCCCTTTATAACGATTTCGCCCGTCTCGCTACCGGTTGATTATGAAGAAAAACCTCCTTGCGGGGTTGATCGGGGGGCTTTTTGCCACCGCGATCGCCGCGCCTGCCTGGGCCTTTGAACCGTTCGTCGTCAAGGACATCCGCGTCGAAGGCATCCAGCGTACCGAAGCCGGTACCGTATTCAGTTATCTCCCGGTCAAGGTCGGCGAGACCATGACCGACGAAAAGGCCTCCCAGGCCATCAAGGCCCTGTTCGCCACGGGCTTCTTCAAGGACGTGCGCATCGAGGTCGACAACGACGTGCTGGTGGTGGCCCTGGAAGAGCGGCCGGCCATCGCCAAGATCGATTTCGTCGGCATGAAGGAGTTCGAGAAGGACCAGATCCTCAAGGCTCTCAAGGAAATCGGCATCGCCGAGTCGCGCATCTTCGACCGGGCCATGCTGGACAAGGCCGAGCAGGAGCTGAAGCGCCAATACCTGGCCAGGGGCAAGTACGCCGCCCAGATCAAGACCACGGTGACTCCGCTGGAGCGCAACCGGGTGGGTGTCAACTTCACCATCGACGAAGGCGACGTGGCGAAGATCCAGGAGATCAACATCGTCGGCGCCCAGGCTTTCAAAGAGAAAGACCTGCTCAACCTGTTCCAGCTGACCACGCCGACCTGGCTGTCCTGGTACACCAAGAACGACCAGTATTCCAAGCAGAAGCTGTCCGCCGACCTGGAAACCCTGCGCTCCTACTACCAGAACCGGGGCTATCTGGACTTCAACATCGAGTCCACCCAGGTGTCGATCAGCCCGGACAAGAAGAGCATCTTCATCACCATCAACCTCAACGAGGGCGAACGCTATCAGGTGTCCTCGGTGAAGTTGGCCGGCGACCTGTCCCTGCTGCCGGAAGAAGAGTACAAGAAGGCGGTGACGCTCCACGCCGGCGACGTCTTCTCCCGGGAGAAGCTCAACGCTTCCACCAAGGCCATTTCCGAGCGTCTCGGCGCCCAGGGCTACGCCTTCGCCAACGTGAACGCCGCACCCGAGGTGGACAAGGAAAAGCGCCAGGTGGCCTTCACCATCTTCGTGGACCCGGGCAAGCGCGTCTATGTCCGCCGCATCAACGTCGCCGGCAACACCAAGACCCGCGACGAGGTGGTGCGCCGCGAAATGCGCCAGATGGAGGGCGGCTGGTACGACGCCGACAAGATTCAGCTGTCCAAGCAGCGCATCGACAAGACCGGCTATTTCTCCGAAGTCACGGTGGAAACCCCGGCGGTGCCCGGCACCTCCGACCAGGTGGACGTGAACGTCGGCGTGACCGAGAAGCCTACCGGCAACATCATGCTCGGCGCCGGCTTCTCCAGCGCCGACAAGGTGATCCTGTCCGGCTCCATTTCCCAGTCCAACCTGTTCGGCAGCGGCAACTTCCTGTCCCTGCAGATCAACACGGCCAAGGCCTTCAAGACCTACGCCCTGTCCTACACCAACCCCTACTTCACCCAGGACGGAATCAGCCAGGGCTTCGACGTCTACAAGAAGACCTACGACCCCTCCCTGTCGTCCACCTACGTGCAGACCTATAAGACGGTCTCTTGGGGCGGCGGCGTGCGCTGGGGCGTGCCGATCGCCGAAAAGGAAGCGATTAGCCTCGGCGTCGGCTACGACAGCACCAACGTGACCCTGTTCTCGGACAGCCGCCGTCTCTACCAGGACTTCGTGGCCAAGAACGGCAATAACAACTCCAGCGTGCTGCTGTCGTCCGGCTGGTCCCGGGATACCAAGGACAGCCTGATCTACACGACTTCCGGCGCCTACACCCGGGTCGGCGGCGAAGTTTCCACCCCGGGCGGCACGTTGCGCTTCTACCGCCTATCGGCCCAGCACCAACGCTTCTTCCCCCTGTCCCAGACCTTCACCCTGATGGTCAACGGCGAGGTGGGCATTGCAGGTGGTTACGGTGGTAAGGATCTGCCCTTCTACAAGAACTTCTATGCCGGCGGCGTGAGCTCGGTGCGCGGCTACCAGCAATCCAGCCTGGGGCCGAAGCAGGACGGCGAAGCCATCGGCGGCCAAAAGCGCTTCCTGCTCAGCAGCGAACTGCTCTTCCCGTTCCCAGGCTCCGGCGTGGACAAGTCCCTGCGCCTGTCCTGGTTCGCCGACGCCGGCCAGGTGTACGGCTCCGGCGACGATTACGGCCGCTACGAGAAATTCTCGGTGTCGGACCTGCGCTATTCGACCGGTCTCGCCCTTTCTTGGAGTTCTCCGCTCGGCCCGTTAAAATTCAGCATCGCCAATGCGCTGAACAAGAAGGAAGACGATAAGACGCAGCGCTTCCAGTTCCAGTTCGGAACGGTTTTCTGATCTAGGAGTACAAGTTGAAACGCAAGATGCTCGCGGTGGCCCTGTCCGCCGCCCTGTTCGGCCTGGCTGGCACTGCCGCCGCCGACACGAAAATCGGTTTTGTGAACACCCAGCGCGTTTTCCGCGACGCCCCCGCCGCGGTCAAGGCGCAGAAGAAGCTGGACGGCGAATTCTCCAAGCGCGACCAGGAGCTCCAGGCCATGGCCAAGAAGCTCCAGAGCCTCCAGGAAGGCCTGGAAAAGAACGCCGTGACCCTGTCCGAAAGCGATCGCCGCAACAAGGAACGGGAAATCAACGATCTGAACCGGGATTTCCAGCGCAAGCAGCGCGAGTTCCGCGAAGACCTGAACCTGCGCCAGAACGAAGAGATGGCGGCGGTCCTGGAGCGGGCCAACAAGGCCATCAAGGCCATCGCCGAGTCCGAGAAGTACGACCTGATCCTGCAGGATGCGGTCTGGGCGAACCCGCGCCTGGACATCACCGACAAGGTCATCAAGGCCCTGTCCGACGACAAAGCGGCCGCCAAGTAAATTGGCTGGCCTGACTTTGGCGGGCCAGGGAATGCGCCTGGCGGACATCGTCGCCCGTTTGGGGGGCGAGCTGGTCGGCGATGGCGATACGCTTATCCGCGGCATCGGCACTCTGGCCCAGGCGGGGGAGGGCGACATCGCCTTCCTCGCCAATCCCAAGTATCGGGGCCAGTTGGCGGAAACCGCCGCTTCGGCGGTGATCGTTCCACCCTCGGCGGCGGACGGTACGGACCGGCCGCACATCGTCGCGGCCAACTCCTACCTCTATTACGCCCGGGTTGCCCAGTTGCTGTACCCGGCGGCGCTGCCCAATCCGCCCGTTCACCCCAGCGCGGTGATCGGTGAGGGAGTGGTGCTGGGACGCAACGTGGTCATCCACGCCGGCTGCGTGATCGGTGACGGGGTCGAGATCGGCGACGACACGGTGATCTACCCGAATGCCGTGGTCTACCACCACTGCGTCATCGGCCGCCGTTGCGTGATCCAGGCCGGCGCGGTGATCGGCGCCGACGGCTTCGGCTTTGCCAAAGACGGCGCTGCCTGGGTGAAGATTCCCCAGATCGGCCGGGTGGTGATCGGCGACGACGTGGAAATCGGCGCCAATTCGACCATCGACCGGGGGGCCATCGACGACACGGTGATCGGCAACGGCGTTAAGATCGACAACCTGGTGATGGTCGCCCATAACGTCCAGATCGGCGAGCACACGGCCATGGCCGGTTGCGTCGGCATTGCCGGCAGCACCAAGATCGGTGCCCGCTGCACCATCGGCGGTGCCGGCATGATCAGCGGGCACCTGACCCTGGGGGACGACGTGCATATTTCCGGCGCCACCCTGGTGGCCCGCAACCTGCCCAATCCCGGCCACTACACGGCCGCCTACCCGCTCGAAGCCCACGAGGGCTGGCTCAAGAACGCGGCCCACCTGCGCCATCTGGACAAGCTGGCGAAGCGGGTCCGCGAGATTGAGAAAAAACTTGAAAAATCAGAGGGAACCAATTGAATTCCATGGACATTAAGGCAGTGATGGAGCACCTGCCGCATCGCTACCCGTTCCTCATGATCGACCGCATCCTGGCCATCGAGCCAGGCAAGACCGTACATGCGCTCAAGAACGTGTCGATCAACGAGCCGATGTTCCAAGGCCACTTCCCCGGCAATCCGGTGTTCCCCGGTGTGCTGATCGTCGAAGCCCTGGCCCAGGCCGCCGGCGTCCTGGCATTCACCTCCACCGGCGACAAGCCCAACGAGAAGACCGTCTATTACCTGGCCGGCGTGGACAAGACCCGCTTCAAGAAGCCGGTGGTGCCGGGCGACCAGCTGCACCTGCACGTTACCGTGGACAAGGTCAAGGCTGGCATCGGCCGTTTCAAGGCCGTGGCCCAGGTGGACGGCCAGACTGTATGCGAAACCGAACTCCTCTGCGCGGTGCGGACCATCGAATGACCCAGATCCACCCGACCGCCGTCGTCAGCCCGGGAGCCCGGCTGGGGGATAACGTCTCCATCGGCCCCTACAGCGTCATCGGCGAGAACGTCGTCATCGGCGACAACACCTCCGTCGGCTCCCACACGGTGATCGAGGGCCATACCGAGATCGGCCGGGACAACCAGATCCATCACTTCTGCGCCCTGGGCGGTATTCCTCAGGACAAGAAGTACGACGGGGAACCGACCAAGCTGGTGATCGGCGACCGCAACACCATCCGCGAATTCTGCTCGTTCCATACCGGCACGATCCAGGATGCGGGCGAGACGCGCATCGGCAACGACAACTGGATCATGGGCTATGTGCACATCGCCCATGACTGCGTTGTCGGCAACCACACCATCTTCGCCAGCAACGCCCAGATCGCCGGCCACGTGCATGTGGAGGACTGGGTGATCCTGGGCGGCATGACCGGGGTGCACCAGTTCGTGCACATCGGCGCCCACGCCATGACCGGCGGCGGCACCATCCTGTTTCAGGATCTGCCGCCCTACGTGATGGCCGTCGGCAACAACCCGGCCCCCAAGGGGATCAACAGCGAAGGCCTGAAGCGCCGCGGCTTTTCTCCCGAGAGCGTCATGGCGATCAAGCGCGCCTACCGCACCCTCTACCGCTCCGGCCTGACCCTGGAAGAGGCCCGCGACAAGATCGCCGCCGAAGCCGGCGCCCATCCTGAGCTTGCCGTTCTGGTCGACTTCCTCGCCCAGTCCAAGCGCGGCATCCTGCGTTAAGCCATGACCCGTCCCCTTCGCATCGCCATGGTGGCGGGGGAGGCGTCGGGCGACCTCCTGGGCGCCAACCTGATCGCCGCCCTCAAGGAACGCCTGCCCGACGCCCACTACTACGGTATCGGCGGGCCGAAGATGCTCACCCAGGGGCTCGACTCCTGGTGGCCCCAGGAAAAGCTGGCGGTCATGGGCCTGGTGGAGGTGCTCAAGCACATCAAGGAACTGTCCGGCATCCGCAAGGGCCTGGTCAAGCGCCTGCTCGCCGAGCCGCCCGACGTCTTCATCGGTATCGACGCCCCGGACTTCAACCTGGGGCTGGAAAAGCGGCTCAAGGCCAAGGGCGTGCCCACGGTGCACTACGTCAGCCCCTCGATCTGGGCCTGGCGTCCCGGGCGGATCAAAGGCATCGCCAAGGCAGTGTCCCACATCCTCTGCCTGTTGCCCTTCGAGCCGGCCCTGTACGACGCCAAGGGCATCCCCAACACCTACGTGGGGCATCCCCTGGCCGACCAGATCCCGCTCCACGTCAGCCAGTCCGAGGCACGCCACAAGCTCGACTTGCCCGCCGGCGCGCCGATCTTCGCCCTGCTGCCGGGCAGCCGCACCACCGAGCTCAATTTTTTGGCCGACACCTTCATCGCCACGGCCAGGCTGATCGTCGAGCAACTACCCGGTGCCATGTTCCTGGTGCCCCTGGCCACCCGGGAAACCCGGCTCCAGTTCGAGACCGCCCTGTACCACGCCGGCGCCCAGGACCTGCCGTTCCGCTTGCTCTTCGGCCACGCCCAGGACGCCATGGCGGCGGCCGATACCGTGCTGGTGGCGAGCGGCACCGCCTCCCTGGAATGCGCCCTGATGAAGCGCCCCATGGTGATCACCTACAAGGTGGCCCGGATGTCGGCCTTCCTGTGGCGGCGCATGTCGATCTCGCCCTGGGTGGGGCTACCCAACATCCTGGCCCACCGCGAAGTGGTGCCCGAGCTGTTGCAGGAAAAGGCCACGCCGGCCAACCTGGCGGCGGCCCTGCTTGATCTACAGCAGAACAAGGAGGTGAGGGCGGCCATGGTGGACGAGTTCGAGCGCCAGCACCTGCTGCTGCGCCAGAATGCGGCGGAGAGGGCCGCCGGTGCGGTGCTCCGGACCCTGGGCGTGGCCCCGGCCGTCGTCGTGCCGCCGGTCTATGCCTCCCAGCCGGCCTCCCATGGCTGAGAAGGTCGTCAAGGCACCACTGGTCTGGCTGGCGGGGCGCATCGCCGGAGTAGACGAAGCCGGGCGCGGCCCTCTGGCTGGCCCGGTGGTGGCCGCTGCGGTGATCCTCGATCCATCCCGGCCCATTGTCGGCCTCAACGACTCGAAGAAGCTCTCGGAAAAGCGCCGCGACGCCCTGGCCCCGGAAATCCGCGAAAAGGCGCTGGCCTGGGCAGTGGCCGAAGCCAGCGCCGAAGAGATCGACCGGATCAACATTCTCCAGGCCACCTTCCTGGCCATGACCCGGGCGGTGGTGGGCCTGGGGGCGACGCCGGAGAAAATCCTGGTGGACGGCAACAAGGTGCCCCGTTCCCTGGCCGAGCTGTGCCCGGCCGAGGCCGTGGTCAAGGGCGACGGCACCTACGCCTGCATCGCCGCCGCCTCGATCCTGGCCAAGACCCACCGGGACGCCCTGATGAAAGCCCTGGACCGGGACTACCCGGCCTACGGATTCGCCCAGCACATGGGCTACCCGACCGCCGCCCACCTGGACGCTTTGCAGGCCCACGGCCCCTGCGTCGCCCACCGGCGCAGCTTCAGTCCGGTGGCACAATTGAGCCTGCTCTGACGCCCGCTCGCCCCGCTGCCTTGGCTTGCGGCGGGGAGCCGGTCTACCCATTTCCATACTTTTTCCTGCGTCCTCCATCGTGAAGAACGTCCGCACCATCAATTCCCGGGACAACCCCCGCATCAAGCGCCTGAAGAAGCTCGCCGGCTCGGCCCGGGAGCGGCGGGAGGAGGGACTGATGCTGCTCGACGGCGTGCATCTGCTCGAAGCCCTGCTGGCGGTGCGCATCAAGCCCCGGGAGCTGTACGTGGCGGAAAGCGCCCTAGCGCAGGCGTCCGGCGAGATCGCCGCCTGCCTGGCCCGGCCGCTGCTCGGGGCCACGCCCCTGTACGTGCTGCCCGATTCCCTGCTGCGGGACGTGGCGCCCACCGAGACGCCGACCGGCCTCCTGGCCGTGGCCGAGCTGCCGGCGCTTTCGGAACAGATCGATCCCCAGGCCGACGCGGTGCTGCTCGACGGTGTGCAGGACCCGGGCAACCTGGGCACCCTGATCCGCACCGCTGCCGCCGCCGGCTTCCGCCAGATCGTCCTGTCGTCCGGCTGCGCCGACCCCTGGAGCCCCAAGGCCCTGCGCGCCGCCCAGGGCGGCCAGTTCCGCGCCACCCTGTTCGAGGGCCAGGACCTGTGTGCCTTCCTCAAGGGCTACCGGGGAACCCCCATGGTGACGCGGCTCGACGGGGCCACCTCCCTCTATGCCATGGCCGATGCCCCGTTCCTGGGGCCGGTGGCCTGGGTGTTCGGCGCCGAGGGGCGGGGCGTTTCCCCGGCGGTGATGGCCGCCGTGCCCACCGGCGTGCTGATCCCCCTGCCGGGTCGGGTCGAATCCCTCAACGTGGCCGCCGCCGCCGCGGTCTGCCTGTTCGACACCCTGCGTCGGCGCGGCGTTAAATAATCACGGGAGCACCCGGCGTGCCCAACAAAAAACCCGGCTTCGGCCGGGTTTTTTGTTGTCTAGGTTGCCTTGGCTGTTCAAGGGCACTGCGCTCAGAAGTCTTCGCTGCGCTCGATGCGCACTTCCTGCATCACCGTGGTGGAGATTTCCTCGATGGACTTGGACGAGGAATCGAGCCAACGGATGCCTTCGCGGCGCATCAGCTTTTCGGCTTCGTGCACTTCGTACTGGCAGTTGGCCAGGGACGCATATTTGCTGTTGGGCCGGCGTTCTTCGCGGATCTGGGAGAGGCGCTCCGGGTCGATGGTCAGGCCGAACAGCTTTTCCCGATAACGCTCGATGGTGGACGGCAGCTTCATGCGCTCGAAGTCCTCGGGGATGAGCGGGAAGTTGGCCGCCTTCACGCCGAACTGCATGGCCAGGTACAGGGAGGTGGGGGTCTTGCCGCAGCGGGACACGCCCACCAGGATCACGTCCGCTTCCATCAGGTTGCGGTCGGTGATGCCGTCGTCGTGGGCCAGGGTGTAGTTGATGGCGTCGATGCGGCTCTGGTAGCCGGTGGAGTTGGTGGTGCCGTGGGACTTGCCGACGCTGTGGTTGCACACCGCGCCCAGCTCGGCCTCCAGGGGGGCGAGGAAGCTCTCGAAGAACGACAGGCAGAAGGCGTCGGCCTGATGGACGATGGCCGAGAGCTTGCCGTCCACCAGGGTGGTGAACACGATCGGGCGGATGCCGTCGCGCTGGGCCGCCTCGTTGATGCGCGCCACGGCGGCATGGGCCTTGTCCTCGGTGTCGATGAAGGGCGCGCGCACCGGCTTGAACTTCACGCCCTCGAACTGGGTGAGCAGGCTGTGGGCCAGGGTTTCGGCGGTGATGCCGGTGCCATCGGAAATGTAGAAGACGGTGCGGTTGATCGACGAGTTCATGAGGAAGAGGGTGAGGGCAAAGAAAAACGGCGGCCAGTGACAGGCCGCCGTTGAAGTTTACTGGAAGTTGCTATTCCGGACTCAGGGAATCATCCACGTAAACACGTAGGCCTGCAGGGTGGTGATGATGCCCACCATGGTGGCGAACAGCAGGCTGTGCTTGACGGTGAAGCGGAACAGGTCCGATTCCTTGCCCACCAATCCCACGGCGGCGCAAGCCACGGCGATGGACTGGGGCGAGATCATCTTGCCGGTCACGCCGCCGGTGGTGTTGGCCGCCACCAGCAGGGTGTCGGAAACGCCCACCTGGTGCGCCGTGGTGGCTTGCAGGGAGCAGAACAGGGCGTTCGACGAGGTGTCCGAGCCGGTCAGGAACACGCCCAGCCAGCCGAGGAACGGCGAGAAGAACGGGAACAGGACGCCGGTGCCGGCCAGCAGCAGGGCCAGGGTGGCGGACAGGCCGGAGTAGTTGGCGACGAAGGCGAACGCCAGCACCATGCCGATGGAGTAGATCGGGCGCTTCAGCTCGACCACGGTCTCCTTCAGGGTCTTGGCCGCATCGGAGGGCTTCATGCCGAGCACCAGCATGGTGATGATGGCCGACAGGAAGATGGCGGTGCCGGTGGCGGCCAGCAGGTCGAGCTTGTAGACCGCAGCGTAGGGCGTGGCCTTGGCGACGATCGGCTCCACCTTGGTCACCAGCTTGTCGAGCATGGGCACCGGGAACTGGAACACCGTGCCGTACAGGGCGCCGTCCTTGGCGAACAGGGCCTTGAAGGGCTTCAGGCTCCAGATGGTGACCATGACGGTCAGGATGACGAAGGGCGACCAGGCCTTGGCGATCTGGCCGAAGGTGTAGTGCTTGTCTTCGCCCAGCTCGGCGTGGTGCTGCTTGTCGAAGCGGAAGATGTTCTTCGGCTTCCAGTTCTTCAGGAACACGGTCAGGCAGATCAGGCTGACCAGGGCCGAGGTGATGTCCGGCAGTTCCGGGCCGATGAAGTTGGCGGTGAAGTACTGGGTCACGGCAAACGACAGGCCGGCCACCAGGATTGCCGGCCAGGTCTCGCGTACGCCGCGCAGGCCGTCCATCATCATCACCAGCCAGAAGGGCACGATCACCGACAAGAGCGGCAGCTGGCGGCCGGCGGCCTGGCCGATCTTGAAGGCGTCGATGCCGGTCACCTGGCCGGCCACGGTGATGGGGATGCCCATGGCGCCGAAGGCCACCGGAGCGGTGTTGGCGATCAGGCACAGGCCGGCGGCGTAGAGCGGGTTGAAGCCCAGGCCGACGAGCAGGGCGGCGGTGATGGCCACCGGAGCGCCGAAGCCGGCTGCGCCTTCGAGGAAGGCGCCGAAGGCAAAGCCCACCAGCAGCATTTGCAGGCGCTGGTCATCGGTGATCGACACCACCGACGAGCGGATGACGTCGAACTGGCCGGTCTTGACCGTGATCTTGTAGAGGAACACGGCGGCCACGATGATCCAGGCGATCGGCCACAGCCCGTAGAGGAAGCCGTAACCGGCCGAGGCCAGGGCCATCGGCACCGGCATCTTGTAGAAGAACACGGCCACGGCCAGGGCGATGGCCACGGTGATGGTGCCGGCGATGTGCCCCTTCATGCGCAGGACAGCGAGCGCGATGAAGAAGAAGAAAATCGGCAGCGCGGCGACCAGCGCCGACAACCAGAGGTTGCCGAGGGGGTCGTAAATCTGCATCCACGGTTGCATGGGGTACAGCCTCCTTCAGGGATTGCGGTGGTTTGTCGAAGTGAATCAAACAAGGTGCTGGGGTTGTCCCTCGCGGTCGGTTTTTATTGGTGGATGCCTGGATCGCCGCACGGGTTATGGGTTTCCACGGAGCCCCTCGGGAAAACGAGCACACACGGGCCTCCCGAGACGATCCCTTTCGAGATCGGCTCTCTGTCTTGCGTTTGGAGATGGGGGTGTCGTTTCCCGCGGCGGCGCCGGGGAAGGTTCGGTCAGCAGGTCGCCATGCGGGCGGCCTCCTGGCTGCATTCGTCGAGCAGGTGGACGATGGAGTGGTAGGGCACGCCGGTGGCGGCGGTTAGGCCGATCTCGCAGGTCTTGTTGCTCGAATAGCCGCCGCAACAATTGGCCGGCACGTCATCGTGAATCTTGCGCAGGGCGTGGGCGTTGAGTTCGGGCACGACAAAGCCCCGGTCGCCGCCGAAACCGCAGCACTTCACCTCGGGCGGCATCACCACCTGCTCGGCGCAGGCCTGGGCCAGGGCCTTGAGCTTGGCCTCGGCGCCCATGCGCCGGGTGCTGCAGTTGAGGTGGATGAGCACCGGGTCGGTCTTCTTTTGCAGCATCAGGCGCGGCAACAGGGCGTCGTGGGCGAACTCCACCAAGTCATAGACCGGCAGCCGCTCGGCCAGGTAGGTCTTCATGCGCAGGGTGCAGGCGCTGGCGTCGAGCACGATCGGATACTTGCCGTTGTCGCTGGCCTCGCGCAGGGCCGCCTCCAGCTCCGCCGACTTGCGGTCGGCTTCCGCCGCCAGGCCTTTGCTGGCAAACGATTGGCCGCAGCACAGGGCATCGACGCCAGCGGGGACGATCGGCGCGTAGCCGGCCCGTTCCAGCACCCGGATGACGGTGGCGGAAAGGGCCTGTTCCGGCGACTCTGCGCCGAAGATGCGCCCGGCGCAGGTGGGGAAATAGACGATCTTGTCGCCCTGGCCGACGCGGGCGCGGCCCGCCGGCTGGGGCCGGGGCATGCCGGCCTTCCAGGCGCCGCCGGTAAACTTGCCGAGCAGCGTGGCGCCCACCAGGGATTCGGCCAGGTGGCCGGCCTTGAGGGCGGTGCGCGCCAGGGCCTGGGTGGTGGCGAAATTGCGGGCGGCCACCTGGCCAAGCTGGCGGGCGACGCCGGACAGGTTTTCGCCGCGCACGGCGCGCACCAGGGCGCCGGTCTCGATACCCACCGGGCAGGCGGTGGAGCACAGGCCGCAACCGGCGCAGGTTTCCAGGCCCTGGTAGAGGTAGTCCTCGCCCAGCTCGCCAGTGGCTTCACCGGCGGCATGGCGGCGCGATAGCTCGCGCCAGGCGACGATGCGCTGGCGCGGCGACAGGGTCAGGCCGTGGGAGGGGCACTGGGGCTCGCAGAAACCGCACTCGATGCAACGGTCCACCGGGGCGTACAGCTCGCCGGCGGCGGGCATGGGTTTGAGGTGCTGGAGGTGGGCCTCCGGGTCGTCGTTGATGATCACGCCCGGGTTGAGCAGGCCTTCCGGGTCGAACAGGTCCTTGATCTCGCGCATCAGGCCGTAGGCCCGGGCGCCCCATTCCAGTTCGACGAAGGGCGCCATGTTGCGCCCGGTGCCGTGCTCGGCCTTGAGGGAGCCGTCGTACTTCTTGACCAGCAGGGCACACACGTCGTCCATGAAGGCGGCGTAGCGGGCCACCTCGGTTTCGATGCCGAAGTCCTGGGTGAACACGAAGTGCACGTTGCCTTCCAGGGCGTGGCCGAAAATGATCGCCTCGTGGTAGCCGTGCTTGGCGAACAGGTGTTGCAGGTCCAGGCAGCAGGCGGCCAGGTCGGGCACCGCCACCGCCACGTCCTCGATGATCACCGTGGTGCCCGGCTTGCGCACCGCGCCGACGGCGGGGAAGGTGCCCTTGCGCACGTTCCACAGCCGTTCGATCTCGGCGGCGTCGGTGGTGAAGGCCGGGGCTTCCACCAGGGGATAGGCGTTCAGTTCGTCGAGCACCGCACCGATGCGCGCTTGCAGCTCGGTGGCGGAGGGAGCCCGGGTCTCGATCAGCAGGGCGGTGGCGCCTTCGTCCAGGGTCTTGAGCAGCGGCGGCATGCCCGGCTTGTGGGCCACGGCGCGCAGCGACGCCCGGTCGAGCAGTTCGACGGCATCCACCGGCCGGGCCTTGAGACCGACCACGGCGCGGCAGGCGGTCTCCATGTCCGGGAAGAAGGCTAGGGCGCTGGCCTTGTGGGCATATTCCGGCACGGTGCGGTAGGTCACCTGGGAAATGAAGCCCAGGGTGCCTTCGGAGCCGATCATCAGGTGGGCCAGGATGTCCACTGGATCGGTGAAGTCCACCAGGGCGTTGAGGCTGTAGCCGGTGGTGTTCTTGATCTTGTACTTGGTGCGGATGCGTTCGCACAGGGCCGCATCGGTGCGCACGTCGTCGGCCAGTTGATCCAGGCGGGAGAGGAGGGCGGCGTGGCTGATGCGGAAGGCGGCGACATTGGCCGGCTCGCCGGTGTCGAGCACGGTGCCGTCGGCCAGCAGCACCCGGATCGCCGCCAGGGTGTTGTAGCTGTTCTGGGCGGTGCCGCAGCACATGCCGCTGCTGTTGTTGGCGGCCATGCCGCCGATCTTGGCGGCGTTGATCGAGGCCGGGTCGGGGCCGATCTTCTTGCCCAGGGGGGCGAGGCGCCGGTTTACCTCGGCGCCCACCATGGCCGGGCCCACCGCCACGGTGGCGCCGTCGGCGGCGATGGCGCAGGTGGCGAAGCCCTCGCCGAGCAGTACCAGCACTCCGTCGGTAACCGCCTGGCCGCACAGGCTGGTGCCGGCGGCGCGGAAGGTGACCGGGCGCCGGTGTTGGCGGGCCAGATGGGCCACATCGCGAACCTCAGCCTCGTCATTGACCACCGCCACCACTTCCGGCACCAGGCGGTAGAAGCTGCCGTCGGTGCCATAGGCAAGGCGGCGCAGTTCGTCGGTAATGACCCGATCAGCGGGCAGGCGGCGGCGCAGGGCGTCGATCAGAGCGGACACGGTCGGTGCTCCCAGGCAGGGATAATCGGTGGAAAAAGAAGGGGGCCGGTGGGGTTTAGACGCGCTCGCGCACCATGTCCCGCAGCCTTTTCGGCGCGGGCTTGAGGGGCGTGCGGGCCACCGTCCAGCCGCTCTGGCGCGACGGCGTCAGGGCGCGGAAGCGCGACGCCAGCCAGGTGAAGGTCCGGTAGGCGCCAGGCTGGGCGTAGATGCGCGCCCACAAACGCCAGACGAAGGACACCAGGGGCCGGTAGCCCGCCCCCTGGCCGACCATAGCCGGATGGGGATGGGGGGCGCTCTGGGCTTCGCCGCGCAGGCGCACCAGCAGTTCCGGGATGGGGATCTTCACCGGGCAGACTTCGCCGCAGGCGCCGCACAGGGTGGACAGGGTGGGCAGCAGGTGGGTCTGTTCCAGGCCCATCATGTGGGGCGAGACGATCTTGCCGATGGGGCCCGGGTAGGTGGTGCCGTAGGCATGGCCGCCGATGCGGGTGTACACCGGGCAATGGTTCATGCAGGCGCCGCAGCGGATGCATTGCAGGGTCTTGCGCAGTTGTTCGTCGGCGTAGGCCTGGGAACGGCCGTTGTCGAGCAGCACCAGGTGCACCTCTTGCGGGCCGTCCTTCTCGTCGGCCTTGCGCGGGCCGGAGATCAGGTTGAAGTAGGTGGATACCGCCTGGCCGGTGGCCGAGCGGGTCAGGATCGAGTACAGGGGGGCCACGTGCTCGAGCTTTTCCACCACCTTCTCGATGCCGGTAATGGCGATGTGCACCTTGGGCACGGTGGTGCACATGCGGCCGTTGCCTTCGTTTTCCACCAGGCACAGGGTGCCAGTCTCGGCCACGGCGAAGTTGACGCCGGACAGGCCGATCTCGGCCTCCTCGAACTTCTCGCGCAACACCTGGCGGCCGATCTGGATCAGGGCGTCCACGTTGTCGGTGTAGTCGACCCCGGGCACCTTCTCGGCGAACAGCCGGGCGATCTGCTCCTTGGTCTTGTGGATGGCCGGCATGATGATGTGGGAGGGCTTCTCCCCGGCCAGCTGGACGATGTACTCGCCCATGTCCGATTCCAGGGCGCCGATGCCGGCGGCTTCCATGGCGTGGTTGAACTCGATTTCCTCGCTGACCATGGACTTGCCCTTGACGATCAGCTTGGCCTGATGGCGCTGGGCGATGCCGAGCATGATGGCGTTGGCCTCGTCCGGGGTCTCGGCCCAGTGCACGTGGACGCCGTTGCGGGTCAGGTTGGCTTCGAGCTGTTCCAGCAGGTCGGGTAATTTCGACAGGCTGTACTGGCGGATTGCCTCCGACAGGCTGCGCAGGGACACCAGTTCCGATTCGTCCGGGAACTGGGCGGCCCGCTTGGCCATGAGAAAGTCCATGGCACCGCGGAAGCTGCTGCGCAGGTGGTCGTCGTTGATCGCCTCGTGGACCCGCTCGCGCAGGGCCTCGGCGGAAACGAAGGCGATGGGCTTGCCTCGGGTGGCGTGGGCGGTGTGAGGCGTGGGGGCGTTCATTGCACCGCTCCTTCCCGGGTGGTGACCAGCACGATCAGCTCCTTCGGGCCGTGGGCGCCGTAGGCCAGGGTCTGCTGGATGTCGGCGGTCTTGGACGGGCCGGACACCAGCAGGGCATTGGTGGGCAGGCCGCCAGCCCAGTTCTCGGCGCGCAGGGCGTCGAAGAAGGTGGGGTGGATGGTGGCGGCGTCGAGCAGCACGAAGTGGATCGGCGGCACCAGGGACAGGGTGCGCGGCTCGGCGGGGGAGGGCCACAGGATCAGGGTGCCGGTCTCGGCGATGGCGCCCCGGGCCTGGGTGAAGCCCGCATCCACCTTGTGGAACAGGTCGGCTTTGATCTCTTCCACCTGGCCGGCCCAGGGGCGCAGGGCGGTGCCATTGGCGGCGAAGGCTGCGGCGTCGAGCCGCTCACCGGCCGGGGTGGCGGCACCGTAGAGCAGGCTGGACACACCCTTTTCAGCGCACAGGCGGGCGAGCAGTTCGGGCCAGGATTCTTCCAGGGTGACGTGGACGTCGGCGTGGAAGCTCTCGATGCCGGTGCGGAAGCGGGCCAGCCGGTCCAGGGTCGATTCCTGGCGGTCCCGGGCGGCGTAGTGGGCGTCGAGCTGGGGTGTGGGCACGGGCAGGGGACTTTGCGGCGCGTTGGTGCGTAGCTTGGCGAGGATGCGGTCGCGGGCGCTCATGTCAGTTGCTCCCGGAAGCCTGGCCGCCGGTGCGGCGCAGCAGGAAGGTGGCCAGGTGCTCGCCCGGCAGGGAGGCTTTCACCCGGCCCGCATCCAGGTCTTCCTTGGCGGCGCGCTTGGTGATGTTGAGCAGGCAACCGCAGTCGGCGGTGACCACTTCGCTGGCGCCGGTGGCCTTCAGGGCCGCGACTTTGTCCGTGACCATGGCGGTAGACACGTCCGGGTGCTTGAGCGAGAAGGTGCCGCCGAAGCCGCAGCATTCCGATTCATGGCCGTGGTGGGCGAGGGTGACGTTGCCCAGCTTGGCGAGGAGTTCCCGGCCCACCAGGTGGGTGCCCATTTCGCGCCGCGCGGAACAGGAGGTGTGCAGGGTGACGGTGGTGGGCTCGCCCTGATCGGGGCGGTTGAAGCCGACCACGTGGAGCAGGAATTCGGCGAACTCGTAGGTCCGTTCGGCGATGGCCTTGGCCTGGGCGTAGCGTGCCGGGTCATCGGCGAAGATCTTTTCCCAGTGCCAGCGGATCATGCCGCCGCAGGAGCCGGAGGGCACCACCACCGGGTAGTCCTCGGGAAACAGGTCGAGCTGGGAGGCGGCTACTTGGCGCGCCTCGTCGGGAAAGCCGCTGGAGAAGGCGGGTTGGCCGCAGCAGGTCTGGTTGTCCGGGAAGATCACCCGGATGCCTTCCCGTTCCAGGAGGGTGATGGCGTCCATGCCGGCCTCGGGGACGAACAGGTCCACCAGGCAGGTGCCATAGAAATACACCGCCTGGGGGCGGGGGGGGTAGGCGCGCACGGGGGGTTCGCCCGCGCTCACGAGGGGGACGCTCATGTCTCCTCCAGTCCTGCCGGTTGGCGCCCACGATGTGGGTCGCAGCGGCTTTTCGGTTGGTTTCGGTTATGAACCGGTAAATCGACTTACGGTAAATTGGTAAGACCAATCAAACCGATGGCGACAGAAGTTACGCGCAGCGGGCAATAAAGTCAATCATCTATAAGACTCAACTGATTGATTTTGCGGTGCACAATCGAAAACCACTGTGGTTTCTACGTACCGGAATCTTGAAAACCCAGTGTTTAAGCCGTATCATGGTGGTCTGACCAATTTAATGGAGCGGCAATGTCTGGCGGCAAGCTTGCAGTGCAGCGACTCTCGGACACCATCGCCCTGGACCTGGAACGGCGCATCCTGGAAGGTTCGTTAAAGCCCGGGGACCGCTTGCAGCCAGAGCGCGAACTGGCCGCCGAACTGGGCGTGTCCCGTCCCTCGCTGCGCGAAGCCATCCAGAAGCTCGTCTCCAAGGGCATGCTGCAAAGCCGCCAGGGCGGGGGCACCTATGTCACCGACCAGCTCGACGCCGCTTTCACCGACCCCTGGCAGGAGATGCTGCGCCAGCATCCCAACATCCAGGGCGATCTGCTCGAATTCCGCGGCATGCTCGAATCCGAGGCCGCCTCCCTGGCCGCCCGCCGCGCCACCGACGCCGACATCCTGCGTATCGGCCAGGCCTTCGAGCGGGTCGAATCCCTGTTCGCCCAGGGTACTTCGGCCACGGTGCTGGAGCAGCAGGTCAAGGCCGACCTGGCCTTTCACCAGGCCATCGCCGAGGCGGCCCACAACGTGATGTTTGGCCACCTCACCGCCAGCTTGTTCCGCGTCACCCACGACCACATCGACGTCAACCTGCGCCACCTGCGCCGCTTCGAAGAGGACTGGCTGGAACTGCGCCACCAGCACGCGGCGATCTGGGAGTCGATCCGCAGCCGCAACCCCCAGGCGGCCCAGGATGCGGTGCGGCGGCACATTGATTTCGTTCGGGAAAGCATGATCGAGACGGCGCAGCACGCCGAGCGGGAAACCCGTGCGCTGCGCCGCTTAAAGTGAGAAAATCCCCCACTTTCGCCGCGGCCCGCTGATCTGCACGCGGCCGGGTTTTGGCCGAAACCCGCATAAACAAAGGTTTTTCCGTAGTTTCTTTTTGCCCCCAACCTTGCATTCATGCATTACTCGAAAGGATTAATCCGGCGATGAGCGCTTATGTGATCAGCTTCGATCAACTGCGTATGGACGACGTTGAGAAAGTGGGGGGCAAAAACGCCTCACTCGGCGAGATGATCAGCCAACTGGCGAACACCGATGTGCGTGTTCCCGGTGGTTTCGCCACCACGGCCGAGGCCTACCGGGTGTTCCTGGCCCACAACGGGCTGGCCGACCGCATCCAGAAGGCTCTTGAAACCCTGGACGTGGACGACGTCAAAAAGCTGGTGGAAACCGGCGCCCAGATTCGTCAGTGGATCGTCGACACTCCGTTCCCGGCCGAACTGGAAAAACAGATCGCCGAGCACTACCAGGCCCTGATCAAGGATTCCTCCCCCGAGGCGTCCTTCGCCGTGCGTTCCTCCGCCACCGCCGAGGATCTGCCGGATGCTTCCTTCGCCGGCCAGCAGGAAACCTTCCTCAACATCGTCGGCCTGGAGAACATCCTCCACGCGATGAAGGAAGTGTTCGCCTCCCTGTACAACGACCGCGCCATCGCCTACCGGGTGCACAAGGGCTTTACCCACGCCGAGGTGGCCCTGTCCGCCGGCGTGCAGCGCATGGTCCGCTCCGACACGGGCGCTTCCGGCGTGATGTTCACCCTGGACACCGAATCCGGCTTCCGCGACGCGGTGTTCATCACCGCCTCCTACGGCCTCGGCGAGACCGTGGTGCAGGGTGCGGTGAACCCGGACGAGTTCTACGTGCACAAGCCCATGCTGGAAGCGGGCAAGAACGCCGTGATCCGCCGGAACATCGGCTCCAAGCTGATCAAGATGGTGTTCACCGACCAGAAGGTCGCCGGCAAGTCTACCCAGACCGTGGACGTGGCCGAAGCCGAGCGCATCCAGTTCTCGATCTCCGACGCCGAGGTCATGGAGCTGGCCCGCTACGCCGTGATCATCGAGAAGCACTACGGCCGCCCGATGGACATCGAGTGGGGCCGCGACGGCGTGGACGGCAAGCTGTACGTGCTGCAAGCCCGTCCCGAGACCGTGAAGTCCCAGGAAGGCCACGACCGGCTGCAGAAGTTCAAGCTCAAGAGCTATTCCAAGGTGCTGGCCTCCGGCCGCGCCATCGGCCAGAAGATCGGTGCCGGCCCGGTGCGCATCGCTACCGACCCCTCCGAAATGGACAAGGTCCAGCCCGGCGACGTGCTGGTGGCCGACATGACCGACCCGAACTGGGAGCCGGTGATGAAGCGCGCCTCCGCCATCGTCACCAACCGGGGCGGCCGTACCTGCCACGCAGCGATCATCGCCCGTGAGCTGGGTATCCCCGCCATCGTCGGCTGTGGCGACGCCACCGAGACCCTGTCCGACGGCGACCTGGTGACCGTTTCCTGCGCCGAAGGCGACACCGGCCACGTGTACCGCGGCAAGCTCGACTTCGAAGTGATCTCCCGCGATTTGGGCACCATGCCCGACATCGACACCAAGATCATGATGAACGTGGGCAACCCGGAGCTGGCCTTCGAGTTCTCCCAGCTGCCCAACGGCGGCGTCGGCCTGGCTCGCGTCGAGTTCGTCATCAACAACGTCATCGGCATCCACCCCAAGGCCATTCTGGACATCGACCGCCTGCCCGCCAGCAAGCGCGAGGAAATCCAGCGCCGCGCCCGGGGCTACGCCAGCCCGAAGGAATTCTTCGTCGAGAAGCTGGCCGAAGGCGTGGCCACCATCGCCGCCGCCTTCTGGCCCAAGCCGGTGATCGTGCGCCTGTCCGACTTCAAGTCCAACGAGTACCGCAAGCTGCTCGGCGGCGAGCTGTACGAGCCGGAGGAAGAGAACCCCATGCTGGGCTTCCGCGGCGCGTCCCGCTACATCGCCCAGAGCTTCCGCGACTGCTTCGAGATGGAATGCCGCGCCATGAAGAAGGTCCGCGAGGAAATGGGCCTGACCAACGTGGAGCTGATGGTTCCCTTCGTGCGCACCGTGGACGAGGGTAAGCAGGTCGTCGATCTGCTCGCCCAGCACGGCCTGAAGAAGGGCGAGAACGGCCTCAAGCTGATCATGATGTGCGAGATCCCGTCCAACGCCCTGCTGGCCGAGCAGTTCCTGGAGGTGTTCGACGGCTTCTCGATCGGCTCCAACGACCTGACCCAGCTGACCCTGGGGCTGGACCGGGATTCCGGCCTGGTGGCCTCCCTGTTCGACGAGCGCGATCCCGCCGTCAAGACCCTGCTGGCCATGGCGATTTCCGCCGCCAACAAGAAGGGCAAGTACGTTGGCATCTGCGGCCAAGGGCCTTCCGACCACCCCGATCTGGCCGAGTGGCTGATGGAGCAGAACATCACCTCCATCTCCCTCAACCCGGACACCGTGGTGGACACCTGGCTGCGCCTCGCCGGCCAGGGCCAGTAACAAGGTCCGCGGCATGACCGTCGCCTGGTGGCACTGGCTGCTGCTGGGCGTCGTTCTGATGGGCATCGAGCTTCGGCTCGGTGCCCTTTTCGTTTGCTGGTTCGGCGCCGGGGCCTGGGTGGTGGCGGGCGTGCTCTACGCCTTTCCCGCCGCCTCCTTCGGCGCCCAGGTCTTCCTCTGGCTCACCGCCTCCATGACCCTGGTGTGGACCTGGTTCCAGGTTTTTCGCCGCTAGGGGCGCGTCGGGCGGTGCCCGTGGGCGCAAAAAAGCCGGAGCGCTGGTGCGTCTCCGGCTTTTTGTTTGTGGTCAGTCTAGCCACAGCAGGTTTCAAACCCCGCGTCCCTGGCCGATCTTGAGAGTGCCACTCTGGAGCGCCAATACTGGCGCGGCCTTTGGCGGCAGGTAGCTGAAGAGCGAGTATTGGCGCGGGGTTTGGATGAAGGGGAGGGGGCTGGCGTGCGATCAGCGCTGCCGTTCCTTCATCAACTGGCCCTGTTCGCGCTTCCAATCCTTCTCTTTTTCGTCGCTGCGCTTGTCGTGCAGCTTCTTGCCCTTGGCCAGGCCGATTTCCAGCTTGATGCGACCCCGGGTGTAGTGCAGGTCGATGGGCACCAGGGTGTAGCCGGCCCGCTCGACCTGGCCGATCAGCTTGTCGATCTGGGCACGGTGCAGCAGCAGCTTGCGGGTGCGGGTCGGGTCCGGCGTGACGTGGGTCGAGGCGGTGGGCAGGGCGGTGAGGTGCATGCCGAGCAGCTGGATCTCGCCCTTTTTGATCACCACGTAGGATTCCTTGATGTTCACCCGCCCGGCGCGAATAGCCTTGACCTCCCACCCTTGCAGGGCGAGGCCGGCCTCGATCTTTTCCTCGACGAAGTAGTCGTGGAACGCCTTCTTGTTGACGGTGATGCTCATGGCGCCTGGGTTTTCGCTAAAATGATCGATTCTACTTGATTCCCGGGGCGAGGGCGCCCCGCATCCCCATGGCCCTGGTTGAAAAGTCGGTACTCATCGAACATACGGCACAACACATGTTCGACCTGGTGGACCGGGTCGAGGACTATCCCCAGTTTCTCCCCTGGTGCGGCGCCACCGAACTGAAGCAGCGCACCGAGAGCAAGACTGTCGCCACGCTGCACATCAACTACCACAGCGTCAAAGCCCACTTCACCACCGAGAACGACAAGGAAGTCCCGCGCTGGATGGCCATCAAGCTGGTGGATGGCCCGTTCCGCAAGCTCGAAGGCCGCTGGCACTTCAAGCCCCTCGGCGATGCCGCCTGCAAGGTGGAGTTTTCCCTCTCCTACGAGTTTTCCAACAAATTGCTGGAAAAGATCATCGGCCCGGTGTTTTCGCACATCGCCAACACCTTCGTCGATGCCTTCGTCAAACGGGCCGACCAGCTCTACCGCCGTCCTTAGCGTTTAGCCTCCGAGGAGCCGCGATGAAGATCGAAGTGGTGTACGCCCTGCCCGGCCACCAGGAACTGGTGACCCTGGACCTGCCGGAAGGCGCCACGGCGCAGCAGGCCATCGAAGCCTCGGGACTGCTGGTCAAGTGCCCCGAGATCGACTTGGCCAGCAACAAGGTGGGGGTGTTCGCCAAGCTGGTCCGCTTAGATACACCGCTGCGCGACAGGGACCGGGTGGAAATCTACCGTCCCCTGATCGCCGACCCCAAGGAAGTGCGCAAGCGCCGCGCCGCGGAGGGCAAGGCGATGAAGAAGGGGGCAGGGGAGGCTCACGAGGGCGCCGTCTAGCCGCTTATGCCTCGCATTGTGGGTCCAACAAAACGCCCTGGCATGCCAGGGCGTTTTTTTTGTCGCGTTGCCGCGCGGGTGCAGCGCAGAACTTACTTGCAGAGTTCGTTCACCGACTGCCGGCTCCGGGCGATTTCACTATCGCGCTGGGCATCGTCGAGGATTTCCCGTTCGCCCTTGTCATTGAAACGGGCGATGCGTTGGCCGTTCTGCAGGGCGGCCAGGTATTCGCTGGCCCGCTTGCATTCATCCTGGCGGCGGGCCTTGTCCTGGGCTTCCTTGGCGGCCTTTTCCTCCTGGTCCCGGTTTTCCATCTGGCGCTTGCGGAATTCCAGGTCCTTGTCGGCCATGGTCTTGGGGGCGGCGGCCGGGGCGCCGTTGCTGCTTGCTTGCGCGTTTTTCCCCTGTGCCGCTTCGGCCTTGTCGGCCGGTAGGGCATAGCCCGGGTTCTTGCCGTCGCCACCGCTGGAGCGGGCCGGGGTCTTACTCGTGCGGGGCGGGGGCGAATCGGAAATGATGGTCTTGCCGTTGGCATCCTTCCAGATGTAGGTCTCGGCGCCAGCCTGGCCGGCAAGCCCGGCGAGGGCCGCGATGCCGGCGATAGCGGCTGCGCGGGCGAGGGGGGTAAAACCACGCGGCAGCAGGCCCGGGGCAGGCGGAGAGCGGCGGAAGATGGGCATCGAGCGATCCTTTTATTGTCCGTGGATTGGCTACCCGCGTATAATCGCATTTTGAGCCAAAGGTTTGAAGCCATGCGTCTGATCCAGAAGGCGTTGACGTTCGACGACGTCCTCCTCGTTCCCGCTCACTCCGACATCCTCCCCCGCGATGTCAGTCTGCAGTCCAAGCTGACCCGTCAGATTTCCCTCAATATGCCGCTGGTGTCCGCCGCCATGGACACCGTGACCGAAGCCCGCCTGGCGATCGCCATCGCCCAGGAAGGCGGCATCGGCATTGTGCACAAGAACCTCACTCCCAAGGCCCAGGCCGCCGAGGTGTCCAAGGTGAAGCGCCACGAGGCTGGCGTGCTCAAGGACCCGATCACCATCACGCCGAACATGACCGTCGGCCAGGTGGTGGAAATCACCCGTCAGCACCGCATCTCCGGCATGCCGGTGGTGGACAAGGGTGGCAAGGTGGTGGGCATCGTCACCAACCGCGACCTGCGTTTCGAATCCAACCTGGCCCAGTCGGTCAAGGAGATCATGACCCCGCGCAAGCGCCTGGTCACGGTCAAGGAAGGCGCCAGCATCGACGAAGCCAAGGAACTGATCCGCCTGCACCGCCTGGAGCGCGTGTTGGTGGTGGACGATGAATTCCACCTGCGCGGCCTGATCACCGTCAAGGACATCCTCAAGGCCACCGAATACCCCAATGCCGCCAAGGATGGCCACGGCCGCCTGCGCGTCGGCGCCGCCGTCGGCGTCGGTGCCGGCACCGAAGAGCGGGCCGAGGCCCTGGCCGAAGCCGGCGTCGACGTGATCGTGGTCGATACCGCCCACGGCCACTCCCAGGGCGTGCTCGACCGCGTCACCTGGGTCAAGAAAAACTTCCCTAACGTGCAGGTGATCGGCGGCAACATCGCCACCGCCGAAGCCGCCCTGGCTCTGGTCGATGCCGGGGCCGACGGCGTCAAGGTCGGCATCGGCCCCGGCTCCATCTGCACCACCCGTATCGTGGCCGGCGTGGGCGTGCCCCAGATCACCGCCATCCACAACGTTTCCGAAGCCCTCAAGAATACCGGCGTGCCCCTCATCGCCGACGGCGGCATCCGCTACTCCGGCGACATCGCCAAGGCCATTGCCGCCGGCGCCAATGCCGTCATGCTGGGCGGCCTGTTCGCCGGCACCGACGAGGCACCGGGTGAAGTCGAGCTGTTCCAGGGCCGTTCCTACAAGTCCTACCGGGGCATGGGTTCCCTGGGTGCCATGCAGGCCGGCGCCGCCGACCGCTACTTCCAGGAAAGCACCGCCAACGTGGACAAGCTGGTGCCCGAAGGCATCGAGGGCCGTGTGCCGCACAAGGGCCCGGTGCTCAACGTGATCCACCAGCTGATGGGCGGCCTGCGTTCGTCCATGGGCTACCTGGGCTGCCCGACCATCGGCGACATGCACGCCAACGCCACCTTCGTGGAGATCACCTCCGCCGGTGTGCGCGAGTCCCACGTCCATGACGTGCAGATCACCAAGGAAGCACCCAACTACCACGTGGATTGATCCACCGTCGGTTCCCCGGGGCGGCCCAGCGCGGCCGCCCTTCGCGTTTTTACCAGAGCATTTCGCCATGGCTCACCAGAAAATCCTCATCCTCGATTTCGGCTCCCAGGTCACCCAGCTCATCGCCCGCCGCGTGCGCGAGCAGCAGGTCTATTGCGAGCTGCATCCCTTCGACGTCAGCGACGAGTTCGTCCGCCAGTTCAACCCCCAGGGCATCATCCTCTCGGGCGGCCCGAACTCGGTGTATGAAGCCCTGGACTGGAAGGCGCCCCAGGCTGTCTTCGAGCTGGGGGTGCCGGTGCTCGGCATCTGCTACGGCATGCAGACCATGGCCCAGCAACTGGGCGGCAAGGTGGAAAGCTCGGGCAAGCGCGAATTCGGCTTTGCCGAAGTGCGCGCCCGGGGCCATTCTGCCCTGTTCAACGGTATCGAGGACCGCACCAACGCCGAAGGCCACGGCCTGCTCGAAGTGTGGATGAGCCACGGCGACAAGGTCACCGACCTGCCGGCCGGCTTCAAGGTCATCGGCAGCAGCGATTCTTGCCCGGTGGCGGCGATGGCCGACGAGGACCGCAAGTTCTACGCCGTACAGTTCCACCCCGAGGTCACCCACACGATCAAGGGCAAGGAAATGATCTCCCGCTTCGTGCACGAGATCTGCGGCTGCGGCCACGACTGGAACATGCCGGACTACGTGAACGAGGCCATCAAGAAGGTGCGCGCCCAGGTGGGCGACGAGGAAGTGATCCTCGGCCTGTCCGGCGGCGTCGATTCTTCCGTGGTGGCGGCGCTGCTGCACCGGGCCATCGGCGACAAGCTCACCTGCGTGTTCGTGGACAACGGCCTGCTGCGCCTCAACGAGGGCGAGATGGTCATGCAGATGTTCGCCCGCAACCTCGGCGTCAAGGTCATCCACGTCGATGCCACCGAGCAGTTCATGGGTCATCTGAAGGGCGTTTCCGACCCCGAGGCCAAGCGCAAGATCATCGGCCGCGAGTTCGTCGAGGTCTTCCAGGCCGAAGCCAAGAAGCTGCCCAACGCCAAGTGGCTGGCCCAAGGCACCATCTACCCGGACGTGATCGAATCCGCCGGCTCCAAGACCGGCAAGGCCCACACCATCAAGAGCCACCACAACGTGGGCGGCCTGCCGGAAACCCTCAACCTCAAGCTGCTCGAACCGTTGCGCGAGCTGTTCAAGGACGAGGTGCGCGAGCTGGGCATCGCCCTGGGCCTGCCCCACGAGATGGTGTACCGTCACCCGTTCCCGGGCCCCGGCCTGGGGGTGCGTATTCTGGGTGAGGTGAAGAAGGAATTCGCCGACCTGCTGCGCCGCGCCGACGCCATCTTCATCGACGAACTGCGCGCTGCCGACTGGTACGACAAGACCAGCCAGGCGTTTGCCGTGTTCCTGCCAGTGAAGAGCGTGGGCGTGATGGGCGACGGCCGCACCTACGAATACGTGGTGGCCCTGCGCGCCGTGCAGACCCAGGACTTCATGACCGCCCACTGGGCTGAACTACCTCATAGCCTGCTCGGCAAGGTGTCCAACCGCATCATCAACGAGGTGCGCGGTATCAACCGCGTGGTCTACGACATCTCCGGCAAGCCGCCGGCGACCATTGAGTGGGAGTGAGCGCGGATACGCTCGCACTCTGCGCATGAAAAGAAAGGCCCTTGATCATTCAAGGGCCTTTTTGTTTGGCGCAGTCGCCAGAGAGGCCGGCCCTTCAGGACGGACCGCTGCCTAAAGTGAAGCGGAATGTGGCGCCCTTGCCGGGAGCCGCTTCGGCCCAGATATGCCCCCCGTGTTTGCGGACGATGCGCTGGACGATGGTGAGCCCGACGCCGGTGCCGGGAAATTCCGCTTCGGTGTGCAGGCGGCGGAAGGCTTGGAACAGTTCGCCGGCGTAGGCCATGTCGAAGCCGGCACCGTTGTCCCGCACCACGTAGGTGGGAGCGCCGCCTCCCGGGGGCGTTTCGGCGAAGAATTCGATGTGGGGCGCGGCGGTCTTGCCGGTGTATTTCCAGGCGTTGGACAGCAGGTTTTCCAAGGCGATGCGCAGCAACCCTGGATCCCCCTGGGCTTGCAGGCTAGCATCCACGTCCAGTTGCAGGCCTTCCCTGGGGGGGGAGGTATTCTGCAGGCTGGCCATGATTTCCTGGGCGATGCGCCCGATGGAGGTTTGGCCGTAGTGCAATTCGGCCCGGGACACCTTGGAGAGGTTGAGCAGGTCGTCGATCAACACCTGCATGCGCAACGCCGATTTGCGCAACCGCTCTGCATAGCTCTGGGCCTGCCCCTGGAGCGGAGGCTGAACCTGGCTGAGGAGCAGGTCCGAATAGCCTTGCAGGGCTCGTAGCGGCGCCCGCAGGTCGTGGGAGACCGAATAGGAAAAGGCCTCCAGCTCCTCGTTGGCGGCTTGCAGGCGCTGGGTGCGGTCTTGCACGCGTCGTTCCAGGTCCTTGTACAGTTCCAGGTTTTCCATGGCCAGGGAGGTGGAATCGGCAAGGGCCTGGATCAGGGCCACCTCGTCCTCGTTGGGTTGCCGGTTGTTGGCCCAGTAGTTGCCGATGGCACCGATGGGGGCCTCGGTACGGATCGGCACCATCACTAGGCTTTTGACGAAGGTGGGGCGGTAGGCGTCGTGGGGGATGCGCGGGTCCTGGTAGATGTCCGGGATTACCGCAGCCTTGCGTTCGAGCATGGCCCAACCGCTGATGCAGGCGCGCAGGGGGAAGCGCCGCCCTTGCCACAGGGGGCCGATGGCGTCTTCCGCGACGTAGTAGCACTGGTCGCCGTCGCGCAGGATGAAGGTGGCTCCGTCGGCGCCGTTGAGCTGCCGGGCGCCGGTTTTGACGATATCCACGATGGCATCGAGGCTGCGGGCCAGGGACAATTGCTTGACGATTTCCACCAGCAACGCGCGGGACGTAGCCAATTGGTTGAGGCGCCGGTTCTGCCGGGTTGCCCGGACGTTCTTCAGCACCGGCGGAAGCCGCCACAACTGTTCCTTGGAAACGACGTCGAAGGCGCCCAGATGGTAGCTCTGCTGAACCCAGCGCGGATCGGCGCTGCCGCTGACGAAGATGAAGGGAGTGTCCGGCCTTTGCTCACGGACCAGGGTCAGGGCCTGCTGGCCGTCCAGGCCGGGGAGGCTGCTGTCGGAAAGCACGAGATCGAATTCACCTTTGCTCAAGGCAGCGGCAAACCCAGCCCGAGAGTCGACCCGGGTGAGGATTGGCGTGGTCTCGGGCAGGGCGAGAGCCTGTTGGACCAGACCGGCGTCGTCAGGATTGTCTTCCAGATGAAGAATGCGCAGGGTGTCCATGGATGCGCTCCGAAAAGGGGGGGGCAGGGCGGCAGGGGAGGGGAGGCTCAGATCAGGGAGACCGGCTGGCCCAGCAGCAGGGCGCATTCGGCGGCCGGAATGGGGCGGCTCAGCAGAAAGCCTTGGGCGATGTCGCATCCCGCCGCTTTGAGGAAGTCGCGCTGCTCGGCGGTTTCGACGCCCTCGGCGATGACTTCCAGGCGCAGTTGATGCGCCATGGCGATGATGGCCCGGGAGATGGCCTGGTCGTCGGCATCGCTGACGATGTCGCGCACGAACGCCTGGTCCAGTTTCAGGCGGTTTACTGGAAAGCGTTTCAGGTAGCTCAGGTTGGAATAGCCGGTGCCGAAGTCGTCGATGGCGATCTTCAGGCCCCGTTCGCGGAACTGGGCCATGATGGCCACGCTGGCCTGGGGATCGCGCATGCTGGTGGATTCGGTCAGTTCGAGTTCAAGCCGCTCGGGCGCGATGCCGAACCGGGCCAGTGTCTGGTCGATATCGACGAACAGGCTGGGCGAGGTGAACTGGCTGGCGGACAGGTTGATGGCAACCGTGGGGGCCGCAATTTCGGCGTGGTCCCATTGCACCAGTTGGCGGCAGGCTTCCTGAAGCACCCAGGCGCCCAGCTCGTTCATCAAACCGCAGACTTCTGCCAGGGGAATGAAGCGCCCTGGCGGCAGCCATCCCAGTTGGGGGTGCTGCCAGCGGATCAGGGCTTCCAGGCCTTCGATGCGGCCGGTATCGAGATTCACCTGGGGCTGGTAGTGGAGGGCCAATTGATTTTCGGCGATCAGGGCGGCGCGCAGTTCGCTTTCCAGCTGCAACCGCTCCCGGGCCTGGTCCGAGAGCAGAGGCGTGTAAAACGAATAGCTGCGTTCGGCGCTCGTCTCGGCATAGTGCAGGGCCGCTTCGGCGGCGCGCATCAGCTGGCGCGGATCGGCGGCGTCGTCGGGCAGAAGGGCCACGCCGCTACGAACCGGGACCACCTGCTGGCGTCCTCCCACCGCCACGGGAGCTGACAGGGCCTCGATGATGTGCTGGGCGAAATCGTCCAGGTCGCATCCCCGGACGAGCTCGGTGGCAAGGGCGAATCCGTTTTCCGACACCCGCGCCAGCAGGGGCTCCTGTTCCTGGCTTTCCTTCAGTCGCTCGGTCATGGCCTGGCAAATGCGGTCGATGGCCTCCTCACCGTCGCTGTCAGTGATTTCTTCCAGCCGCTGCAAGGCGATAAGCATGACGGCGAGCACCGAGGGCGTGCCGACATTCCGTTTGCCGCACCGTTCTTCCAGGTTCTGGAGAAAGTGCTGGCGGTTCGGTAATCCAGTGGTCTGGTCGAAGTGGCCCAGGTAATGAACCCGGTGCTCCGCCTGGCGTTGCTCGGTGATGTCGATGCCGCTCAGCACCACCCGTTCGGCGCGCCCCGGGCTGGTTATGGTGCCGGAGGTCCAGGTGACGACCCGTCCGCCCACGGTGGTCATGGTCCAACTGTCCCGGGCGGGCAAGTGGGGCCATTCCAGGGCGAGGCGCACTTGCTCCCGGGCATTACCGGCGTTGGAAGGGGAGGGGAACACCTCCCAGAACGCCCACCCTGGTAGGCTTGCGGGGGTGGCACCCACCATGCTGGCCGCCCGGGGATTGGCGCTGACGATGGTGCCCAATCCGTCGAGGACGACAATGGCGGCCTGGGCCGAATCGAGGGTGGCGCGCATCACTTCCCGCTCGGCAGCCAGTTCGACGTCGAGGCGGCGGCGTTCGAGCCGTTGCTCGGATTCCTGACGGGCCCGCTGGATGGCATCCGGCAGCCGGGCCATGCGGTCCTTGAGGACGAAATCGGTAGCGCCAAGGCGCAGGGTGGTTACCGCCAGATCGTCGCCGAGGGAACCGGTAACGAAGATGAGGGGGATGTCCGGGGCCTGCTCGTTGCGGATTTCCAGGCCTTCCAGGCCGCTGAATCCCGGTAGGTTGTAGTCCGCCAGGATGATGTCGGGGGTGAAGTCGTGCAGGCCCGCCACGTAATCCTGGCGGCTTGCCACCAGCCGGATCTCGGCATCGATACCGGCCAGGGACAGGGTGATCCGGATGAGCTCGCTGTCATCCGAATTATCTTCGAGGTGCAGTATGCGCAAACCGCCCATTGCCTTGTCTCCGGCGGGGGCAGCGTGTCAGAGGGCTTCCCCGGTTCAGCAGATTGGATATGCGGGCCAATTGCATCGACCCTGTGAATATGACTTCACGACTTCACTATAGCCAATTCTGAACCGATTACGTTGGCATTGTCCACGTTGCAAAAAAATGACAGCAACGACGAATTATCTCATTGATAAAAAGGCGAAATTTCGTCGAAAGGCAACTCGCCTACGTGGCGTTTTGTTGCAGCTGAACGGGCTGGAGAGGTAGGAAACCGACTGGGCGGAAGAAGAGGGCTCAACCTTGTCCATCTTCCGAAGCGGGGTGTTCCTTTCTCTGCCGCACGATGGATTTGCCTTGGTTACGCTTGATACGCGCCAGCCGGCGGCGGATTTCGTCCGAGTCCAGCCAAACATCGCTGCCGTGTTGGATGCGGTCGATTTCCCCTTTGGTGAGGAACGGCGTGCAGATTCTGGTCATCACCTTCTCGAACCAACTGGCGATGGCCACCACCTGGGCCTGCTGTTCGTTGCCTTTGCCGACAAAATTGCCGGAATAGGTATGGAACATGAGCTGGCAGTTGTCATGGACGATCAATTCGTCCCCGGCCAGGAAAATCATGGCCGCCATCGAGTAGGCGCGGGCCTCGAGTACCGTGATGACCTGGGCTTCGGAAGCCAGCATGTTGTTGATGATCTGCAGCCCGGTATCGAAATCCCCGCCAGGCGAGTTGAGGTGAAGGTAGATCAGGTCCGTAGGGCCGGCGCTGCGCAGAGTGTAGAACAGCT
The DNA here is from genome assembly GCF_036820405.1 of Oryzomicrobium sp. Taxonomy (NCBI): domain Bacteria; kingdom Pseudomonadati; phylum Pseudomonadota; class Betaproteobacteria; order Rhodocyclales; family Rhodocyclaceae; genus Oryzomicrobium; species Oryzomicrobium sp. Next base: position 63,890 of record NZ_DAISLS010000001.1, read on the forward strand.
CGGTGTAGTACTGGGGCTCCTGGATTTCGCCGCAGACGTAGTACGAAATCTGCCGCACCGGCGCCTGCCGCTCATAACGCAGCAGGTTGGCGAAGGTTGCATTACTGCCTCCGCCGTTGTTGGGCTCATCATCCAGTCCGCAAAGCAATTCTTGTGGTCTCATGGCGTCTCCTGATCGTCATTGCCTATTCGTTTTTGGTTAAGTGTATCGGCTAAGCACCTGCCACGGCGAGGAGACCATCGCCAAGCTTGTTGCTCTAAAAGAACCTTAGTTTATTTTACATAATACAAATTATAGAAAGTAACGGCGGCGAAGAAAAAGGGCCATGAGGCCCACCGTGGCGCATCCAGCCACGATCTGCTTGGCCTGCTGGTTGTGCCCAGTGAAAACGAATGGTTCAACATTCGCCTCATTCGCATTACTTGCTTTTCGCTTCGGAGTCCGGCGCGGCTTCGCTCTTGGCGGCGGGAGTTGCCGATGAGTTGCCGCTGATGGCTTCACGGGTTGCGCGATAGCCCTTGCGTGCGCCGTTGGCCACTGCATGGCCTACCGACTTGGCGGTTTCGGCCGTGGCGTGGCCGATTTCCTTGCTGACTTCCACGGTCTTGTCTACCGCTTCAACGGCCGATTCCTTGATCTCGTGCCCGGCCTTGCCCAGGTCGGCCATCACCCAGGGGCTAATGAGCGCGAGGGTCAGACCGATGAGTGCGCTACGTTTCTTGATCATGGTGCTCTCCTTCCTGGATATAGGTTTGGAACCAATGTTTACATCCTAGTTCGACTGAAACAAAGGAGCTGTGCCGGTTTGTAGCGGTCTGGTGGCGTGCAAAAGATGTTGCGCCAAGAAACGATCTGCCCGTCGTTAAATGAAAAGGGCAAGGCGCTTGCAGCTAACCTGCCCTTTCTCATTCGCCAGGGAAAAATGTCACTCGATGGCGGCAATGGCCTCGGCCAGGGCCAGGATGCGCTGGGCCTCTTCCACGTGCAGGTTTTCCACCAGCTTGCCATCCACCACCACCACGCCTTGGCCCGCTGCGCGGGCTTGTTGCCATGCGTCGATCAGCCGGCGGGCATCGGCCGCTTCCTGGGCGGTGGGGGCGAAGGCGGTATTGGCCGCGTCCAGTTGCTTGGGGTGGATCAGGGTCTTGCCGTCGAAGCCCATGTCGCGCCCCTGGGCACAGGCCTGGTGCAGGCCGGCATCGTCGTTCAAATCGAGATAGACCCCATCCAGGATTACCAGGCCGTAGGCCCGGGCGGCCAGTACACCCAGCGACAGGGCGCCGATCATGCCCACCCGGTCCAGGGTATGGCGGGCACGCAACTCCTTGGCCAGGTCCGAGGTACCGATGACGATGGCCTCAAGGCGCGGATGGGCGGCGGCAATGGCGTTGATTTCGAGAAAGGCCCGGGGCGTTTCCGCCATGATCCACACCGGCAGATCGGCCGGCGCCCCGGCTGCATCCAGGGCGGCAACGGCCTCATGGACCTGTTCCGCCCGCTCGATCTTGGGAAAAAGAATGGCGTTGGCGCCGCAGTCGGCCACGGCCGCCACATCGTCACGGCCCCAGTGCGTGGTCAGGCCGTTGACCCGGACCACCACCTCCCGGTGCCCGTAGCCACCGGCACGAACGGCGGCGGCCACCTGTTCCCGGGCGAGGGATTTGGCATCGGGGGCCACCGCGTCTTCCAGGTCCAGGATCAGGCAGTCCGCCGGCAGGGTGCGGGCCTTCTCCAGGGCCCGGGCGTTGGCTCCGGGCATGTAGAGGGCCGAACGGCGGGGACGGGACTTGCTGCTCATGGAATGCTCCTTATCTTTTTCAACGCTTTAATTTTCTAGGCGGATGCCGGGCCGATGGCGTCGGCCTTGCGCAACAGGTTTTCGGCCAGTTTGATGCTGGCGATGTCGATCAGGCGGCCGTCGAGGCTGACGGCTCCCCTGCCCTCGCGCTGGGCGCTTTCCATGGCGTCCACGATGCGCCGGGCGTTGGCCAGCTCGCCCTCGGTGGGGCTGAAGGCATCGTTGGCCAGGGCGATCTGGCTGGGGTGGATGGCCCACTTGCCTTCAAAGCCCAGCGCCGCCGCGCGCCGCGCCGCCGCACTATAACCGGCCGGATCGGAAAAGTCGCCGAACGGGCCGTCCACCGGGCGCAGGCCGTAGGCCCGGCAGGCGACCAGGACCCGGCTCTGGGCGTAATGCCAGGGGTCGCCGGGGGTGAAGCTGCGCGCCCGGTCTGCCTTGCCGCCGCCCAACATGCCGTAGTCGGGGTGGCCGGCGCCGATGATAGTCGATCGGGCTCGGGTCGAGGCGGCGTAATCCCCCACCCCGAAGCTGAGGGCTTCGAGTCGGGGCGAGCTCTGGGCGATGGCCTCCACGTTGGCCATGCCCAGGGCGGTCTCGATCAGCACGTCGAACCCCAGGCGCTTGCTGCGTTTCTTGGCGGCCTCGATCTGGCTGACCAGCATGTCCACGGCGTAGACGTCGGCCGGCACGCCCACCTTGGGGATTAGCAGCATGTCCAGGCGCGGGCAGTTCTCGACGATGTCCACCACGTCCCGGTACATGTATTCGGTGTCCAGGCCGTTGATGCGCACTTGCAGGGTCTTGTCGCCCCAGTCGATGTCGTTCAGGGCCTCGATGGCGTTGCGCCGGGCCCGGGCCTTTTCGTCCGGGGCCACCGCGTCCTCGCAGTCGAGAAAGATCACGTCGGCGCCGGATCGGGCGGCCTTTTCGAAGAAGGCCGGATTGGATGCGGGCACGGCCAGCTGGGAGCGTTGCAGGCGGGGTGTGGCGGGGGGGAAGAAGGTGGCGCTCATGGTTTTTCCTGTCGATGCGGTGGGAGCGTGGGAGAGCCGAAGAGCGGCAGCCTGCTTCCCACCGGCGGTATCGGGATGGGTGGTAGCGATCAGAGCTTGTTGGGATCGAAGCCGGTTTCGCGGTAGATGGACTGGATCAGCTCCTTGCCGACCCGGGCCTCCATCTCCTTGTGCACCTTGAGCATGGCCTTCTTCCACTCGGCCCGTTCCTGGGGCGTCAGGGTAATCACCTGGGTCTTGCCGCTCTTGCGGATCGCTTCCAGGGCGTCGTCGTTTTCCTTCTTGGCGATTTCCGACACGTACTGGGTTGCCTCCTGGAGCGCGCCATCCACCGTGGCGCGCAGGTCCGGCGGCAGGCCTTCCCAGAACCGCTTGTTCACGATCACCGCGTAGCCGATGTAGCCGTGGTCCGACACCGTCAGGTATTTCTGCACCTCGTGCATCTTCTGGGTGTAGATGTTCGAGGCGGTGTTCTCGGTGCCATCCACTACCCCGGTCTGGAGCGCCGGATAGACCTCCGAGAACGCTAGGATCTGGGGAATCGCCCCGATGGCCCGCATCTGCGAATCCAGCACCTTGGACGACTGAATGCGCATCTTCAGACCTTTGAAGTCGGTCACGGCCTTCAGGGGGCGGTTGGCGGTCATCTGCTTGAAGCCGTTGTCCCAGAAGGCCAGCCCCAGGGCGCCCTTGGGCTCCAGCTTGCGCAGCAGTTCCCGGCCCACGGGGCCCTGGGTGATCTTATGCAACTCGGCGTAGTCGTCGAAGATGAACGGCAGGTCGAACACCTCGAATTCCTTCACCCCCAGGGGGCCGAACTTGGCGGGGGACGGGGCCAGCATCTGCACCGCCCCCAGTTGCAGCGCCTCCATTTCCTCTTTGTCCTTGTACAGGGTGCTGTTCGGGTACAGCTCCACCCGGACGCGCCCCTTGGTGCGCTCTTCCACCAGTTTCTTGAAATACTCGCCGCCCTTGCCCTTGGGGGTGTCCGGGGTGGTGGTGTGGCTGAACTTGATGACGATCGGCTGCTGGGCCGCGGCGCCGCCGGCGGCCAGCAGGACCAGGGCGGTGCAACAGGTGCGGATGAAATGGTTCATGGTCTCCTCGCTTTTATGGTCAGGGTCATGGGTGATGCGGGTGGTGCGAAACCGTTGGAATGAAGCCGGCTGCTAGATCACCCCGGCAGTGGCCAGGGCGGCCAGTTCGCCGTCGTCCAGGCCCAGCAGGCCGCCGAGCACGTCCCGGTTGTCGGCCCCCAGGGCACGGCCGGCGTGCTTGAAGGTGGCCGGCGTGGCCGACAGGTGCGGCACGGCGGCCGGCAACACCAGATGGCCGACCCGGGGGTCGTCGACTTCCATCAGGTTGCCCCGGGCGGCGTACTGGGGATCGGCAAAGATGTCGGCGATCGAATAGACCTGGGCGCAGGGCACCCCGCCTTCCCGGGTCAGGGCCAGCACCTGGGCCAGGGGGTGGCGGCCGATCCATTCCCCCACCAGCCCGTTGATGCGCTCCCGGCCGGCCACCCGGGCAGTGCTGCTCGGGTATTCGGTGGCCAGTTCGGGGCGTCCCATCACCTCGGCCAAGCGGGCGAACATGCGGTCGTTGGTGCAGGCCAGGGCCACCCATTCGCCACTGGCGGTCTGGTAATGGCTGTGGGGCACCACGTTGATGGTGTCGGCCCCCATGCGCCGCCGCACCACGCCGAACTTGGCGTAGGCCGGGGCGATCTCGTCCAGGAGCCGGAACACCGATTCGTACAGGCCGATGTCGATGTACTGGCCCTCCCCGGTCTTTTCCAGGGCCCGCAGGGCGGTCAGGATGCCAATGGCGCCCCACATGCCGGACACGTAGTCGGCCATGGAGGTCGAGCCGGGCACCACCGGCGGCCCATCGGCCTCACCGGCCAGGTCGGAAAGCCCGGAGAAAGCGTGGGCAATGCGGGCAAAACCCGGTTCATTCCGCTTCGGGCCGGTCTGGCCGTAGGCGGTGATGCGCAGCATGATCAGGCGCGGATTGAGGGCCTTCAGGTCTTCGTAGCCCAGGCCCCACTTCTCCAGGGTGCCGGGGCGGAAGTTCTCCAGAACCACGTCGGCCTGGGTTGCCAGGCGGCGAAAGATGGCCGCGCCCTCGGGCGTGCGCAGGTCCAGGGTGACGGTCTTCTTGTTGCGCGACTCGCTCATCCACACCAGGCTGTCGCCGCATTCGGTGGGGGTGCCGAACTGGCGCAGGGAGTCCCCCGCGCCGGGCTGCTCGATCTTGATCACCTCGGCGCCGAAGTCGGCCAGGATGGTTCCGCAGAACGGCGCCGCCACGAAGGTGGCGATATCCAGGACACGCAGTCCCGCCAGGGCTTCCAGGGGCTGGGCGCCCTCTTCTCTCATTTCGTTCGCTTGCACAGCCGGCTCCTCGGTTGGGTCGTGGCGCGCCGGACGGAAGTGCCCGGACGCGGCGGAGCCCACTCTACGGACGGCCGAATCAAGCAACAAACGGAAATATGAGAACGATTATTCTGTTTTTTCGCATAAATGCGTAAGCTCGTTGCCGAGCGGAGGGGCGGCATCAGGTGACGAGCCGTCCTTCCCCAACGCTAGCCCCCATTGCGGAGAACGCCTGTGAAAACGCCCCTGGCCGCCATGGCCAACGTCAATCTCAAGCTGCTGCACACCTTCATGCTGGTGGGCGAGCACGGCAGCTTCCGCGAAGCGGCCGAACGGGCCCACCGTTCCCAGTCGGCGGTGAGCACCCAGATTCGCCAGCTCGAAGAACAGCTCGGCGTGGCCCTCTTCCACCGCACCACCCGGCGAGTCAGCCTCACCGTCGAAGGCGCCCAGTTGCTCGAATGCGCCCGGCGCGCCGTGCAGGAGATGGAGCTGGGGCTGCGCAAGATCCAGGAATCCGCCGACATCCAGCGCGGGCGCATCGCCCTGGCCTGTTCGCCGACCATCGCCGGCACCCGCCTGGCCCGGGTGCTGGCCGCCTTCGAGCGGGACTACCCGGGGGTGCAGGTGTTCGTCCGGGAGCTGTCGTCCGAGGCCATGTTCGAGTGCGTGCGCCAGCGGGAGGTGGATTTCGCCTTCGGCCCGGTGGTCGAGACCGGCGAGTTCCATTTCGAGACGATTCTCGAAGACGCGCTCTACGCCTTGGTTCCCAAGCGTTTCGCCGGTTCGGCGACCAAGGCCATCGCCCTGCCCACCCTGGCGCGCATGCCCCTGCTGCTGCTCGACAAGGCCAGCGCCTTGCGCCGGCTGTTCGAGGGCGCCCTGCGCAGCCACGACCTGGATTTTTCGTCCCGCTACCAGTTCACCCAGGTGCAGAGCCTGATCTCCATGGCCCGGGCGGGCCTGGGCGCCGCCATCCTGCCCCGGGTGGCCCTGCCCGAGGGGGAGGACGACGCCGCGCTCCCCTTGCGCATCGTCAATCCGCCCCTGGTGCGGGAACTGGCGGTGATCACCCTGCGCGGCCAGGCCCTGTCGCCGGCGGCGGCGCGCATGGTGCAGCTGCTGCGCCAGTTGATGGGCGACCGGGGATGAAGCTGCGCGGAATGCGGAGAGGGGCCTTTCTGCGCATTCCGGCATAAGCAACAAAGATTTCCTTCGTTCGTGGCGAAAAGGGCCGGCCGTAGATTGTCGCTGGCCCCGGGCGAAACCTTGCTACCGCGGGGCATTCGACCCGTTTCAAGGACATCGCCATGACCGCCGCCACGCTCGCCTCCCCTGCCCCCGACACTGACGCCGCCGAGACAACCGTCCTGGCCGCTCGGGAAACCGATCCCCAACGCATTCTCGACGAGGCCCGGGAGCGGGCGCGCCGGGACGGGCTGGCCTACGCCGGCGGAGTCTATCCGCCCGAGGCCTGGCAACTGGTGTCGAGCGGCGCCGCCGTGCTGGTGGACGTGCGCACCGCCGAAGAGCTGAAGTACGTCGGCCGGGTGCCCGGCGCCCTCCACGCGGCCTGGCAGACCGGGCCGGCCATGATCAAGAACCCGCGCTTCCTGCGCGAGTTGGAATCCAAGGTCGGCAAGGACGACGTGGTGCTGTTCCTGTGCCGCAGCGGCAAGCGTTCCGCCGCCGCCGCCGAGGCTGCCGCCGCCAAGGGCTTCACCCAGGTCTTCAACATCCTCGAAGGCTTCGAGGGCGACCTGGACGGCCAGCAGCGGCGCGGCGATTCCGGTGGCTGGCGGCACTGGGGCCTGCCCTGGGTGCAGGACTGAGCCATGAGCGATCTTCATCATCCCCTCCCGGTGCCGGCCGCCGACCAGCACTGGAATCTGGACGCCATCGTCGCCGAGCTGCGCCAGGCCCGCCTGCGCTGGCGCGGCGCCCACGGCCGGCTGCGGGAATTGCGTGCCCGGGAGCTCCCCTCCCGGGAGGCCCTGGCCCAGATCGTCCAGGCCCTGTGCGGCACCCTCTTTCCCATGCGCCTGGGCCCCCCCGACTTGCGCGACGAGAGCGAGGACTACTACGTGGGCCACACCCTGGACGCGGCCCTCAACGCCCTGCTCGCCCAGGTGCGCCTGGAGCTGGCCTACCAGGCCCGCCAGCTGGGGCGGGACAGCGCCCGGGCCGAGGCCGACGCGGTGGACATCGTGCGCCGCTTCGCCGCTGGCCTGCCCGGCATCCGCGGCCTGCTCGACAGCGACGTGGTGGCCGCTTTCCAGGGCGACCCGGCGGCCCGCAGCGTGGACGAAGTGCTGCTCTGCTACCCGGGCGTGGTGGCGGTGACCCACCACCGGCTGGCCCACAGCCTGTATGCCCTGGGCGTGCCCCTGCTGGCGCGCATGGTGGCCGAGATCGCCCATGGCGAAACCGGCATCGACATCCATCCCGGCGCTCGGATCGGCCCCGGCTTCTTCATCGACCACGGCACCGGTGTGGTGATCGGCGAAACGGCGGTGATCGGCGCCCGGGTGCGTCTTTACCAGGCCGTCACCCTCGGGGCCAAGCGCTTCGAGGTGGACGCCGAGAGCGACAGCGGCGCTTTGGCCAAGGGGCAGCCCCGCCACCCGATCGTCGAGGACGACGTGGTGATCTACGCCGGCGCCACCATCCTCGGGCGCATCACCATCGGCCGGGGCTCGGTGATCGGCGGCAACGTCTGGCTGACCCGCAGCGTGCCCCCGGGCAGCAACGTCACCCAGGCCAACCTGCTGCGCGAGCCCCTGACCCCTTCTCCTTCTCCCTCCACCGCCGCGGCCTAGCGGCCGTCCCTCCGCCCATGACCCACCCGCTGCTGCTCTACGGCTGTTGCATCCCCCATTAACCTGCTCAGGAGCACGACATGGCTGAAAACCAGGACGTACGCCAGGCCCTCGGCGACCACGCCGCGCGGCAGTTGGCCAACGCCACCAAGACCGTTCCCCAGTATTCGATCATCACCCCTCGCTGGCTGGTGCATCTGCTGCAATGGCAACCCGTGGAGGCCGGCATCTTCCGCCTCAACAAGGTCAAGAACGCCGCCCAGATCCGGGTGGCCTGCTCCCGCCGCGACGAGGCCGAGCTGCCCCAGACCTTTGTCGATTACGAGGACCAGCCCCGGGAATACTTCCTCAACGCCGTCACCACCATCCTGGACGTACACACCCGGGTCTCGGACCTCTACAGCAGCCCCCACGACCAGATCAAGGAGCAGCTGCGCCTCACCATCGAGACCATCAAGGAGCGCCAGGAAAGCGAGTTGATCAACAACCCGGAATACGGGCTGCTCGCCAACGTGGACCCGACCCAGCGCATTTCCACCCTCACCGGCGCCCCGACCCCGGACGACCTGGACGAGCTGATCGCCAAGGTGTGGAAGGAGCCGGGTTTCTTCCTCGCCCACCCCCTGGCGATCGCCGCCTTCGGCCGGGAATGCACCCGCCGCGGCGTGCCCCCGCCGACGGTGAGTCTGTTCGGCTCCCAATTCCTCACCTGGCGCGGCTTGCCCCTGATCCCCTCGGACAAGGTGCCCATCGACGAGGACGGCAAGACCAAGATCCTGCTGCTGCGCGTCGGCGACAAGCGTCAGGGCGTGGTCGGCCTGTACCAGCCCGGTCTGGCCGGCGAGCAGAGCCCGGGCCTGTCGGTGCGCTTCATGGGCATCAACCGCAACGCCATCGCCTCCTACCTGATTTCGCTGTATTGCTCGCTGGCGGTGCTGACCGAAGATGCCCTGGCGGTTCTCGATGACGTGGAGATCGGCAAGTACCATGACTACCCCGACACCTACAAGTAATGGCGTGGCCGGGCTCGCCGCACCGCCGGGCTTGCCCGACGTGGCGACCCTGAGCCGGCTGGCGGGCGAGTTCTTCGCCGCGCTGCCGGGGGGCGGGGCCTCCCCCGCCTTCGCCCCGGCCGCCCCTTCGGCTGCGCCCCCCGTGGTGGGGGCTTCTCCCGGCGCGGCTCTCGACCAGCCCCCGCCCGAACCGGTGGCTGCCGTCGCCCCGCCCCGGGGCGGCAGCGCAGCGCCGGCCGTTCCCGCCGCCTACGCGGCAGCCCTGCCCACGGTGCCCCTTTCCGGGGTGCCGGGGCCGGCCAGCCCCTACTACTTCGCCGGTGAATCGAGCGCTCACCGGAACGCTCCCTTCGGCTTGTCCGAGGCGGCCCTGCTGCCCGGCGGCTCCGCCGCGCCCGAATCCTTCAGCCTGCCTGGGGATGCGGCGCTCAAGGCCCTGTTGGCAGAGGCCGGAGCCGGTTCCAGCCGGGGCGAGGCAGTGCGCCAGGAGGCCACGGCTCCCGGGTTCTACTTCCTCGACGTCGGCGGACCCCAGGGGCAGCGCTACGCTGCGCCGCCGGAGGCTCCCGCCCAGATCCAGCCGGTGCGGCCGCCCTTCGACATCAACGCGGTGCGGCGGGATTTTCCGATCCTGGCCGAGCGGGTGAACGGCCGGCCCCTGATCTGGTTCGACAACGCCGCCACCACCCACAAGCCCCAGGCGGTGATCGACCGGCTGGCCTGGTTCTACGCCCACGAGAACTCCAACATCCACCGGGCCGCCCACGAATTGGCCGCCCGGGCCACGGACGCCTACGAGGCGGCGCGGCACAAGGTGGCCCGCTTCATCGGCGCCGGCTCGCCGGAAGAGATCGTTTTCGTGCGCGGCGCCACCGAGGCCATCAATCTGGTGGCCAAGACCTGGGGCATCCAGAACGTGGGGGCCGGGGACGAGATCCTGGTGTCGCTGTTGGAGCACCACGCCAACATTGTTCCCTGGCAGCAGTTGGCGGCGGAAAAAGGCGCCACCCTGCGGGTGATCCCGGTGGACGACGACGGCCAGATCCTGCTCGACGAGTTCCGGAAGCTGCTCAACGGGCGGACCAGGCTGGTGGCCATCACCCAGGTATCCAACGCCCTGGGCACGGTCACCCCGGTCCGGCAGATCGTGGAACTGGCCCACCAGGCGGGCGCCAAGGTGCTGGTGGACGGGGCCCAGTCCGTTTCCCACCTGCGCACTGACGTGGTGGCCCTGGATGCGGACTTCTTCGTCTTCTCCGGGCACAAGGTGTTCGCCCCCACCGGCATTGGCGTGGTCTACGCCAAGAAGGCGCTGCTGGAGTCGATGCCTCCCTGGCAGGGCGGCGGCAACATGATCGCCGACGTGACCTTCGAGCGGACCCTGTACCAGCCCCCGCCCAACAAGTTCGAGGCCGGCACCGGCAACATCGCCGACGCGGTGGGCCTGGGAGCCGCCCTGGACTACGTGGAGCGGATCGGCCTGGAGGCCATCGCCCAGTACGAGCACCTGCTGCTCGACTACGCCACCCAGGGGCTGAAGACCGTCCCCGGGCTGCGCCAGGTGGGCACCGCCCGGGACAAGACCAGCGTGCTGTCCTTCGTGCTCGAAGGCTATCGCACCGAGGAGGTGGGCACGGCCCTCAACCGGGAGGGCATCGCGGTGCGCTCCGGCCACCACTGCGCCCAGCCGATCCTGCGTCGCTTCGGACTGGAAGCGACGGTGCGCCCGTCCCTGGCCTTCTACAACACCTGCGAGGAGGTCGATACCCTGGTGGCCGTGCTGCACCGGCTCGCCCGGGGCAAGGGCAACCGTTGATGGCAGCCTGCCAAAGCAAAGCCCCCCATCCTTGCGGGTGGGGGGCTTTTTTCATTTGGCAGTGCGGTTGTGCTCGGGAGAATGGGCGTTATTGACGTCAGTGCCCCTGCCGCTTCGCCGCCTGGTCGATCAGGTCGGCAATGTCGGTGTTCTTGGCCTTGAGCGCCCAGTCCTTGGCCGAAAGGCCGGCGTCGTTGCGCAGGGTGGTGTCGGCCTTGTATTCGAGCAGCAGCTTGACCAGCCCCAGGTGGCCGTTACGGGCGGCCAGCATCAGCGGGGTGGTGCCGTTGTGCAGCGCCACGTCCACGTCGGCGCCTTGGTCGAGCAGGTAGTCGGCTACTTCTTCATGCCCCTGGTAGGTCGCGTAGCCTAGGGGCGTCCAGCCCTTGCTGCGGTTGATGTCGACGCCGGCGCGGACCAGCAGCTTCACCACGTCCAGGCGGCCGTTGTAGGCGGCCTGAAGCAGGGGATCTTCGCCGAAGCGGTTGGCCTGACTGGGATTGGCGTGGGCCTTGAGCAGCAGCGCCACCAGTTCGGTGTGGCCGTTCTTGGCCGCCAGGGCCAGCAGGGTGTTGCCGTTGGCGTCGGAGGTGTCAGGCTCGACGCCGCGGCGCAACCAGGAAACCACTTCGGGCGTATCGCCCATGGTGGCGGCCTTGAGGACGTCGTCCAGGGCTTCGGCCCGGACCGGGAGCGGCAGGGTGGCCGCGAGGGTTAGGGCAATGGCGGCAAAGGTGCGGCGGACCATGAGGGGGCTCCGGGTCAGGCCGCCAGGGCGGCGCGGGTCTGGGGAAACAGGGCGATGAAGTTCGCGGTGGTGGCCTGGGCCACCTCCTCCACCGTCAGGCCGCGCAGGGCAGCGATTTCCTCGGCCACGTAGCGCACGTAGGCGGGCTGATTGAGCTTGCCCCGGTAAGGCACGGGCGCCAGATAGGGGGAATCGGTCTCCACCAGGATGCGCTCCAGGGGAGCCTTGGCGGCGACTTCCTTGACAGTCTGGGCGTTTTTGAAGGTGACGATGCCTGAAAACGACAGGTGGAAGCCCAGTTCCAGGGCCTGGTCGGCCACCTCCCAGTTCTCGGTGAAGCAGTGCATTATCCCGCCGACCCGGTCGGCGCCCTCTTCCCGCAGCACCCGCAGGGTGTCCTCGGCAGAGTCCCGGGTGTGGATTACCAGGGGCTTGCCCACGGCCACGGCGGCCCGGATGTGCCGGCGAAAGCGTTCCCGCTGCCACTCGGGCTTTTCCTTCTGCCAGTAGTAATCAAGGCCGGTCTCGCCGATGGCGATCACTTTCGGGTGGCTGGCCAGCCGGACCAGGGTGGCCTCGTCGGGCTCCTGGCAGTCGTTGTACTCGGGATGCACGCCGACGCTGGCGAAGATGTGAGGGTGCGCCTCGGCGATGGCCAGAACCCGGGGGAAATCCTCCAGGTTCACGCCGATGGCCATGGCGCCGACCACGCCGTTGTCCCTCATGGCCTGGAGCACCTGGGGCAATTGGACGGCCAGGTCGTCGAAGTCCAGGTGGCAGTGGGAATCGATCAGGCGCAGGGGGGATTGGGGCGTGGATGTTTCGGCGGACATGGGGCGGTGCGGGCGCCCCAGGGGGCGCCGGTTACGGTTGGAACGGGAAGAACTGGAAGGATGCCGGCGGCAGGTTACAGGGTGTGGGTCGGGCGGCTCGACTGAAGCACGCCGCCCAGCAGGCCCTCGATCTTGCGGCGCGCTTCCTTGCCGCTCTCGTCGTCCTTGAAATGGACGCCGATGCCCTGGGCTTTGCCGTTCTGGGCGCCGGCGGGGGTGAGCCACACCACGCTGCCGGCGATCGGCAGCTTGGTCGGGTCTTCCATCAGGGACAGCAGCATGAACACTTCGTCCCCCAGGTGGTAGCCCCGGTTGGTGGGAATGAAGATTCCCCCGTTCTTGAGGTGGGGCATGTAGGCGGCGTAGAGGGCCGACTTGGAGTTGATGTTGAGGGACAGTACGCTCGGCCGCGGCGCGATGGCGCTCGCGCTGCCGTGGTTTTTGCCGGTATCGGACATTCCGCGACCTCGTAGGTGCAAGGTGGAAGGGGTCAGGACCTGCGGCCCCGCCCTTGCTGGAAGACGCCAGCATAGCCGGAAAACAGCTCTTCGAGGAACAGCCGGGTGTTCAGCGGATGCTCAGAAAGTGCTTTGTATTTCGTCAGCAGCCTGTTGAATCGGAAGAGTTCTTCCGTGTCGGCCTGTTCGCCCAACTGGCGCAGGGCCCCGCCTTCGGCGAGGAAGTAGCGGGCCGGATTGCCGGCCCGGGCCAGGGTCAGGTCCACCAGCCACTTCTGCCACCAGATCACCAGCTGCTTGAGGCCACCGGCCCCGCCCTCCTCCTTGTCGGCCTTGAGGGTCTTGTCCAGGGTCGCCGCCGCAGCCAGGGGGCTCAGGCGTGCCCCCTGGGCAAGCTGGGCGTTGAGTTCGGTGAGCAGGGCCAGGTTGCGGTTTTCACCGCCCTTGCTGCCCTTGCGCCCACCTCCCGGCGGGGCCGCCAGTTCGGCCGCCAGCAAGGGGGCGCCTCCGGCCAGGGCCAGCCAGCGCTGGGCTTCGTCGTGGCCTAGGCCGGCCACAGCCGCTTCCAGCCAGGCGCTGCCGGCGGAACGGTCCGGGGTGGCCACGGCCACCGTCTGGCAGCGGCTGCGAATGGTGGGCAGCAGCCGATCCGGCTCATGGCTGACAAGCAGGAAGTGGGTGGAAGCCAGGGGCTCTTCCAGGGTCTTCAGCAAGGCGTTGGCGGTGTTGCGGTTCATCGCCTCGGCCGGGCACACGATCACCACCCGCAGGCCCTGGCGGTGGGTGCCGACGTGGAGGAAGTCGTCCAGCCCGCGCACCTGGTCGATGGTGATCTGCTGGCTGGGCTTCTTGCTGCCGCTGGCGGCGGTGGAACCCTCCCCTTCCCCGTCGTCCTCGGCCAGGGCGGCAGGCTGGAGCAGGCGGAAGTCCGGGTGGTTGCCCTGGGCCAGCCAGTGGCAGGCCGGGCAGTCGCCGCAGGCCTGGCCGTCGCTCCGGGGGGCGTCGCACAGCAGCGAGGCGGCAAAGGCCCGGGCCAGGGCCAGCTTGCCCAGCCCCTGCTGGCCGTGCAGCAGCAAGGCATGGGGAAGCTGGGCGCGGCGCGCCTGGAGCTTTTCCCAGAGGGGTTGATGAAGGGAAAGTACGTTCATTTACAGAACGCTACGACAATTTCTTCGAGCGATTTGCGAATTTCGTCCGGCGTCCGGTCCGATTGCAGGACGCGCATCCGGCCGTGGGATTTGGCGGCCCGGTCCAGGTAGGCCAGGCGCACCCGCTCGTGGAATTCGGCCTGCTCCCGCTCGAAGCGGTCCAGGTTGCGCTCGGCGATGATGCGCTGGCGGGCCACTTCCAGGGGCAGGTCGAAGAGCAGGGTCAGGTCAGGCTGGAGATGGCCGTGGGTCCAGGTTTCCAGGGTTTGCAGCTTGTCCCGGGAAATGCCCCGGCCGCCGCCCTGGTAGGCGAAGGTGGCGTCGGTGAAGCGGTCCGAGACCACCCAGGCGCCCCGGGCCAGGGCCGGCTCGATCACCTCGGCCAGGTGCTCGCGGCGGGCGGCGAACACCAGCAGGGCTTCGGTTTCCAGGTGCATCGGCTCGTTGAGGATCAGGGTGCGCAGCTTTTCGCCCAGCGGTGTGCCGCCGGGTTCCCGGGTGGACACCACCTCCCTGCCCTGGCCGCGCAGCCAGTGGCACAGCCAGTCGATGTGGGTGCTCTTGCCGGCGCCGTCGATCCCTTCGAAGGTGATGAACTTGCCGCGGGTGGGGGACGATGGGGTCATGGCGTTTGCGGGGCCCGTTTGAGGATGTAGCGGTTCACAGCCTGGTTGTGCTCGTCCAGGGTGGCGGAAAACTGGCTGGAGCCGTCGCCCCGGGCCACGAAGTACAGCGCCTCGCTAGCCGCCGGATGCAGGGCGGCGCGCAGGGCGGCCACGCCCGGCAGGGCGATCGGGGTCGGCGTCAGGCCGGGGCGGGTGTAGGTATTGTAGGGGGTGTCGGCCAGCAGGTCGCGGCGGCGGATGTTGCCGGCGTAGCTCTCGCCCATGCCGTAGATTACGCTGGGATCGGTCTGCAGCAGCATGCCGCGGCGCAGCCGGTTGACGAACACGGCGGCCACCATGGGCCGGTCTTCGGCCCGGCCCGTTTCCTTCTCGACGATGGAGGCCATGATCAGGGCCTCATAGGGCGACTTGTAGGGCAGCCCCGGCGCCCGCACCGCCCATTCCTCGGCCAGGCGCGCCTGCATCGCCCGGTGAGCGCGCTTGAGCAGGTCCAGGTCGCTGGAGCGCTTGTCGAACAGATAGGTGTCGGGCAGGAACAGGCCCTCGGGATGGGCGTCGGGAATTTCAAGGCGGCGCAGCAGTTCCGCGTTGCTCAGGCCGGCGGTGTCGTGGCGCAGGTCCGGATTGGCGTCGAGCTTTTCGCGCAGTTGGCGGAAGGTCCAGCCCTCGATCACCGCCAGTTCGCCCTGGCTGGTGTCGCCCCGGGTCAGCTTGGCGAGTAGGGTCCACAGGGTCACCCCCTTGTGCACCTCGTAGCTGCCGGCCTTGATCATGGCGGCGGAACCGGTGAGGCGGCCGAGCAGTTCCAGGGCCAGGGGCGGAGCGCCGACGCCGGCCTCGTTCACCTGCCGGGCCACGCTCTTCAGGCTGCTGCCCCGCTCGATGTGAAAGTCCAGGGGCGAACTGGCCAGGGGCAGGGGTAGCCAGGCCACCGCCGCCGCGGCCAGGCCGCCGAGCAGGAGCGCCAGGGCCAGCAGCTTGAACAGGAAGCGCGGCAGGGAAAAGCCGGAATTGCCCCCCCGGCGGCGGGAGGCGGCCTTGCGGGGCTTGGAAGACTTGGGCTCGCGGGCAGCGGGCGTCTTGCGCGACGATGCGGAGGAAGGCGGACGGGGTGGCATAGGACGGTCGGAATCCCGCACCAACGAAGGGCATGGCGCAACGGCGCCGGGCGGGGTGCCTATAATACCGCGTCTTGGCGGCGATCCTTACCGCCCGCCGGGCGGCGACAGCCGGTCCGGCCCAACACTACAAGCAACTCCCCCCGGAGATTCCCCGATGAGCGCAGAACAAACCCTCCCCTCCCCCCTGGCTTCCCTGTTCGACCGGCTCGACGCCGCCGGCGCCCGCCGCCCGGAGGCCGGCCGCGCGGTGAGCGATTTCGGCGACGCCCGGGCCGAGGCCGCTGCCGTCGCGGATGCCGCCGGCACCGTGGTCGCGCCCCTGACCCACCTGGCGGTGCTCGACGCCAGCGGCGCCGATGCCGCAAGCTTCCTGCACAACCAGATGACCAACGACATCAACCACCTGGCGCCGGAGCAGTGGCTGCGGGCGGCCTGGTGCTCGGCCAAGGGGCGCATGTACACCACCTTCGCCATCTGGCGCGGCGCCGACGCGGGCACCTACCGGCTGCGCTTTGCCGCCGACCAGATGGCCTTCGTCAAGAAGCGCCTGACCATGTTCGTGCTGCGCGCCAAGGTGACCCTGGCCGACCGCAGCGACGACGTGGCCGTGTTCGGCCTGGCCGGTGCCCGGGCCGCCGAACTGGTGGCCGGCCTGGGCCTGGCCGTGCCCGAGGTGGGCAAGACCGCCGCCGGCGCCGTCGGCGAGGTGCTGCGCATCGACGCCGCCCGCTTCGAGCTGGCGGTGCCGGCCGACCAGGCCGCCGCCACCTGGGACCGGCTCGCCGCAGTGGCCCGTCCGGTGGGCGCCCAGGCCTGGCACCTGCTCGATGTGCGCGCCGGGGTGCCCCACCTGTCCGCCGCCACCCAGGAGGCCTTCGTGCCCCAGATGGCCAACTTCGAGCGCATCGGCGGCGTGTCCTTCCACAAGGGCTGCTACCCGGGCCAGGAGATCGTCGCCCGCACCCAGTACCTGGGCAAGGTCAAGCGCCACATGTACCAGGCCACCGCCGCCGCAGACCTGGCCCCCGGGGCCGAGCTGTTCTCGTCCGCCCTGCCCGACCAGTCCTGCGGCCAGGTGGTGATTTCCGCCCCGTCGCCGGCGGGGGGCTTCGAAGTGCTGGCGGTGATCCAGGAAAACGCCCTGGACGCTTCGATCCACAGCGGCGGCGAGGCGCCGGTCGAACTGGCGGCACCCCGCCTGCCCGCCTACATGAGCGAAGCTCCGGCGGCTTGAACCCATGTGCCTGATCGTCGTCGCCTGGCAGGTGCATCCGGACTACCCCCTGGCGGTGGCCGCCAACCGGGATGAGTGGTACGCCCGGCCCACGGCCCCGGCGGCCCCCTGGAGCGATGCGCCCGACATCCTGGCGGGCCGGGACCTGGAAGCCGGCGGCACCTGGCTGGGGCTGACCCGGGGCGGGCGCTTCGCCGCCGTAACCAATGTGCGCGAAGGCCGCAACGCGCCCAAGGGAACCCATTCCCGGGGGAGCCTCACCAGAGCCTTCCTCGCCGGCGACGCGACCCCGGAGGATTACCTGGCGGAACTGGCCGACGCCCCGTTTGAACGCTATTCGGGCTTCAACCTGCTGGTGGCGGACGGCGACACTCTGGGCTACCTGTCCAACCGCGACCCCGCCGGCAAGGATGGCGGGCAAGGCCGCGCAAGCCGGGTGCGCTTGCTGCCGCCGGGCATCTACGGGGTTTCCAACCACCTGCTGGACACCCCCTGGCCCAAGCTGACCAGCGCCAAGGCGGCCTTTGCCCAGGCCCTTTCTCGCTTGCCGGACCCGGCACCCTGCCTGGCCCTGCTGGCCGACGACGAGATCGTGCCCGACGCCTGCCTGCCGGATACCGGCGTGGGGCTGGAATGGGAACGGCGCCTGTCCTCGGTGTTCGTGCGCGGCACGGCCGAGGTGGCCTACGGCACCCGGGCTTCCACCGTGGCCCTGCGCCGGCGCGACGGGGCGGTGCTGCTCCATGAACAGGCCTTCGGCCCTGGCGGGGCCGAGGGGCCGCCGGTTATCCTGGGCACCTT
Organism: Oryzomicrobium sp.; assembly: GCF_036820405.1. Classification (NCBI taxonomy): domain Bacteria; kingdom Pseudomonadati; phylum Pseudomonadota; class Betaproteobacteria; order Rhodocyclales; family Rhodocyclaceae; genus Oryzomicrobium; species Oryzomicrobium sp. The sequence continues at coordinate 81,700 of NZ_DAISLS010000001.1, forward strand.
GTAGGCACCGCCCGCCCGTTCCGATTCCCCCATGACGACATGAGCCTTTCCGTCCGCGCCCCGACCCTGCTCCTGTGGGCCGCCCTGGCCCTGGCGCCTGCCGTGCACGCTGCGCCGGCGACGCCCCTGCCCACGTCCCAGGAAGCGGTGAGCACCCTGCTCACCCGCTATGCCGGCACCCTGCCCTGCGCCGACTGCGCCGGCATCCGCATGGACCTGACCCTGGTGCACGAGGCGGAAAGCGGCCAGCCCCGGGAATTCCGCCTGCGGGAAACCTACCTGGCCACCCGGGACGGCGACCAGAGCTTCGATTCCCGAGGTGAGTACGCCCTGACCCGGGCCGGCAACGGTCGCACCCAGTTGTGGCTCGATCCCCAGAACAAGGAAAACCGGCGCGGCTTTCTGTTCGACGATAGCGGCGAGCGTTCCGCCCTGGTCATGCTCGACCGCAACGGCCGGCGGATCAAATCCACCTTCAGCTACCGTCTGGACCGGGTTGCCACCTCCCGGCTGGTCCTGCCCGGGCGCGGCGAGATCATGCTGCCGGCCCGTTTCGACGGCGACGATGCCGACGGCACCGGCGGCAACGACCTGGCCCTGGACCTGCGCGAGGACGGCACCTACGTCTTTCGCGTCGCCATCGGCGGGGGCGTGGCGCCCTACACCGATTTCGGCACCTTCCGCTTCAACGCCGAAGGCACCCGCCTGACCCTCTTCGGTGGGTCCGAGGTGCCCCACCGCTTCGGCCTGGTGGATGCCCGCACCCTGCTGCGGCTAGATAACGACGACCGCCTGCAACGTCCCGCCCGGGAACTGCGCATGGTGGAATACGCCGAGGTCGAGGACCCCTTGCGGCTGGTGGGGCAGCTCTCCTACCAGGCCGATGCGCCCTTCTTCCGCGAGTGCGCCACGGGACGGACCTGGCCTGTGGCCGCGAGCGGTGATTATCCGACCCTGGAACGGGCCTATGGCGCCTTGCGCGGCCGGCTCAAGCTCAAGCCCGGCGCACCCCTGCGCGCTGCGGTGGAGGCCCGTCTGGTGCGGCAGACGGGCATGGAAGAAAGCCAGCCCCCCCAGCCGACCCTGGTGGTGGAGCGCTTCGAGCGCCTGGACGGCGTCCAGGCCTGCCCCGCCAAGCCGGGGCGTTAGGCGTCGTCTTCGGCGATCAGCACCCGGGTGCCAGCCGGCACCCGCTCGAACAGGTCGATCACGTCGGCGTTGGCCATGCGGATGCAGCCATGGGAGGCCGGCTGGCCGAGCAGGTGTTCGTCGGCGGTGCCGTGGATGTAGATGTAGCGGCGCATCGAGTCGCACTGGCCCAGGCGGTTATGCCCGGGCTCCCTGCCGCACAGCCAGAGGATGCGGCTCAGGATCCAGTCCCGCTCCGGCGCCTGTTCGCCCAGGGCCGGGGTCCACACCTCGCCGGTGGGGCGCCGCGCCACGAACACGGTCTTGGCCGGCTGGCCCTGGCCGATGCGGGCCCGCACGTAATGTTCGCCCCGGGGGGTCTGGTAGCTGCCGCTCTGCTCCCCGGCGCCCCGGGCCGCGGTCGAGATCGGGTAGGCGGCCAGCACCCGGTCGTCGCCGTCGCGCAGTTCCAGCACCTGGCGAGCCAGGGATACCCGGATGTAAGGCCGATCCGCGCTCATTCCCGCTCCGCTCCCAAGGGCTCCAGTTCGATCACTTCCACTGTCTCGACGCTGGCTTCCACAACGATTTCCGCCACGGCGCCGCCGGAGGGATTCGCCCCCGCCGCGTAGCGGGCCTTGGTGGCCTTGCGCGCCGCCCGGCCCGCCTTGCGTCGCTCGGCGAAGAAGGCGGACACCACTCCGCCGCATTCCTCGGCCAGCACGCCACCGACGATTTGCGCGTGGTGGTTGAGCTTTTCCTCGGCGTACAGGTCGGTCACGCTGCCCGCCACGCCGGTCTTGGCGTCCCGGGCGCCATAGACCACCCGGCGGATGCGGGCGTGGAAGATGGCGCCAGTGCACATCAGGCAGGGCTCGATGGTCACATACAGGTCGCAGCCGGTGAGCCGGTAGTTGCCCAGGTTGCGCGCCGCATCGCGCAGCGCCACCACCTCGGCGTGGGCCGTCGGGTCGTGCTCGCCGATGGGGGCGTTGAAGCCCCGGCCGACGATCACTCCGTCCTTGACCACCACGGCGCCCACCGGCACTTCCCCCAGGCAGCCGGCGGCCTGCGCCAGGGACAGGGCTTCGCGCATGAAGAATTCGTCGGAAAGGGCTTCGGCGGACACGGGACGGGGCGACAAATGGACTGGGGCGGAAGTGTACTGCATGGCGACGGTGCCTGCGGGCGATCCTTTACGCTGGATCGGCGGCCCCAATTGCGCCATCGGCGAGGCGCTCGGCTTTTGTTTTGATAACGTTATCTTTAAGTATGCTGTTGCTCCACACGCCGACCACGGCCGCCGCCGCCGCGTAGGTCTGGCGCGGGTCGCCGCTGGCCACGGCCTGGGACAGGACTTCAAGCTCCCGCCCCAGAGCGGCCAGCTCGGCGGTACGGCGGGCCCGGTAGAGGCGCATGTTCTGGCGCACCTGCTCGGCCCGGTCGGACGCCCGGGTCCGGGGACGCCCGCGAGGCTTGGCGGGATTGTGTTCAGTTTCTTCGCTGTTTCCTTCCGCCGGGCGGGTGGCTGGTGCTGCCGAGTCCGTAACTTCACTCAGAGTGGCAGCCTCGGAGGCATCGGCAACGGCGGTGCCCGGGGGCGTGTCGGTGGGGGGCATGGCGGCACATGGTAGAATAGCGATAACGTTATCTTAAATCGTACCCACAGGGAGCGCCAGGGAAGGCATCGAGCCCGCGCCTTGCCCCGCTCCCGGACGTCCCCATGACTTCTCCCCTGCCCCATTCCGGCTGCGAGGTCGTCATTCGCCCGATGACGGCCGACGACCTGCCGGCGGTGCTGGCCATCCAGGCCCGTTGTTACCACGCCGACCTGCTCGAATCCGCCGCCACCTTCGCCGCCAAGCTGCGTTACAGCGGCGACACCTGCTGGGTGGCCTGCGACGGTGCCAACCGCCAGCTCGCCTATCTGTTCGCCCAGCCAGCGGCCTACCTGCACCCGCCGCGCCTGGACAGCGCCCCCGACGGCGATCCCGCCGCTGCCCGGAAAGCCAATACTGGCGCGGACCTTGTCCTGCACCTGCACGATCTGGCCGTGGACCGCACCGCCCGGGGCCTGGCCCTGGGCGAACGGCTGGTGGCCCAGGCCTTCGCCGCGGCGCGCGAGGCGGGCCTGGCCCGGCTCACCCTGGTGGCAGTGCAACAGTCCGGGGCGTTCTGGGAGCGCTTTGGCTTTACGGCGCCGGATCACCCCTTGCCACCGGCCTTGACCGAGGAATTGGCAAGCTACGGGGCGGATGCTTGCTATCGGGTCGCGCCGGCCCTACAAGCCATAGATGGGTTGTTTTGAGTCAATCGTATTGGCAGTTACAACCTCGGTTATGGAGTAACCCGACTCGACATAGCTGTTCCGGCTGACCATACGTTGCCCATCTGAGAAAACGACTTCAAGCGCATAGCCCCCCTCGCCGCAGACTGAGAAATAGATTCTCTTGGATTGGCCGGCTGACGGTCCTTCGCTGGTGATGGAAGCCTTGTTGCCACAGGTGTCGTAGCGAACTACGAAAGACTGAATTGAGCGGCCTGATTGGTTGGCAAGCTCAAGGGTAACGACTGGCGACCCCCAGCCCCGTACCACGGCAGTAATTGCGCCGATACCAAAACCACTAAGCACCAACACACACCAAGCAATGATCCGAAGTAATGTACTCATCCGTTGAAACCGTTAAGTTCGTGTTTATGAACTAATTATGCTTAAGGTATTCAGCGCTCAACAAGAAATACGCGTCAATTGTGTCCATATAAATGTGCCGCCATGCCTTGTCCGATAGCTTTGGGCTGGGCGTACGCGTAAAGAATGCGCCTGGCCTGGTAGTCGTTGGGCGCCCAGTTTCCCTCTCAGTTTTTCACGATGATCTTGCCGTTCATCTGCTCATGCCCCGCACCGCAGAAGTTATCGCAGAGAAAGTCGTAGACGCCGGGCTTCAGGGGCGTCAGGTGGACCCGGGTGATCTGGCCGGGCGGAAGGTCCGCGCGAATCTTGAGGTCCGGGATGTTGAAGCCATGGGTGAAGTCCAGGGACTGGAATTCCAGCACGGTGGGTTGCCCGGTGCGCAGCACGATCTCGGTGGGCGTGAAGACGAAGCGCTGCACCACGACCTTGACCACTGTTTCCTGGCTGGCCGCCGGCGTGGAATTCCTGGCCGCCACGTTCGCTCCAACCAGGAGTCCCAGTGCGGCCAGGATGCCGGCGCCAACGGCGATTATTTTTCGGCGAGCCATGGTCAGCGCCTTACCACCGGATATTCGGCGATCTTGTATTCGCTCGCCTTGTTTTCGGCCTCCACTTCACGGAACCCCAAGCCTTTGTAGGGCATGGCGGGGTCCCACGGCAGCGCCTCGCGCTTGTCCTGGGAGCCCGGTGCCGGCAGCGGGAAGATCAGGGACTTGGCGGAGTGGTGGGCGATATGCCCGGTCATGTGGTGGTTTTCCTGGTGGATGTGGCCGTAGAACACCGTGACGTTGGTGTAGGGCATCAGCAGGGCGATGGCCTTGTCGCCGTCGCGGGTCGCCCAATCCCACTTGGGCACCAGGTCGAACAGGGGGCGGTGGGTGATGACCACGATGGGCTGGTCCTTGGCTTGGCGGCTCAGGTCGGCCTTGAGCCATGCCAGCTGCGGGTCGCCGATGGTGGAACCCGGCTGGGAAACGTTGTCTATGGCGATGAAGTGCACGCCTTTGTGGTCGAAGGAGTAGTGCGTCGGACCGATGATCTCCTTGAAGGCCGCGCCGCCGTCCAGGCCGGCGTCGTGCTCACCGGGAATGAAATGGATGTCGCGCACCTTGAGCGGGCGCACGATCTCCTGAAATTCCCGCAGGCGCTGGCGCCGCTCCACCGGGTCGTCGGTGGTATGGGTCAGGTCGCCGGTGTAAATGATGAAGTCGGGCTGGATTTCCAGGGCGTTGACCGTCGCTACGGCCTCTTTCAGCGTGATCTCGGCATTGGGGTTGTCGGGACCGGTGTAGCCCCAGTGGGAGTCCGACATTTGGACGAAGTAGAAATCGCTGTAACCGGAGAGGCGTGCGGCCTTGCCCGCGGCCGCCTGCGCCCGCCCGAGCAGGCCGCTGGCAAAAACGGCGCCGCCGCCCAGGGCGGTCAGCTTCATGAAACTTCTGCGATCGATCATTTCAGCCTCCTGAAACCAGAAAGGAATGACAGGCCCGCCGGAATCGGCCGGCCTCGCAATGCACTACCGGCCGCGGGGTGGCTTTATTCCCGCCCTCCCCGCCCGGACGGGAATAAAACCGGGCGGCCGGCGGTATTCCATGCAGGAGGCTCGTTTGACTGACAGAACCCGACGCTTCGAAGCGGCCGTGCTGCCGCATCTCGATACCGCGTTCAACCTGGCGCGCTGGCTGCTGCGGGACGACCAGGGGGCCCGGGACGTGGTGCAGGAGGCGTACCTGCGGGCCTTCCGGTTTTTCGACGGTTTTTACGGCGGCGATGCGCGCCCATGGCTTCTGGCGATCGTCCGCAACGCCTGCTTCACCTGGCTGCGGGATCGCGGGCACGACCCGGAGCAGGTGGAATTCGACGAGGAGCGGGACAGCGAATCGGCCCTGCCCGGCTTTCCCGGTGCGTCGGGAAACCCGGGCAACCCGGAGCAATTGCTGTTGCAAAAAGTCGAGCGCGAACGGATCGACGCGGCCATCGAAAAGCTGCCGCCGGCGTTTCGCGAGGTGCTGATTTTGAGAGAGATCGAGGAAATGTCGTACGAGGAAATTGCCCAGGTCGCCGCGATACCGGCCGGTACCGTCATGTCGCGCCTGGCCCGGGCCCGCCGCATGCTGCGCGACCTGCTCGGCCGCCCGGACGGGGAATGGGAATGACCCGCGAGCGGGAAGACGACGACCTGAGCGCCGCGATCAAGGCCGGCGCCACCCGCCACCCGGCGCCCGACGAATTGCGCGCAGCCATCCGCAGCGACGTCGCCCAGGCGGCGGCAGCGATCGGGCAGGCGCCCACAGCGAAGCGGCGACCGATGCCGATAGGGGCATGGCTCAAGCTGGGCGCGGCCTTCGCCTGCGGCGTGGTGTTGAGCTTTTTGCTGATGCAGCAGGGGGTTCTGCTCCGTACTGCGAACCCGCTGGCCGAGCAGGTGGTGGCCGCCCACGTCCGGTCGATGATGGTGGCCCACCTTGAGGACGTGGAATCCACCGATCAACACACCGTCAAGCCTTGGTTCGGGGGCAAGCTGGACTATTCGCCGCCCGTCAGCGACTTCGCCGGCCAGGGGTTCATGTTGTCGGGCGGGCGCCTGGACTATATCGGCCAACGGCCGGTGGCGGCCCTGGTCTATCGTCGCCGGGGCCATGTCATCAACGTGTTCGTCTGGCCGCTCCGTGGCGAGGCCCAGTCCCTGACGACCGAGCGGGACGGTTACAACCTGATCGCCTTGAGCGGCGCCGGCATGCAGTACTGGATCGTTTCCGACCTGAACGGCGACGAACTGCGGCAGTTCTCGACCCTGCTGCACGATGAAGGCGGGAAAAAGGTGGAGCCGAGGTAGGCGGAACGGAGGCTGCCTTCCGGCGAAAACTGAACTGGGTAGCCGGCCCGCCGACGCCGGTTGCGGCGTCAGTCACGATAGAGGTTTCTTCATCCAACCTGACGGAGTGCGGCAAATTGCCACATTCCCCTGGAATGGCCTGGAGCCGACAATGCGCGCACTTAAAATATCAGGGAGCATTTCATGCGCGCACGGGAGTTTCAGCCCAAGGCATTGGTCATGGCACTGGCAGCGGTCTTCCCCTTGGCCGCCGCCTCCAACGGCTTCGCCGCCGACAATCCGGGCGAGTTGTCCGAGGTCGTCGTCACGGCCCGGAAAATCCAGGCGGCACCGGTAGCTACCGAGCTGGGTAAGGGCGATATCGCGGCCAAGCGCGCGGCCACCAGCGATACGGCGGAACTGTTGCGCGACGTGCCCGGCGTGGCCCTGTCGAGCGCCGGTGGCGTATCCAGCCTGCCGGTGATCCACGGCCTGGCGGACGACCGCAACCGGATCAAGGTGGATGGCATGGACCTGATCTCGGCCTGCGGCAACCACATGAATCCGCCCCTCTCCTATATCGACCCGACCAACGTGGAGAGCATCAAGGTCTATGCCGGGGTCACCCCAGTCAGCGTCGGCGGCGACAGCATCGGCGGGACCATCGTGGTCAATTCCAAGGGGCCGCGTTTCGCCAACCCGGGCGAAGGGTTGCTGACCACCGGCGAACTGGGCACCTTCTACCGCTCCAACGGCGATGCCAAGGGCGCCAACGCCTCGGCCACCTTCGCCAACGAGAACCTGAGCGTCACCTACAGCGGCTCCACCGCGGAATCCAAGAATTACCGGGCCGCCCGCGACTTCAAGCAGGGTACCAACGCCACCTTCACCACGGCGGGCACCCACTGGATCGCCGGTGACGAAGTCGGCTCGTCCGCCTACAAGACGGAGAACCAATCCCTCGGCGTGGCGCTGCGCAGTGAAAACCACCTGATCGATTTCAAGGTGGGGTTCCAGCACATCCCTTACCAGGGCTTCCCCAACCAGCACATGGACATGACCGACAACAAGAGCACCCAGGTCAATCTCGGCTACACGGGGAAATTCGGCTGGGGCTCCTTGCAGGCCCGGGTTTATAACGAAGAAACCCGGCACAAGATGAACTTCGCCGAGGACAAGCTGTACTGGTACGGCATGACCCACAACGTCGCCGGCATGCCCATGGACACCAAGGGGCGCAACACCGGCGCCCTGGTCAAGGCGGATATCGTCCTGAACGAACGGGACACCCTCAAGGTCGGCAGCGAATACCAGCGCTACCGCCTGAGCGACTGGTGGGCGCCGGTCGCCAACTCCATGATGATGTCGCCGAACACCTTCCAGAACATCAACAACGGGCAGCGGGACCGCTTCGACGTCTTCGCCGAATGGGAGGCGCTCTGGTCGCCCAAGTGGCTGACCCTGGCGGGCCTGCGCAGCAGCACGGTGAAGATGGATACCGGCACCGTCCAGGGCTACAACCCGATGTACGGCGCCGACGCGGCCCGCCTCAACGCCGCCGACCGGGCGAAAACCGACAACAACATCGACGCGACAGCCCTGGTCCGCTTCACCCCGGACGCACGCCAGACCTACGAAGGCGGCTTCTCGCGCAAGACCCGTTCGCCGAGCCTGTACGAGCGCTATACATGGTCCACCAACGGCATGGCCATGACCATGAACAACTGGGTCAACGACGGCAACGGCTATGTGGGCGACGTGAACCTCAAACCCGAGGTGGCCAACACCCTGAGCTTCAGCGCCGACCTGCACGATGCCAGCCAGAAGGAATGGGGCGTCAAGGCCACGCCGTACTACAGCAAGGTCGATAACTACATCGACGCCAAGTGCCTGACGACCTGCGCATCCAACAAGTTCAACTACCTGAAGCTGACGAATGCCGAGGCGCGCCTGTTCGGTATCGACCTGTCCGGCTTCGCCAAGCTGGGCCGGATCGACGGCGTGGGTGAATTCATCGGCAAGGGCGTGATCGGTTACGTGAACGGCAAGAACACGAGCACCGGCGACCGCCTGTACAACATCATGCCGTTCAATGCCCGCCTGTCCATCGAGCATCGCCTGGGCAACTGGACCAACACGGTCGAAGAGGTCCTGGTCAGCGCCAAGAACGACGTCTCCCAGGTGCGCAACGAAATGAAGACTGCCGGTTACGGGCTCCTGAACCTGCGCAGCAGCTATGAAGCCAAGCACTACCGGATCGACATCGGCATCGAGAACGTCCTGAACAAGCAGTACGCCCTGCCCCTGGGCGGCGCCTACATCGGCCAGGGCGCTACCATGTCGCTGAACGGCGCTGGAGCTCCCTACGGCATTCCGGTGCCCGGGATGGGGCGCTCGCTTTACGCCGGGCTGAACCTGAAGTTCTGACCCATCGGGGCTGACTGCCCCGCTTGCAAAAGACAGAGGCCGCCGGATCGCTCCGGCGGCCTCTGTCGTTTCTACCTGGCCAATCGTTGCTGCCGCTTTAAATCCCCACCACCTTGCCGTCCTTGCGCGAGATGGCAATGGTGGCCGAGCGGGGCCGCCCCCCGGCGACGCTGCTGAACTGGTTGCCCGGCCAGGCGGAAATGGCCGTGGGGTTGGCCGGGTCGCTGCGCTCCTGGGGATTCTCCCCCGGGTGCTGGATGTTGATGAACAGGGTGGTGCCGTCCGGGGTGCGGGTGATGCCGGTGATCTCGCAACCCTTGGGACCGGTGAGGAAGCGCTTGATCTGGCCGGTTTCCACGTCGGCGCAGAGCATCTGGTTGTTGCCCAGGTTGGCGTAGTCGCCCTGGTTGAGCACCGAGGTGGACACGTCGGTCTGAATCCACAGCCGGCCTTCCGGGTCGAACCACAGGCCGTCCGGGCTGCCGAAGGCGTCGCCCTTGACGTTGCCGCGCTTGGCCGGGTCCGGATTGGCCGGGTCGCCGGCCAGGGCGAAGATGTCCCAGCCGAAGGCATCCCCGGCCGCGCCGCCTTCGTCGCGCCAGCGGATGATGTGGCCGAACACGTTGTCGACGCGGGGGTTGGCCTTGTCCGTGGCGGCCGCGTCGGCCGCGCCGCGCTTGGTGTTGTTGGTCAGGGAGCAATACACCTCGCCGGTGACCGGATGGACGGCGATCCACTCGGGCCGGTCCATCTTGGTGGCGCCCACGGCGTCGGCGGCTAGGCGGGTCTTGACCAGCACGTCGGCCTGGTCGGCGAAACCGTTGTCGCTGGTCAGGCCCGGGCGGCCGTGCACCAGGGGCAGCCAGCGGCCCTTGCCGTCATCGCCGAAACGGGCCACGTACAGGGTGCCCCGGTCGAGCAGGTCAGCGTTGGCGCCGGGCCGGGCCGGGTCGTAGCGGTCCTTGGAAACGAACTTGTAGAGGTACTCGAAGCGCTCGTCGTCGCCCATGTACACCACCACCCGGCCGTCCTTGGCCAGGGTCACGGTGGCGCCCTCGTGCTTGATGCGGCCCAGGGCGGTGCGCTTGACCGGGGGCTTCATCGGGTTCCACGGATCGATCTCCACCACCCAGCCGAAGCGGTTGGCTTCGTTGGGGTGCCGGTTCAGGTCGAAGCGGGCGTCGAATTCGTTCCAGCGGTAGATGCTGCCGCCCTTCTTGATGCCGTAGCGCTTTTCCAGGGCGCTGGAAGCGGCGCTGGCAGGCTTGGCCGAGCCTTCGAAGTAGTTGTTGAAGTTCTCTTCGCAGGTCAGGTAGGTGCCCCAGGGGGTGACGCCCATGGCGCAGTTGTTGAAGGTGCCGAAGGCCAGGTGGCCCTTGGGGTCGGCGGCGGTCTTGACCCAGTCGGAGCCGGCCACCGGGCCGGACAGCCAGATCGGCGTGGCGGCGGTGACGCGGCGGGCGTACTTGGAGGGGCGCACCACCTCCCAGCGGTTGCCCTGCTTGCGCACTTCCACCACCGAGACGCCATGGGCGGCCTGGGACTTGGCCACCTTGTCGGCGCTCCAACCGTTCATGCCGCTCGGGTGGAGCAGACCATCGTCCACGTACTCGTGGTTGACCACCAGCAGCCCCCGGTCGGAAACGGGCTTGCCGTCCTTGACGAAGGGGAAGAAGTGCATGCCGTCGTGGTGCATGCCGGCCTGAAGGGCTTGTTCCGCGGCGGTGTTGGAGGCGTCGGGCTTGAACGCCGGGCCGTCGGAGATGGGGTCGCCCCAGGCGTAGACCACTTCCACCTGGTAGTCGTCGGGCACCCGCACCAGGTCGTCCTGGGAAACCGAAACGGGCAGGAAGCCGATGGCCGGGCCGGCCTTGCCGCGCATTACCCGGCCGGCGCTGGCCGCTGCCTGGGCCGCCAGGGTGGGCATGGACACGCCCATGCCGGCCAGGGCCGCGGCGGAAATACCGCCCAACAGGAAGTGGCGGCGGGAGTTCTGCACGAACTTGTCGAGAATCGGGTTGGCGCTGTCGTTGCTGATGCAATCGTCGTCGAAGTATTTCATGGCAGGCAATGCTTTTCGCTGGAGACGCGGCATTCTCCCAACCGCGCATGACCACTTCATTACAACCGGCCGCAATGCCGCTTCACCCCGTGCTTCCTGGCTTTCCGGTTGTTCGCCGGCGGCTTCTCGGTTAGCATGCGCGCTGATTCGGGTGCCAGCCGCGTGTCCTATGCCGCTGGTGAAACGGGAAGACCGGTGACGTCGATATCCTCCATATCCTCGACCATTCCGGCGCAGCCCCCGCTGCTGTAAGCCTGACGACTCCGCCCCACGCCACTGTGCTTCGCGCATGGGAAGGCCGGCGGACGAGAACGAAGGCGAGCCAGAAGACCGGCCTGAGTCATTAGCTGCACCATTCCCCGGGGTGACGGGAAGGTTTCGATGATTCGCCGCATACGGCCCGCTTTCCGCTCCCGCGGTCTGCCCGCGCCGCCTCTGTAGTCCGATCCCGATCCGCCTTTATCCCCTTGGTGCGTCCATTCGAGTTCGCCGAGGGAGAACCCGCTTGCACATCATGGAAGGCTTCCTGCCCGTGGCGCACGCCGTGGGCTGGAGCATCGCGTCCGCCCCCTTCGTCGCCTGGGGCATCCGCTCGGTCAACCGGCGCATCCGCGCCAACCCGGAGCAGCGCATGCTGCTGGGAGTGGCCGCCGCGTTCACCTTCGTCCTGTCGGCCCTCAAGCTGCCCTCGGTCACCGGCAGCTGTTCTCATCCCACCGGCACCGGCCTGGGCGCCATACTGTTCGGCCCGGCGGCCATGGCCCCCATCGGCGCCGTGGTGCTGCTCTTCCAGGCCCTGCTGCTGGCCCACGGCGGCCTCACCACCCTGGGGGCGAACATCTTCTCCATGGCCGTGGTCGGCCCCTTCGCCGCCTGGGGCGTGTTCCGCCTGGCCCAGGCGCTGAAGCTGCCCTTCGCCCTGGGCATCTTCCTGGCCGCCAGCCTGGCCGACCTGCTCACCTACGTCACCACCTCGGTCCAACTGGCCCTGGCCTTTCCCGACCCGGTGGGCGGCTTTACCGCTTCATTCCTCAAGTTCGCCGGCATTTTCGCCGTCACCCAGGTTCCCCTGGCCATCAGCGAAGGGCTGCTCACCGTGGTCATTTTCAACGCCCTGGCCCGCTTCAACCCCCAGGAGCTGCGCGACATGCGGGTGCTGGGCACGCCGGAGGCCAAGGCATGAAGAAGCGCCAGAACCTCCTTCTGCTCGCCGCCGTGGCCCTGCTGGCGGTGCTGCCCCTGTGGCTGGTGGACAAGCCGGCCCCGGACGCCGTGGATGCGGACGGCAAGCCGGTGGAGCTTTTCGGCGGCGCCGACAACCAGGCCCGGGACCTGATCGGCCGCATCGCCCCGGACTACAAACCCTGGTTCGAGCCCCTGCTGGAACCCGCCAGCGAGGAGATCGCCTCCCTGCTGTTCGCCTTGCAGGCCGCCCTGGGCGCCGGCTTCATCGGCTATTACCTGGGGGTATCGGTCACTCGGGAACGGCTCAAGCGTGAGTTCGAGCGGCACAACCAGCCCGCGGACGGCGGAACGGGCGTCCATGCGGATTGAGCAGTCGGCCTACGCCAACCGCTGGCGCACCGTAGCCCCCGAGGCCAAGGGGCTGTTCGCCCTGGGCGGCCTGGTGGCCGCCTTCGCCGCCGCCGGACGGCTGGAAGCGGCCCTGGCAGTGACGGCCGCAGTGGTCGCGGCGACCGTCCTGGGCGCCCGGGTACCCCTGGGGCTCTACCTGCGGGTGGCCTTCCCCGCCCTGCTCTTCCTCGCGGTCAGCGCCCTCTCCCTGGCCCTGTCGGTGGATCGCGCCCCCGGCGATGGTCTGGGCGTCCACGTCACCGGCGCCGGGCTGGATCAGGTGGGCCGGGTGACGGGCCGCTCCCTCGCCGGGCTGGCCGCCCTGCTCTTCCTGGTGCTGACCACGCCCCTGACCGACCTGATCGTGCTGGCCCGCCGCCTGCGGACGCCCGAGGTGCTGCTCGACATCATGGTGCTGTGCTACCGCACCCTGTTCGTCTTCTCCGGGGCCCTGCACGACATGCGTACCGCCCAGGCCGCCCGCCTCGGCTATGCCAATTCCCGCCTGACCTTCCGCGCCCTGGGCGATCTGACGGCCAACCTGACCTTGCAGATCTGGCAGCGCGCCCACGCCTTGCACCAGGCCGCTCTGGCCCGCAACAGCGATGGCCCCCTGCGCTTTCTGCCCACGCCCCATCCCCATGCTCGGCGCCATACGCTCCTGGGTGGACTGGCCGGCGCCCTGCTGGCGGCCCTGGGCGGGCTGCTGGCCCATGGAGGCGCGGCGTGAGCGACCTGATCCTGGAACTGGACGGCGTGGACTTCCGCTACCCGGACGGCAGCATGGGGCTCGACGGCTGCTCCCTGGCCATCCGCCGGGGTAGCCGCAACGTATTGATCGGCGCCAACGGCGCCGGCAAGACCACCCTCTTCCAGCACTGCAACGGTCTGCTGCGCCCCACCGCCGGCGTGGTGCGCTATGCCGGCGCCCCGGTGGACTACGGCCGGGCCGGCCTGCGTGCCCTGCGCAGTAAGGTGGGCATGGTCTTCCAGAACCCGGACCGGCAGCTCTTTTCCGCCAGCGTGCGGGAGGACGTGTCCTTCGGCCCCATCAACCTGGGGCTGGACGAAGCCGCCGTGGCCGCCCGGGTGGACGCCGCCCTGGCCGCCGTGGGCATGGACGACCTGGCCCGCAAGCCGGTGCACAACCTGAGCTTCGGCCAGAAGAAGCGGGTGTGCATCGCCGGCGTATTGGCCATGGAGCCGGAGCTGCTGGTGCTCGACGAACCCATGGCCGGCCTCGACCAAGCCATGCAGGAAGAGCTGCTGGCGGTGCTGGAGCGCCTGCACGGCCGGGGCATGACCATCCTGCTGGCCACCCACGACATCCACTTCGCCTACCGCTGGGCCGACCGCATCCACCTCATGGCCGCCGGCCGCTGCACCGCCAGCCTCGATGCGCCTGCCCTGGCCGACCACGAGGCCGAACTGGCCGCCATCGGTCTACGCCTGCCCGCCGTGATCGGCCTGCAACGGCTCCTGCGCCAGCAGGGACTGCTTGCCGAAGGCGCCCCCCTCCACAGCTGCACCGCGCTGCTGGCGCGCTTGCAGGAGATCCAACGCTAGACCTAAGACCCACGAAAGAATGCCCATGCCCCCTACCCTCCCGGGCACCGTCTGGTTCGTCGGCGCCGGCCCCGGCGATCCCGACCTGATCACCGTCAAGGGCCGCCGCCTGCTGGAACAGGCCGGCGCCATCCTCTTCGCCGGCTCCCTGGTGGACCAGGCCGCCACCCTCTACGCTCCCGAGGGCTGCGACATCCGCGACTCCAAGGACATGACCCTGGAGGAAATGACCGCCTGGCTGCTCGACGCCGCCAGCCGCCATGCAATCGTGATCCGCCTCCAGACCGGCGACCCGGGCCTCTACGGCGCCCTGGTGGAAATGACCCGGCCCCTGGATGCCGCTGGCGTCGCCTGGGCCGTGGTGCCGGGCGTGTCGTCGGCCCTGGCTTCCGCCGCCGCCGCCGGCGAGACCCTGACCCTGCCGGAAGTGACCCAGACGGTGATCCTCACCCGGGTCGCCGGCCGCACCCCCATGCCCCCGGGCGAGGAACTGGAGGCCCTGGCGGCCCACCGCTCGACCCTGTGCATCTTCCTTTCCATCACCCTGCTGCACGAGGTGCAGCGCGCCCTGCTGGCCGCCGGCTGGCCCGAGGACGCGCCCATCCTGGTGGTGCAGAAGGCCTCCTGGCCGGGCGAGGAAAAAATCGTGCGCGGCACCATCGCCGACATCAAGAAAAAGTGCCAGGCGGAGAAGATCGCCGCCCAGGCCATGATCATCGCCAGCCCGGCCCTTGGCGCCCGGGATTGGGAAGACATCGCCCGCTCCAAGCTCTACGACCCCAGCTTCACCCACCGCTTCCGCAAGGCCAGCGTGGGCGAGGCCTCCTGAGGAATGAATTCCCATGACCTTCAGTGCCCAAGACACCACCCTGCTCCTGGTCGGCCACGGTTCCCGCAATCGGGACGGCAACAAGGAAATCCTCCATTTCGCCGCCCAGTGGCGTGACCGCCACCCCGACTGGCGCATCGAGGTGTGCTTCATCGAGCACGCCGAGGTGCTGCTGGACGAGGGGCTAGACCGGGCCGCGCGGTGCGGTGGCCAAAGCGGATCGAAGCGCGTGGTGGTCATTCCCTTCATCCTCAATGCCGCCGGCCACGTGAAGATGGAACTGCCCCACGCCGTGGAAGAGGCCCGGGCACGCCACCCTGGCGTGGATTTCCAGGTGGTGCGCCACCTGGGCATGGGCCGGGAGATTTTCGAGGTGCTGCAAGGCCAGCTGGATAGGCTGATGAAGCAGCTGGACATGCCCGACCCCTGCACCACCGGCGTCATCCTGCTCGGCCGGGGTTCGTCGGATGCCGGCGCCAACGGCGAGCTGGCCAAGATGGCCCGCTGGATCTTCGAGGAAAACGACCACGAACTGGTGGACATCGCCTTCACCGGCGTCACCTGGCCCCGCCTGGAGACCGCCGTGCAGCGCCAGGTCAAGCTGGGCATGACCCAGGTAGCCATCGTCCCCGTCTATCTCTTCACCGGCGTACTCATGGAGCGCATCAAGGCCCAGGCCGAGCGCCTGCAACGCCAGTACCCCCAGGTGGCCTTCGCCCTGGGCACCCACTTCGGCTTCGACAAGGGCGTCTTCGACCTGCTCGACGCCAAGGTGGGCGGGACCGAGCTGCCGGAGGGGGCCCTGCTCGAATGCGACGGCTGCAAATACCGCCTGGCCGCCGAGGACGAGCACCTGCACGACCACAGCCACACCGCCACCCACGATCACGGCCATGGCGGCTGCGGCCACAAACATGATGCCGATCATGGCCACGGCCATTGCCATGGGCACACTCACAGCCACGATCATCACGCTCACGCCTAAGCCATGAACCAGAACAGCAACGTCGTCACCGAACAGCTCACCGCCGCCGGCCGCGCCATCGAGCACGATTCCTTCGCCATCATCGACGCCGAAGCCGGTCCTCATCGTTACGCCGAGGACCAGTGGCCGGTAGTGCGGCGCATGATCCACGCCAACGCCGACTTCGAATTCAACGGCCTCACCGACTTCCATCCCGGCGCGGTGGAAGCGGGCCTGGCCGCCATCCTCAAGGGCAGCACGCCCATCGTGGCGGACGTGGAGATGATCTGCGTCGGCCTTTCCGCCACCCGCCTCAAGCACTTCGGCCTGACCACCCATCAGTTCATCTCCGACGACGACGTGATTGACGCCGCCAAGGCCGAGGACACCACCCGGGCCGTGCAGGCGATGCGCAAGGCCCACCGCCGGGGGCTGCTGAACGGCGCCATCATCGGCATCGGCAACGCGCCCACAGCGCTGATTGAAGTGGTGCGCCTGATCAAGGAAGAAGGCGCCCGCCCCGCCCTGGTGGTGGGTATGCCCGTGGGTTTCGTCTCCGCCGCCGAATCCAAGGACCTGATGGCCGAGGTGAAGGACGTGCCCTGGATCGTCATCCGTGGCCGCAAGGGCGGCTCCACCCTGGTGGTGGCCGCCATCCACGCCCTCCTCGGCATTGCCGAAGCCCGCCAGCGCAATGCCGCCTGAAGCCAGCAACAGCGCTCCTCCGGAAGCGATGGAAAAAGCAGCGGACAAGCCAGCCGAAAAGGTCCGCAAGGGCACGGCCAGGCGGGACCGGGGCAACCGCAGCGGCTTCACCACCGGCGCCAATTCGGCGGCGGCGGCGGTGGCCGCCACCCTGGGCCTGGTCCAGGGCCAGGTGCCGGCCCAGATTTTTTGCCGCCTGCCCAACGGCCAGGAAACTCCCTTCAACATCAACGACGGCCGGGTCGAAGGCGAAGGCGTGCCCCTGCGCGCCCACGCCGTGAGCATCAAGGATGCCGGCGACGACCCGGACGCCACCCACGGCGCCCACATGACCGCCGACGTGGTGCGCATTCCCGGCGGTGGCGGCCAGGTCATCCTCAAGGGCGGCGCCGGCGTCGGCATCGTCACCAAGGAAGGGCTGGGCCTGGAAGTGGGCGGGCCGGCCATCAACCCGGTGCCCCGGCGCAACATCAGCGACAACGTGGCCCGGGCCGGCGCGCCGATCCTGGATGCCGGCGATAGCCTGGAGGTGACTATCTCGGTGCCCGGCGGCGAGGAGATGGCGAAGAAGACCCTCAATGCCCGCCTGGGCATCCTGGGCGGCATCTCCATCCTCGGCACCACCGGCATCGTCCGGCCCTACTCCACCGCCGCCTTCCGCGCCTCGGTGGTCCAGGCCATCGACGTGGCGGCGCGCCAGGGCCAGACCAGCGTGGTGTTCACCACCGGTGGCCGTACCGAGAAATTCGCCATGCGCCAGCTGCCCCAACTGGAGGAATCCTGCTTCGTGCAGATGGGGGACTTCGTCAAGGCCGCCTTCCAGACCGCCATCAAGCGCCAGATGCAGCACGTCTACATCGGCGCCATGGTGGGCAAGCTGACCAAGATGGGCCAGGGCCTGGCCGTGACCCACGCCTGGAAGGAAGCGGTGGACCGGGATCTGCTGGCGGATTGCGCCACCGAGGTGGGGGCGCCCCCCGACCTGGTGGAGGAAATCCGCAATGCCGAGACCGCCCGCTTCGCCGCCGAGCGCCTGGCCGGCCTGGGCCTGACCGTGGCCTTCCACCGGGCCTTGGCGATCCGCGCCATGAAGAGCCTGCGTTCCTGCCACCCTGGCCCCTACCAACTCACCGTGCTGGTCTGCGATTTCGACGGCCAGCTGATCGTCCGCGTCGAAGAGAGCGAAATTGAGTAAGCCAATCTGCACCGTCCTTGGCATCCTGGACGACGGCTGGGCCGGCCTGAACGACGCCGCCCGCCACGGCCTGCAATCCGCCGGCCTGATCGTCGGCGCCGGCCGCACCCTGGCCCTGGTCCAGCCCCACCTGCCGCAAAGCGCCGCATTGCGCGACATGGACGGGGCCCTGGGCCAGGTTCCGGGCTGGATTCAGGCCGCGGCGGCCGACGGCTTGCACACCGTGGTCCTGGCCACCGGCGACCCTCTCTGCCACGGCATGGCCAGCTACCTGGTGGGCAAGCTGGGGGCCGAGGCGGTTGCCGTGCAGCCGGCACTGTCCACCCTACAACTGGCCTTCGCCCGCTTCCAGCGGCCCTGGCAGGACTACCGCATCGCCTCCTGCCACAATGCCGACGCCGGGGAATGGCAGGCCGGCGCAACGCCGGATAACGGCTTGTACAAGCTGATCCGGGCCATTGCCGAGTATCCGAAAGTGGCTGCCTTCACCAGCCCGGACAACAACCCGGCCCGCCTGGCCCGGGCGCTTTGGACTGCTGGCTACGATGACGAAGTGCGCCTTTCCGTGGCCGCCAAGCTGGCCCTGCCCGACGAGCAGCTGTTCCCCGATCTGACCCTGGAGCAGGCAGCGGCCATGACCTTCCCCGACCCCAACGTGGTGCTGGTGGAACGCAGGGTTGCCGACCCCCGCGCCATCTTCGGCTTCGATGATCTGGACTTCGTGCAGCGCCAGCCGGAGAAAGGCCTCATCACCAAGCTGGAAGCCCGGGCCCTATCCCTGGCCAAGCTGGGCTTGAAACCCGACAGCGTGGTCTGGGACATCGGCGCCGGTTCCGGCTCCGTGGGCCTGGAAGCCAGCCGCCTGTGCCGCCACGGCCACGTGTACGCCATCGAAAAGAACGAGGGCGACGCCGCCAATGCCTGGGAAAACGCCCTGCGTTTCCAGGCCACCAACTACACCCTGCGCCACGGCAAGGCCCCGGAAGGGCTGGACGCCTGGCCGGACCCGGATGCGGTGTTCGTCGGCGGTTCCGGCGGCGAACTGGCCGGCCTCATCGACCTGATCCTCACCCGCCTCAAGCCCAATGGCCGCCTGGTGATGAACTTCGTCACCCTGGAGAACCTGGCCACTGCCACCACGGCTCTCAACGCCGCCGTGGAGAAATTCGGCGTCGCCTGGGACGTGACCCAGCTCCAGGCCAGCCGCAGCCAGCCCATCCTCGACATGCACCGCATGGCGGCGCAAAACCCGATCTGGATTGTTTCCGCAAAGAAGAATTAAGCGATGACTGAGAAAAAATACGGCCGCCTCATCGGCGCCTCCCTTGGTCCCGGCGACCCCGAATTGATCACCCGCCGCGCTTGGGCCGTGCTCAACTCCGGCGCCCGCTGGCTGTACCCGGTGAAGAAGGCCGAGGAAAGCTCCTACGCCCTGTCCATCGTCACCCGGGGCGGGCTGGCAACGCCCGACGACGCGGTGGAACTGGTGTTCCCCATGACCCGGGATGCGGAAATCCTGGCCAAGGCCTGGGCCCGGGCCGCTGCCCGCACCGTGGAGCTTCTCGGCGAAGGCCGGGACTTGGTGTTCCTGGTGGAAGGCGACGCCTCCACCTTCGCCACCTTCGGCCACCTGGCCCGGGTGGTGCGGGAGCTGGTGCCGGAAGTTGAAGTGGAAACCATCCCCGGCGTGTCCTCCTTTGCTGCTGCGGCTGCCACCACCGGCACTACCCTGGCCGAGGAAGACGAAACCCTGGCGGTAATCCCCGCCGCCTACGGCGTGGAGGTCATCGACCACCTGCTGGACGAATTCGACACCCTGGTGCTGCTCAAGGTGAAGCCCCTGGTGGATGAGGTGCTGGACCTCTTGGAGCGGCGCGAGCTGCTCACCACCAGCTGCTTCATCGAAAAGGTGGGCTCCCCCGACGAGCGCATCGTGCGCGACGTGGCTTCCTTGAAGGGCGAGAAGGTGAACTACCTCTCCCTCATGCTGGTGCAAAACCCCAAGCGCCAGCGCGGCGAACTGCGCCGGGGCTGCCGCAAGCGCAAGGAAGCGGCCAGTGCTTGAGTCGATCCGCCCGGCCACCGCAGCGGATGCCGGGGCCATCGCTGCCCTCATCGGCAGCCTGACCCATTATTTCGTCGCCGACGGCAGTGCCCCGGCTGCCCAGCCTTTTCTCTCCACCTTCAGCCCGGCCGCCATCGCCGGCCTGCTGGCCGATGGGGACTACCTCTGCCTGTGCGCCGAGGAGCAGGGGCAAAAGGGTGGCCAGCTGCTCGGCGTGCTGACTCTGCACCGGCCGGCCCACCTGCACCACCTGTTCGTTGCCCCTGCCGCCCATCGCCGGGGCATTGCCCGCCAGCTATGGCAGACCCTGGAACCCCACCTCGATCCGGCCATGCCGGTGACGGTCAATTCCTCCGAATACGCAGTACCGGTCTATCAACGCCTAGGCTTTGCCGCCACCGCCGGGGTGCAGCAGCGCAACGGCGTGCGTTATGTGCCAATGCAGCGCCCGCCTTTCCCCAACCCGGCCGCAACCCCAAAATAAGAATGATCCAACACCTCCCCTTCCCCAACGAGAGAATCGCCGTCGTCTCCATCACCCGCCACGGCATCGCCCTGGCGGGCAAGGTGGTAGCGGCCCTGCCCGGCGCCCACCTGTTTGCCCCGGAAAAATTCCGGGCCGAGGCGGAAGCCGCTGCTCCCGGTGTCGCCTCCTGCTACAGCGGCAAGACCGGCGACCAGATTCCCGCCCTTTTCGCCAACTTCGACGGCATCGTCGCCATCGTCTCCCTGGGCGCCCTGGTGCGCCTCATCGCCCCCCACCTCAAGGACAAGGAACAGGACCCGGGCGTGGTGGTGGTGGACGAGGCCGGCCGCTTTGCCATCCCCATGCTCTCCGGCCACCTGGGCGGCGCCAACGCCCTGGCCGGCATCCTGGCCGCAAACCTGGGCGCCACGCCGGTGCTCACGACCGCCTCCGATTCCCGCCAGACCCTGGGCGTGGACCTGCTGGGACGGGAACTGGGCTGGACCTTCGAGGCCAGCCACGACGAAGTGGTGAAAGCCAGCGCCGCCGTGGTAAACGACGAGCCGGTGGCCCTGGTGCAGGAAGCCGGCAGCCCCGACTGGTGGCCCCGCCACGCCAACGGCCGCAGCGGCCCGGTGCCCGCCAACATCAAACGGTTCAGCCGCCTGGAAGACGTGAATCTCGACGCCGTCGCCGCCGTGCTGTGGATCAGCCACCGTACCCTGCCGCCGCAACTGGCGCCCCGCCTGGCGGGCCGCCTGGTCACCTACCGGCCGCCCGTGGAGCAAGGCGTTTGAGCGACGAATACCAGGCCAGCCGGAAAGTGGCCCTGGGCCTTGGCTGCGACCGGGGCACCCCGGAAGCCACCATTGCCCAGGCGGTGCAGGAGGCCCTGGCCGCCGCCGGCCTCGCCCCTGAACAGGTGGCGGCGGGCGCCAGCATCACCTTGAAGGCGGACGAGGTGGGGCTGCTCGGTTTTGCCGAGCGTTTCGGCCTCACCCTCGCCTTCTACCCGCCGGAAGTGCTGGCCACCGTGCCCGTGCCCAACCCGTCGGAGACGGTACGCAAATACACCGGCACCCCTTCCGTCTCGGAGGCTGCCGCCCTGCTGGCCGCCGGCACCGACATGAGCCGGCTGCTGATCGAAAAACACAAGCTGCGGGGCCCGGACGGGCGCAATGCCACCGTCTCCATCGCCCTGCTGCCCTGAGCCCGACAACTGCATTCACTGAAATTCCGAGGAGCGACTTCATGAGCGAAATTCAAACAAGCGGCAACACCGACGCCCCGGCCAAGACCGGCAAGATCATGCTGGTGGGCCTGGGCCCCGGCGCCGTGGACCACATGACCGGCCGCGCCCGGGCCGCCATCGCCGAAGCCGATACCATCATCGGCTACGTCACCTACGTGCGCCTGGTGGCTGACCTGATCGACGGCAAGGAAGTGATCAAGAAGTCCATGACCGAGGAGCTGGACCGGGCCATCGAAGCCCTGGACCGGGCCAAGCAGGGCAAGAAGGTGGCGTTGATCTCCTCCGGCGACGCCGGCGTGTACGGCATGGCCGGCCCCACCTTCGAGGTGCTGTTCCAGGCCGGCTGGACGCCCGATTCCGACATCGAGGTGGAAATCGTCCCCGGCGCTTCGGCGCTCAACACCTGCGCCGCCCTCGTTGGCGCCCCCCTGACCCACGATTTCTGCGCCATTTCCCTCTCGGACCTGCTCACCCCCTGGCCCACCATCGCCCGCCGCCTGGACGCCGTGGCCTACGCCGACTTCGTGGTGGCCCTCTACAACCCCAAGAGCGGCCGCCGCACCCGCCAGATTCAGGAAGCCCAGCGCATCTTCCTGCGCCACCGCGACCCGAACACCCCGGTGGCCATCGTCAAGAGCGCCTTCCGTCCCAAGCAGCGCCTGGAATTCACCACCCTGGAAAAGATGGCCGAGGCCGACATCGGCATGCTGTCCACCGTGCTCATCGGCAACTCCAACACCTTCTTCCGCGGCGGCCTGATGGTCACGCCCCGGGGCTACGCCAACAAGTACGCGGTGGAAGACGGCGAGCGCGCCACCAAGGACGGCGAGAAGGCCGGCCGGTCCCTGTCCACCGGCCTCAACGGCTGGCTGGAAGCCATTCGCGAGAGCGGCAAGAGCGCCGCCGAGCTGGCCCGCGAGTACCGTCTGCCCGAGGACTACATTGCTTCCGCCCTGGCTGCCGGCCCGGAAGAGGACGTCGCCGAAAGCGCCGAGGCCGAGGCATGAGCGAGGCGGTCAAACCCAAGATCGGGGCCTACCGGCGCCACCTGCTGGTATGCACCGGCCCCCGCTGCACCGAGAACGGCGAGGGCCAGGCCCTTTTCGACAGCCTGGGCGACAAGCTCAAGGCCGCCGGCCTGACCGAGGGCGATCTGCGGGTGAAGCGCTCCCGGGTCAATTGCTTCGCCGCCTGCAAGGGCGGCCCGGTGATGTGCGTGCAGCCCGACGGCACCTGGTACTACAACGTTACCGCCGCAAACATGGACCGCATCGTCGCCGAGCATCTGCGGGATGGCCGGCCCGTGGCCGATCTGGTGTTCCATCAGGGGCCCGGCGACTGCGCGGATGCGGAGTGATCGGTCTCAATAAACGTTGAAAAACGGCGCGGCGGCCCGGCCCGAGGCCGCCGATTGCCGCCGCAGTGCGCAGCAAATACCCCATCGGGCAAACAACAAACCAGCAGGTGCCCGCGGCAACGCGGGTGAAACGGGAACAGGGTGCGCGGCGAGCTCCTCGCCGCCAAGCCCTGGCTGCCCCCGCAACGGTAAGCGAGTGCGGAACGGTCATGCCCCTTCCTCCCCGGAAGGCGCAGCCACTGTGGTCATCGGGTTTGTCGGAGCAATGCTCCGCCAGGCTCGCCCCATGGGAAGGCGATCGTTCAAGACCCGCAAGCCCGGAGACCGGCCTGCTGCAATCCAGAGCGCCTTGGGAAGGGCGCCGAACCATGCGACCGGCTGCGGGGATGCAGACGAAAGCGCGACGACGCAGGGATATGTCGAGGTGCAGGTGGGTCAAGGCCCGCCACTCGCCTCCGCGCGCTTCCGTCATCGGCCGGGTCGCCGAACGGGAGTCTTTCATGAAGCATCGCCACACAGCCGGGCGCACCCGCCTCCGGCTCAACCGCTGGTCATGGCTGCTGGCCGCCCTGCCCTTCCAGGCCATGGGCGCCGAAACCCTGGGCGAAGTCACCGTCCAGGCCAGCAAGCAGGCCCTGGTCGGCATCGCCGACACCGCCAGCGAAGGCAGCGTCAGCGCCGAACAACTGGCCAACCGGCCTCTGCTGCGCCCGGCCGAGGTGCTCGAAGCCGTGCCGGGGCTGATCGTCACCCAGCATTCCGGCGACGGCAAGGCCAACCAGTACTTTCTGCGCGGCTTCAACCTGGACCACGGCAGCGACTTTGCCACCAGCGTCCTGGGTATGCCGGTGAACATGGTCAGCCATGCCCACGGCCAGGGCTACATGGACCTCAACTTCCTGATTCCCGAGCTGGTCAGCGGCATCCAGTACCGCAAGGGAGTCTATGCGGTGGAGGACGGCGATTTTTCCGCCACCGGCTCGGCGCGCATCGACTATCAGCGTGCCCTGCCGTCCAACTTCGTCGAGCTGGGCGCCGGCCAGAACGGCTACCGGCGCGCCCTGGGCGCCGCCAGCATGCCCTTGGGTGGGCTGACTTTCCTCGGTGCCGTGGAGGCATCGAGCAACAACGGTCCCTGGGAGCAGCCCGAGCACCTGGGCCGCACCAACGCCGTGCTGCGCCTGTCGTCCGGCACCGCCCGGGACGGTTACTCGATCTCGGCCCTGGCCTACGAGGCCCGCTGGACCGCCACCGAGCACGTGCCGGAACGGGCCATCGCCAGCGGCGAGATCGGCCGCTACGGCGCCCTGTCGCCCAAGGACGGCGGCAGCACCCACCGCTATAGCCTGTCCGGCGAATGGGCCGCCAGCGGCAGCCAGTTCGGTGTGGACACCGCCACCCAGGCCAGCGTGTACGTCATCGACTACGGCCTCAACCTGTTCAGCAGCCCTTCCGGCTTCATCAACGGCCCCCAGGGCGACCAGCACGAGCAGGCCGACCGGCGCACCGTGTGGGGCGGCCAGGCCAGCCGCAGCTGGTTCCTCGGCCCCCGGCTGCTGGATTCGGAACTGGTGCTGGGCGGCCAACTGCGCCGCGACGAGATCGGCAGCGTCGGCCTCTACGACACCGTGCTGCGCCAGCGCACCGATACTGTCCGGGAAGACCGCATCCGCCAGACCGCCACGGCGCTCTACACGGCGCTGAAGACTCCCTGGCTGCCCTGGCTGCGTTCCACCCTGGGCCTGCGCCACGACCAGATCCGCGCCGAGGTGACGCCCCTGGCCGGCGTCTTCAACATGGACAACGGCGGCAGCGCCACGGGCCGCCAGACCAGCCCCAAGCTCGGCGTGGCCTTCGGCCCCTTCTCCGGCACCGAGTACTACGCCAACTGGGGCCGGGGCTTCCACAGCAACGACGCCCGGGGCGCCACGGCCCGGGTCAATCCCAAGGACGGCACGCCGGTGGACGCGGTGCCCCTGATGGTGCGCACCCAGGGCAGCGAGATCGGGGTGCGCACCACCCTGTTGCCGGGCTGGCAATCCACCCTGGCCGTGTGGCGCATGGACCTGGATTCGGAGCTGGTGTTCGTCGGCGACGAGGGCGTCACCGAGCCCCGGGGCGCCTCGCGCCGCCATGGGCTGGAATGGTCGAACAGCGTCGCCCTGGGCCGGGGTTTCCTGCTCGACGCCGACCTGGCCCTGTCCCAGGCCCGCTTCAAGACGCCGGTCAACGGCGGCGACCGGGTGCCCAACGCCATTCCGCGCACCGCATCCGTGGCCCTGAGCTACGACCAGGGCGGCCCCTGGTCCGGCGGCCTGCGCCTGCGCTACCTGGGGGCCTACGATCTGGAGGAGACGGGCCAGGAGAAATCGTCCCCGTTCTGGATGGCCAACCTGCGGCTCGGCTACCGCTTCGACCGGCGGGTCCAGCTGACCCTGGACGTGCTCAACCTGTTCGACCGCAAGGCCAACGACATCGAGTACTGGGGCGGGGCCTGCACCCGCAACGAACTGAACGCCGGGGCCTGCGGCGGCGGCACCGGCATCGACGGCCGGCTGATCCACCCTCTGGAGCCGCGCACGGTGCGGCTGGGGCTGCGCATCGGCTTCTGATCCCCGAAACACTAAGTACGAAGCACAAAACGAAAACCCCCGGCCTGGACCGGGGGTTTTCGTTGCGGCGGAGAACGGCGATTAGCTGTTCTTGAAGCTGGGCTTGCGCTTTTCGACGAAGGCGGCCATGCCTTCCTTCTGGTCGTCCAGGGCGAAGCAGCTGTGGAAGGCGCGGCGCTCGAACAGCAGGCCTTCGGCCAGGCCGGATTCGAAGGCGCGGTTGACGCTTTCCTTGATCATCATCACCACCGGCAGGGAGTACTCGGCGATCTGGGCGGCCGCGGTCAGGGCCTCGTCGAGCAGCTTGTCGGCGGGGACCACGCGGGACACCAGGCCGGCGCGCTCGGCTTCCTCGGCGCCCATCATGCGGGCGGTCAGGCACAGGTCCATGGCCTTGGCCTTGGACACGGCGCGGGGCAGGCGCTGGGTGCCGCCGGCGCCGGGCAGGATGCCCAGCTTGACTTCGGGCTGGCCGAACTTGGCGGTGTCGGCGGCGATGATGATGTCGCAGGTCATCGCCAGTTCGCAGCCGCCGCCCAGGGCGAAGCCGGCCACCGCGGCGATGATCGGCTTGCGGCAGGTCTTCACCTTTTCCCAGTTGCGGGTGATGTAGTCGCCCTTGTAGGCATCCATGTAGCTGAACTGGGCCATCATGCCGATGTCGGCGCCGGCGGCGAAGGCCTTCTCGGAGCCGGTGATGACCACCGCGCCGATGCCTTCGTCGGCTTCGAACACGGCCAGGGCGGCACCCACTTCGTCCATCAGGGCGTCGTTGAGGGCGTTCAGCTGCTTGGGCCGATTGAGGGTGATGAGGCCCACCTTGCCGCGGGTCTCGACCAGAATGTTTTCGTAACTCATGTCTCGTTGATCCTGTTGTGGTTGCCGATCGGTCTCGGCCCCAGCCTTATTCGCTGGCGATGGAGCGGCCGATCACCAGGCGCTGGATGTCGTTGGCACCCTCGTAGATCTGGCAGATGCGCACGTCCCGATAGATGCGTTCCACCGGGAAGTCGGCAGTATAGCCAACCCCGCCGTGAATCTGGATGGCGTCGGAGGCGATCTTCTCGGCGGCTTCCGAGGCGAACATCTTGGCCATGGAAGCTTCCTTCAGGCAGGGCTGGCCGGCGTCCTTGAGTTGGGCGGCACGCCACACCATCAGGCGGGCGGCGTCGAGCAGGGTGGCCATGTCGGCCAGGCGGAAATTCACCGCCTGGTGCTCGATGATCGGCACGCCGAAGGTGACCCGCTCCTTGGCGTAGCGCACGGCGGCCTCATAGGCGGCCCGGGCCATGCCGATGGACTGGGCGGCGATGCCGATGCGGCCGGCTTCCAGATTGGACAGAGCGATCTTGTAGCCCTCCCCTTCCTTGCCCAGCAGGGCGGAGGCGGGAACGCGGCAATCCTCGAAGATGATCTGCACGGTGTCGGAAGCGTGCTGGCCCATCTTCTCTTCGGTGCGGCCGACGACGAAGCCCTTGGTGTCGGTGGGCACCAGGAAGCAGGAGATGCCCTTCTTGCCGGCGGCCTTGTCGGTGACGGCGAAGACGATGGCCATGTGGGCGTGCTTGCCGGTGGTGATGAATTGCTTGACGCCGTTGAGCACGAAATGGTCGCCGTCCCGGTCGGCCCGGGTGGTGATGGCGGCGGCGTCGGAGCCGGTGTGGGGTTCGGTCAGGCAGAAGCAGCCGAGCTTTTCACCCCGGGCCAGAGGCTTGAGCCACTCTTCCTTCTGGGCATCGCTGCCGTACTTCATGGTGATGCCGCAGGCCAGGGAGTTCTGCACCGAGACGATGGTGGAGGTGGCGCCGTCGCCGGCGGCGATCTCTTCCAGGGTCAGCACCAGGCTCATGTAGTCCATGCCGGCGCCGTCCCACTCCTCGGGCACCACCATGCCCAGGGCACCCAGCTCGCCCAACTCCTTGAGGGCCTGAGCGGGGAAGGTGTGGTTCTTGTCCCACTCGGCGGCGAAGGGGGCCAGGCGCTCCTGCGCGAAGGCGCGCATGGTGTCCCGGATCATCTGATGTTCTTGATTAAGAATCATCGCTAATTCCTTGTTTAAATTACTTTGCCGCCATGCGGATGGAACCATCGAGGCGAATCACTTCGCCGTTCAGGTAGCTGTTTTCTGCGATGTGCTTGACCAGGGAGGCGTACTCCGCCGGCTTGCCCAGGCGCGAGGGGAAGGGAACCATCTTGCCCAGAGCGTCCTGCACTTCGGCAGGCATGCCGAGCAGCATCGGGGTTTCCATGATGCCCGGGGCAATGGTCATGACGCGGATGCCGGAGCGGGCCAGTTCCCGGGCGATAGGCAGGGTCAGGGCGACGATGCCGCCCTTGGAGGCGGCGTAGGCGGCCTGGCCGATCTGGCCGTCGAAGGCGGCCACCGAGGCGGTGCTGACGATCACGCCGCGCTCGCCCTGACCGTTGGGCTCATTCTTGGCCATGGCTTCGGCGGCCAGGCGGATCATGTTGAAGCTGCCCACCAGGTTGATGTTGATGACCTTGGCGAAACTGGCCAGACGGTGGGGGCCTTCCTTGCCCAGCACCTTCTCGGCGGGGGCCACGCCGGCACAGTTGACCAGGCCATCGACCTTGCCGAAGGCGGCCACGGCCGCATCCACGGCCCCCTTGGCGCTGGCTTCGTCGGCCACGTCGGTCTGCACGAAGCGGACGTTGGCGCCCAGCTCGGCAGCCAGGGCCTGGCCGGCCTCGGCGTTCATGTCGGCGAGCACGGCGCGGCCGCCGGCTTGCACCACCATGCGGGCGGTGGCGGCACCCAGGCCGGAAGCACCGCCGGTGACGATGAAGACGCTGTTTTCGAGTTGCATGGAGTCGTCCTTCTTAGTGGAGTGTTGGGAGTTGTGCATGGTGCCGCGCCCGCATGGGGCGGGCGCGGCGGAACAGGGCCCCGGGGACCACCTTAGGCCGTCCCCGGGGATTCGGCAATCAGGAGTGCTGGGCCGGCGGATTGACCTTTTCGGCCTCCTGCTTGCGCAGCAGGAAGCGCTGGATCTTGCCGCTGGGGGTCTTGGGCAGTTCGGCGACGAATTCGATTTCCCGCGGATAGGCGTGGGCGGCCAGGCGGTGCTTGACGTACATCTGTAGTTCCTCGGCCAGTTCCGGGCTGGCCTTGTAGCCGTCGCGCAGGATGACGAAGGCCTTGACCAGCTCGGTGCGCTCCGGGTCGGGCTTGCCCACCACGGCGGTTTCCATCACCGCCTCGTGCTCGATCAGGCAGCTTTCCACGTCGAAGGGGCCGATGCGGTAGCCCGACGAGGTGATGATGTCGTCGCTGCGGCCGACGAAGCTGATGCTGCCGTCGTCGTTCAGTTCCACGGTGTCGCCGGTCAGGTAGTAGGGGCCGACGAAGGACTTGGTGTCCTGCTGCCAGTAGCCGGGGAACCAGAACAGGGGCGATTGGGATCGGTCCACCGCCAGGATGCCGGGCTTGCCCGGGGGCAGTTCCACCGCTTCGCCGCCCTCTTCCGCCACCACCGCCACCCGGTAACCGGGCAGGGCAAAGCCGGCGGAACCGGGCTGGACGTGGTGCTTCAGGGCATGGTGGTTGCACACCACCATGGCGATTTCGGTCTGGCCGTAGTGGTCATAGATCGGGCAGGCCAGGTGCTCCTCGAACCAGCGGATCACTTCCGGGTTGAGGGGTTCGCCGGCGCTGCTCACCACCCGCAGCTTGCCCTTCACCGGCAGGGCCGCCTGTTCGCCGGCGGCGATCAGCAGGCGGTAGGCGGTGGGGGCGCCGGCCAGGTTGGTGATCTTGTACTTCTCGATCATCCGGTAGGTGGATTCCACCGTGAACGGGCCGTCGTAGAAGGTGGTGGCGTGGCCTTGCAGCAGGGGGCCGGTGACGCCGAAGTACAGGCCGTAGGCCCAGCCCGGGTCGGCGATGTTCCAGTAGACGTCGCCGTGGCGCAGATCCACCGCCTGGCGCATGTACTGGCCCAGGCCCATCAGGGCCTTGATCGGCACCGGCACACCCTTGGCGAGGCCGGTGGTGCCGGAGGTGAACAGCATCATGCACAGGTCGTCGCCGCGCAGCATGACCGGGGCGAATTCGGTGGATTGCTTGTCCACCTCGGCCCAGAAGTCGGCGTCGCCGGCAGCCAGGGTGGCGTTGCTGCGCACCACGGTGAGCACCGGCGGGCAGCCGTGCACGTCGTCGAGCTTGCTGCGGTTGACGCTGTCGGTCACCACCAGCTTGGCTTCGCTGCGGTCGAGGCGGTATTCGATGGCCTTGGGGCCGAAGGCGGTGAACAGAGGTTGATAGACAGCTCCGGCACGCCAGGTGCCGAGAATGACCATCAGCAGTTCCGGCACCCGGGGCATCAGCCCGGCCACTCGGTCGCCCGGTTTCACGCCCCGGCTCACCAGGTAGTTGGCGAACTTGGCGGAGAGCTCCTTGAGCTGGGCGAAGGTGTAGGTAGCGGAATCGCCGTCCTTGCCTTCCCATTGCAGCGCCACCTTGCCCGGGGCCACGTGGCGGTCACAGCATTCGTAACAGGCGTTGATGCCCTTTTCCAGATCGCCGTCGAACAGGGCGGCCACGTCCTCGACGCGGAAATTGGCAATGGCGTCGGCGTAATTGGGAATGCTCATGGTGTCTCTCTCGCTCCTTCGGGCAATTCTGGAAATTCTGGCAACACGTCCGGATGCCCACGGACGCCCGGAAAACGCAGAGTCTAGAAAGCCCCCGGCCCCCTCTCCATGCCAAAATCGGTCAAAATGACTGAGCGTTTTTGCCATACTGCAAAGCAGCATCCCGCCCTGCCCCGCTCCCACCTGTCTCCCACCGTCGTTTCCGTCCATGCCCGCCGCCGCTTCCACCGCCCTCACCGCTTCCGAAAAGGGCACCATCGCCGTCAATTTCGTCAATGAAGCCCTGCTCGTGGCCCGGCAGCGGGGGATCGGCGTGGACGCCCTGCTGGCCGAGGCCGGCATTGCCCCGCGCCTGCTCGACGTGCCCCAGGCCCGGGTCTCCGCCGGCCAGTACGCCATCCTGTGGCACGGCCTGACCCGGGTGCTTGACGACGAATTCTTCGCCATGGACTCCCACGGCATGAAGCCCGGCTGCTTCACCCTGCTCGGCCACGCCACCCTGGACGCTCCCAACCTGGGCCGGGCCCTGACCCGGGCCCTGCGCTTCTTCGGCCTGGTGCTCGACGACCTGGGCGGTTCCCTGGAGGTGCGCGACGGCCGGGCCGAATTGACCCTGCACCAGCACCGGGGGCCGCAGCGCTTCTTCGCCCACGCCACCTTCCTGCTGCTGCTGTTCGGCCTGGCCTGCTGGCTGGTGGGCCGGCGCATCCCCTACCAGTCGGTGGTGTTCCGCGATGCCCTGCCGCCGGGCACCGAGGATGAATACCGGGTGTTCTTCGGCCCCAGTTTGAGCGACGGCGGGCCGGCCACGGTGGTGGCCTTCGACGCCCGCTACCTGACCCTGCCGGTGGTGCAGAACGAACGTACCCTCAAGGAATTCCTGCGCGAAGCCCCGGCCAACCTGCTGGTGAAGTACCGCAACCCGCGCAGCCTCACCGCCCGCCTGCGCCACCGCCTGCGCCAGACCGCGCCGGCCGATTGGCCCGACCTGGAACGCATGGCCCGGCATCTGAACATGGCCGCCTCGACTCTGCGCCGCCATCTGGAGGACGAAGGCCAGTCCTACCAGTC
The DNA here is from genome assembly GCF_036820405.1 of Oryzomicrobium sp. Lineage (NCBI taxonomy): Bacteria > Pseudomonadati > Pseudomonadota > Betaproteobacteria > Rhodocyclales > Rhodocyclaceae > Oryzomicrobium > Oryzomicrobium sp. The sequence continues at coordinate 113,095 of NZ_DAISLS010000001.1, forward strand.
GATCAAGGACGAACTGCGCCGCGACCTGGCCCTGGACCTGCTCGGCCACACCTCGCGCAGCGTGCTCGACGTGGCCATGGAACTGGGCTTCGCCGAGGCCAGCGCCTTCCACCGGGCCTTCCGCAAATGGACCGGCACCCGCCCCGGGGAATACCGCCGGCGGTTCCAGGGCGGCGCCGGACTCGGCGAATGAAGTGCCGTCAGCCCTTCAGCTTGGCAGCGATCTGGGCCACGTGGCGGCCCTGGAAGCGGGCGATGGCCAGCTCGTTTTCGCTCGGCTGGCGGGAACCGTCGCCGCCGGTGAGGGTGGAACTGCCGTAGGGGCTGCCGCCGGTGATTTCGGCCATGGTCATCTGCCGGGCTTCCGAATAGGGCACGCCGACGATCACCATGCCCTGGTGCAGCAGGGTGGTATGAAAGCTGAGGATGGTGGATTCCTGCCCGCCGTGCTGGGTGGCGGTGCTGGTGAACACGCTGCCCACCTTGCCGATCAGCCCGCCCTTCATCCACAGGCCGCCGGTCTGGTCGAGAAAGTTGCGCATCTGGGCGCACATGTTGCCGAAGCGGGTCGGGGTGCCGAAGATGATGGCGTCGGCTTCCGCCAGCTGCTCCGGTGCAATCACCGGAAGGTGGGCAAAGGCTGCCTGCCGGGCCTTGGCGCCACTTTTCTCCAACACCTCGTCGGGCACCAGCTCGGGTACCCGCCACACGGTCACCTCGGTATCCGCCACTTCCCGGGCACCGGCCGCCACGGCCTCGGCCATGGTGTGGATGTGGCCGTACATGCTGTAGAACACCACTTGGATTTTCGTTGCCATCGCGTTGCCCCTCTCGGTGCGCGCATTGCGCGGGTTGAAAAGCTCGGCCGGACGCGGCGCAACCGCCGGAACCCCGAGAGGCGCGCCACCGGTCCAGCGGGTGGAACACCGGGTTGACCCGGACGCCCGGCTGGCGTTCCGGCGGCGTAGCGATAACGCTGCCGCCGGAAGGTGCCCGTGACGCTGCAACAAAGGCCCAGGCACGAAATGACGGTGCCCGCTCCATGGGCGGGCACCGCTTCCGACGGACTGCGATGGTGCCTCGGCGGATCAGCCGTGGCCGGCGTACTTTTTCTCGCCGGCGGAGATGGCGATCTTCAACCAGTTTTCCGGCGGCGGCAGGGGGCAGGTGGCGAAGGGGGTGAAGGCACAGGGCGGGTTGTAGGCCCGGTTGAAGTCCAGCACCAGCCGGCCGTCCCGAGGCGGTGCGGTGCGCAGGAAGCGGCCGGCGCCATAGGTGTCCCGGCCTGCCCCCAGGTCGCGGAAGACGAAGAAATAGCCGTCCTCGCCCTCTTCCATGGGCAACAACTCGTGGCGCTGGCCGTCCCGCTCGAACACGGCCCGGCCATGAACCACGACAGTCTTCAGTTCGCCGGTGACGCTGGGCACCTCCATGGATTGGGGCGGGGCCAGGGGCTCCCAGACGGCGGCCACCTGCCAGGCCGGGTCGAAGGGAAAATAATCCAGGCCGGCGAAGGGTTCGTGGGCCTGCCAGCCCAGGTCGCGCAGACGCACCGCCAGCTTGCCGTCCCGGGCGATCACGAAGAAGCGCAGGTCGCCCACGGCCACGGTGTCCGGCGCACCTGCCGCGTCGGTGGCCAGGACGATGCCGTCCACGCCTGCGGTGTGGCTTTCAGCACCGGACTCGATGTGTGCCGGGCTGCCCGGAGCGGGGCGCCACAGCAGGCTCGCGGCGCTGCTGCCGTCCCACACGAGGTCGCCCAGGTGGGCCGGGCCCTCGGGCAACGCCACGGCGCTGCCGGGGGCGCTGCCGACCCGGTTGGCGCCGGGCTCCAGCCAGATCAAGCCGATCAGGCCGAGCCAGCTGTCGGGGCTGGACAGTTCGGCGCGGCGCCGGTCGCACCAGTGCTGCCAGCGGTCCAGGGGCGTGGCGGGGGCGTGGGACATGGGAAGGCTCCAGTAAAGCAGGATGGTCGATGGGGCTGCACGGCGAGAACCCCGCCATGATACGGCCCGGAAATGGTCCTTCGGAATGGGTAGCGGGCTGGTCGCCCCGAACTTACCGGGTAACCGGGACTCTGACTTTCGTCATAGTTCAGCCCGCCCGGGCGAGGAAATGCCATGAGTGCCATCCCCGTGAAGCTGGTCGTGCTGGTGGGCAGCGTCCGCCAGGGTTCCTACAACGCCGCGGTGGCCCGGGCCCTCGGGCAGCTGGCACCGCCGGGGATGTCGCTGGAAATCCTGCCCTCGGTGGCGGGCTACCCGATCTACGACGCCGATCTCCAGGCGGTGGGCTTTCCCGAGGTGGTGACGCGCACGGCGGATGCGATCCGGGCCGCCGACGGGCTGGTGATCGTCACCCCGGAATACAACTACTCGGTGCCCGGCGGGCTCAAGAACGCCATCGACTGGCTGTCGCGGCTTTCGCCCCAGCCCCTGGCGGCCAAGCCGATCCTGATCCAGAGCGCCTCCATGGGCGTGTTCGGCGGCGCCCGGGCCCAGTATCACCTGCGCCAGATCCTGGTCTTTCTCAACGGCCAGGTGATGAACACGCCGGAAGCCATGGTAGGCGCCGCCCATACCAAGGTGAACGCCAACGGCCAGCTCACCGACGCGCTGACCCGGGATTTCCTGGCCAAGCAGCTACGCCACTTCCACACCTTCGTGCGCCGCTGCGCCGCCGGTGCAACGATCCCCGATTGAGGCAGCCGCAAAAAGCCGCCACCCCGAGAGCCAATACTGGCGCGGGGTTCGGGGCGGCATGATTCAAGATCGTTGCACGGCGCGGCATTCCAGAGGGGGCTTTTGAAACCCCGCGCCAGTATTGGCTTTCCGGCCGGTCAGGCGTTGGCCGGCGGCGGAATGCGGCGTAGATGCACGGCGATGCCCACCCCGGCCAGCAGGCACAGGGCCAGCACCCCGGCCACGCCGAACCAGCCGTCGAACCCCCAGGCCAGGCCCGAGGCCCAGCCCAGCACCCCGGCGCCCAGGTAATAGAAGGTCAGATACAGGGCCGAGGCCAGGCCCCGGGCATGGGTGGCGCGGCGCCCCACCCAACTGCTCGCCACCGAGTGGCTGGCAAAGAAGCCGAAGGTGAGCAGCACCACCCCCAGGACGATGGTCGCCAAGTGCGACACCAGGGTGGTCAGCACCCCCGCCAGCATCAGCAGCATGGTGGCCCACATCACCTGGCGGCGCCCCAGCCGGTCGGCCAGCCGGCCGGTCCACGTGGCGGCCACCGGCCCCACCAGATAGACCATGAACACTGCCCCGGCCAGGGCCGGCCGCAGGTTGAACGGGGCCTCGCCCAGATGGTAGGCCAGGTAGTTGTAGGTGCTGGTGAAGCAACCCATGATCAAAAAGCCCAGGGCGAACAGCCAGCGCAGACCCGGGTCGCCCAGGTGGGCCGCCGCGTCGCGGCGCAGGGTGGCGAGCAGGTCGCGCCACGGCCCCGGGGTGGGGGTGAAATGGCGCGAGCGGGGCACGCTCTTGAGGAACATCACCGAGGCGCACAGGCCGAAAATGCCCAGGGTGACCATCACCGTGCGCCACGAGGCCATGTCCCCCAGGGCCGAGGCCACCAGGCGGCCGCTCATACCACCCATGGAGTTGCCGGCGATGTAGAGGCCCATGGAATAGCCCAGGGAATTGGGCTCCACCTCCTCGCTCAGATAGGCCATGGCCACCGCCGGCACCCCGGCCAGGACCATGCCTTGCAGGGCGCGCCAGAAGAGCAGCTGGGAAAAGCCCTCGGAAGCGGCGGAAATCAGGGTGAACAAAGCCACCAGGGCCAGGCCGCCGACCATGATCGGCTTGCGCCCCAGGCGGTCGGCCAGGATGCTGGCCGGAATCAGGGCGAAGGCCAGGGCCGCGGTGGCCACCGACACCACGCCGCTGGCGGAAGCCGGCGACAGATCGAATTCCTGGGAGAACATGGGCATCAGCGGCTGGGCGCCGTGGAGCATGGCGAACACCGAAAAGCCGCCGACGAACATGGCCCGGCTGACCTTGCGGAATTCGGGAGTGCCGCTCTTGATGCGGGTGGATTCGATCTCGGCCTCGGCCTTGGGCGCGGTTGCAGGTGAAACGCTGGCAGCGGGGGGCATGGAGGGGGCGGTAAGGGCGGAAGCGGCTGGCACGGCGGTTTGGCGGTTCGGCGCTTGGGTGGAATGGGAGGCCATCCTAGGCCCGGCAAAAACAACAGTCCAATATATAATTGAGGTTGTTTTGATACGTTAAAAATATCAATGGAACTGCGCCACCTGCGCTACTTCGTCGCCGTCGCCGAAGAGCTTCACTTCACCCGGGCCGCCGAGCGCCTGCACATCGGCCAGCCGCCGCTGTCCCAACAGATCCAGGCCCTGGAAAGCGAGCTGGGGGTGACCCTGTTCGAGCGCAACCGCCGTCGGGTAGCCCTCACCGAAGCCGGCAAGCGCTTTCTCGCCCACGCCCGGCAGATTCTCGCCGACACCCGCAACGCCGCCGAGGAGGCACGCCGCGCCGCCCGGGGCGAGGTGGGCGAGCTGCGCATCGGCTTCACCTACTCGGTGCCGTTCACCAGCGTACTGCCGGGCTTGCTGCGGGATTACCGACAGCAGGCCCCCGGCGTCACCCTGACCCTGCACGAGATGTTTTCCACCGACCAGGTTATCGCCCTGGCCGAGGACCGGCTCGACGTGGGCTTCGTCCGCCATCTGGCCCGGGAAGACACGCCCGGGGTGGTCCTGCGCGAAATCCGCCGGGACCCGCTGCGCCTGGTGATCAACGCCCACCACCCTCTGGCCGATGCGCCGGAGGTGAGCCTGGCCGACCTGCGCAACGAGGGCTTCATCTTCTACCCCCGGGACGCCGGCACCGGCATCCACCGCGCCGTGGCCCAGATGTGCCGGGCCGCGGGCTTTGCCCCCAAGGTGGTGCAGGAGGCCCGGGAAGCCACCACCCTGATCGGGCTGGTGGCGGCCGGCCTCGGGGTGACGGTACTGCCCTCCCCCCTCGAATGCGTGCGCATGCCCGACGTGCGCTACCTGCCGATCGCCGACCCGGGGGCTCACATCTCCCTGGCCGTGGCCCTGCGCGACCGCCCCCCGGGCCCTCTGTTGGCCGGATTTCTCGCCTGCCTGGAGCGCCAAGGCAGCGGCGATCCCTCGCCCACATTCATTTCCGCAGCCGACACCCCGTTCCAGGCACGATAAATCGCAAAAAAGAAGGAATCGGCCGCTGTTTTGCCCCTGCCCCGGCTTTTTGTCGCGTATCAGCCCGGATACCAAGGCGGACAGCAGTGTAAGGGTGTGTAAATCGAATATTTTAGTGCTTTGGCACGGCCTGCTTTTACGGTATTTTTCGTCCTGCAGCGCGGCGTCAGACCCGGCCGCAGGCTCGCCCCCGCCGTTCCAGCCAGCCGTTCCATCGCCAGCCACCTTCTCCGGGGGACCTGCGGCCCCTGTCGGCCCGTACCGGATCACCCCGCCCCACGGGCGCGGCCGTTGCCCGGGCGCTCCGCGCTCTGCCCTTCGGCCGCGACTTGGCCGACAATGGCGCCTTTCGCTTACCGTTGGCCCTGCACCGCGCCGGGCCGTTGCAGCCGGCTGATACGTCCGCCCCACCTACTTTCCCATCATCGAGGTTTCCATGACGACCCGCTCCGACGATCGTCGTGCCGCGTTCCGTAATTTCTTCACCCAAGGCCGGCGCCGCTGGGTGCTGGCCGGCCTCCTGGTCGCCGTGGCCGCCGGCGGCGCCTATTGGCATTACGGCACTTCCCCCGGTATCGACAAGGCCAGCGCCCAGGGCGCTCCGGGTGGCGGACGCGGGCCAGGAGGCCCCGGTGGGCCCGGCGGACCGGGGGGACGCCCCACGCCGGTCCAGGCCAAGGCGGTGCGCAGCGGTGAGTTGCACGTCTTCCTCACCGCCCTGGGCACGGTGACGCCGATCAATACGGTCACGGTGCGCAGCCGGGTCGATGGCGAACTGCTCCGGCTGCCCTTCAAGGAGGGGCAGATGGTCAAGGCCGGCGACCTGATCGCCGAGATCGACCCGCGCCCCTACCAGGTCCAGCTGACCCAGGCCGAAGGCCAACTGGCCAAGGACCAGGCCCTGCTGGCCAACGCCCGGGTAGACCTGGCGCGCTACAAGACCCTGATCGAGCAGGATTCGATTTCCAAGCAGCAGGTGGATACCCAGGAATCCCTGGTGCGCCAGTACGTGGGCACGGTCAAGAGCGACGAAGGCCAGGTGGCCAGCGCCAAGCTCCAGCTGTTGTACACCCGCATCACCGCCCCCGTGTCGGGCCGCATCGGCCTGCGCCAGGTGACCCCGGGCAACATCGTCCACGCCTCGGATACCAACGGCCTGGTGATCATCAACCAGATTCAGCCGATCCACGTGCTGTTCGCCCTGCCCGAGGACAACCTGCCGGCGGTGCAGGCCGCCCTGCATTCCGGCGCCCCGGTGCTGGTGGAAGCCTGGGACCGAGCCCAGAAGAACCTGCTGGCCACGGGCCGGCTGTTCACCCTGGACAACCAGATCGATACCGCCACGGGCACCGTCAAGCTCAAGGCCGAGTTCGCCAACGCCAAGGACGAGCTGTTTCCCAACCAGTTCGTGAACATCCGCGTGCTGGTGGAAACCCGTCCGGACGCCCTGCTCATGCCCACCGCGGCGGTACAGCGGGGCAGCCAGGGCACCTTCGTCTTCCTCGTCCGCGACGACAACACGGTGACGCCCAAGCCGGTCAAGCTCGGCCCGGTGGACGGCGAGGCGGTGGCGGTGGAGCACGGCCTTTCCGCCGGCGACAAGGTAGTGGTGGACGGCTCCGACCGGCTGCGCGATGGCGCCAAGGTCGAGGTGATCGAGCCCACCGTACCCAAGGGCAAGCCTGCCAACGGCAATCGGGGCAACCGCCGCCAGGGCGGCCCTGGCGGCGGCCGTCCCCCCGCTCCGTAAGCACGCCCGATCATGAATCCGTCGCGCCTGTTCATCCTCCGGCCGGTGGCCACCACCCTGCTGATGGTGGCCATCCTGCTCTCCGGCCTGGTGGCCTTCCGCTTCCTGCCGGTGTCGGCCCTGCCCGAGGTGGATTACCCCACCATCCAGGTGGTGACCCTCTATCCGGGGGCCAGCCCGGACGTCATCACCTCGTCCATCACCGCCCCCCTGGAACGTCAGTTCGGCCAGATGCCGGGCCTGGACGAAATGACCTCGATCAACTCCGGCGGGGCCTCGGTGATCACTCTGCGCTTCACCCTGGACCTGACCCTGGACGTGGCCGAGCAGCAGGTCCAGGCGGCCATCAACGCCGCCGGCAACCTGTTGCCCAGCGACTTGCCGATGCCGCCCATCTACAACAAGGTCAACCCGGCGGATGCGCCGATCCTGACTCTGGCGGTGACTTCGGAAACCCTGGCGCTGAACCGGGTGCAGGACCTGGTGGATACCCGGGTGGCCCAGAAGATCGCCCAGCTGCCCGGCGTCGGCCTAGTCTCCCTGTCCGGCGGCCAGCGCCCGGCGGTGCGGGTGCAGGCCAACCCGGCGGCCCTGGCGGCCTACGGCCTGTCCCTGGACGACGTGCGCAACGCCATCGCTGCCGCCAACGTGAACCAGGCCAAGGGCAACTTCGACGGCCCGAGTCGGGCCTCGACCATCGACGCCAACGACCAGTTGAAGTCGGCCGAGGACTACCGGCGCATGGTGGTCACCTACGCCAACGGCGCCCCGGTGCGCATGCGCGACGTGGCCGACGTGATCGAGGGGGTGGAGAACACCCGCCTGGCCGCCTGGGCCAACCGCAAGCCGGCGCTGATCATCAACATCCAGCGCCAGCCCGGCGCCAACGTGATCGAGGTGGTGGACCGCATCAAGGCGCTGCTGCCCCAGCTGGAGGAGAATCTGCCCGGCGCCCTGGAGCTGCGGGTGCTGACCGACCGCACCACCACCATCCGCGCCTCGGTGCACGACGTGCAGATGGAGCTGCTGTTCGCCATCGCGCTGGTGGTGATGGTGATCTTCATGTTCCTGCGCAACCTGCCGGCCACGGTGATCCCCAGCGTGGCGGTGCCCCTGTCCCTGGTGGGCACCTTCGGCGTGATGTACCTGGCCGGGTTCTCGATCAACAACCTGACCCTGATGGCCCTGACCATCGCCACCGGCTTCGTGGTGGACGACGCCATCGTGATGATCGAGAACATCGCCCGCTACATCGAGGAGGGCGAAACGCCCCTGGCGGCGGCCCTCAAGGGCTCGCGCCAGATCGGCTTCACCATCATCTCCCTGACCTTCTCCCTGATCGCCGTGCTGATCCCCCTGCTCTTCATGGGCGACGTGATCGGGCGGCTGTTCCGGGAATTCGCCGTGACCCTGGCGGTGTCGATCCTGATTTCGGCGGTGGTGTCCCTGACCCTGACGCCGATGATGTGCTCCAAGCTGCTGCGCCACGTGCCCGAGGAACGCCAGGGCCGCTTCTACAAGCGCATGGGCGCCTTCTTCGATACCGTCATCGCCGGCTACGGGCGCATGCTCGCCTGGGTGCTCGACCGGCAGCGGGCCACCCTGTGGGTCGCCGGCGCCACCGTGGCTCTCACCGTGCTGCTCTACGTGGTGGTGCCCAAGGGCTTCTTCCCGGTGCAGGACACCGGGGTGATCCAGGGCATCACCGAAGCCACCCAGGCCATTTCCTTCCCGGCCATGGCCGAGCGCCAGCAGGCCCTGGCCGAGGCGATCCTGGAAGATCCGGCGGTGGACAGCCTCTCCTCGTTCATCGGCGTGGACGGCACCAACGCCACCCTGAACAGCGGCCGGCTGCTGATCAACCTCAAGCCCCACGACCAGCGCAGCGAATCGGCCAGCGACATCATCCGCCGGTTGCAGCAGCGGCTCGCTGGGGTGCCGGGCATCACCCTGTACATGCAGCCGGTGCAGGATCTGACCATCGAGGACCGGGTCAGCCGCACCCAGTACCAGTTCACCCTCCAGGCCTTCACCCTCGAACAACTGTCGGAATGGGTGCCCAAGGTGCTGGAGCGGCTGTCCGCCATCCCGCAGTTGGCCGACGTGACCAGCGATTTGCAGGACAAAGGCCGCCAGGTGTTCGTGAACATCGACCGGGACACCGCCGGCCGCCTGGGGGTGACCACCGCGGCCATCGACAGCGCCCTGTACGACGCCTACGGCCAACGCCTGGTGTCCACCGTGTTCACCCAATCCAACCAGTACCGGGTGGTGCTCGAGGTGAAGCCTGAATTCCGCACCGGCCCCACTTCCCTGACCGACCTGCGGGTGCCGTCCACCGCCGGTGGCCTGGTGCCCCTGGCGGCAGTGGCGCGCATCGAGGAGCGGCCCGTGTCCCTGGTGATCAACCGCCAAGGCCAGTTCCCCGCCGCCACCGTCTCCTTCAACCTGGCCAAGGGCGCGTCCCTGGGCGAGGCGGTGGATCTGATCCGCCAGGCGGAACAGGACGTGGGCCTGCCGGCCGCGGTGCAGACCAGCTTCCAGGGCGCGACCCTGGCCTTCCAGTCGGCCTTGTCGAACCAGCTGTGGCTGATCCTGGCGGCCGTCGTCACCATGTATATCGTGCTGGGGGTGCTCTACGAGAGCTACATCCACCCGGTGACCATCCTCTCCACCCTGCCCTCCGCCGGCATCGGCGCCCTGCTCGGCCTGATGGTCTCGGGCACCGAGCTGACGGTGATCGCGGTGATCGGCATCATCCTCCTGATCGGCATCGTCAAGAAGAACGCCATCATGATGATCGACTTCGCCCTGGAGGCGGAGCGGGTCGAGGGCAAGCCTCCCCGGGAAGCCATCTACCAGGCCTGCCTGCTGCGCTTCCGGCCGATCCTGATGACCACCATGGCCGCTCTGCTCGGCGCCCTGCCCCTGATGCTCGGCACCGGCGTCGGTTCGGAACTGCGCCACCCCCTCGGCATCACCATGGTGGGCGGCCTGCTGGTGAGCCAGGTGCTGACCCTGTTCACCACCCCGGTGATCTACCTGGCCTTCGACCGGCTGGCCCGCCGCCTGGAGTCGGCCCGGCTCCGCGCCGGCGAATCCAGTGGTTCCAGCGGCGCCGACCGCTAAGGCACGTCCATGCGCCTGTCCGCCCTGTTCATCTACCGGCCGGTGGCTACCACCCTGCTCACCCTGGCGATCGCCCTGGCGGGCATTGTGGCCTTCCGCCTGCTGCCGGTGTCGCCCCTGCCCCAGGTGGATTACCCGACCATCTCGGTGACCGCCTCCCTGCCCGGGGCCTCGCCCGAGACCATGGCTTCCACCGTGGCCACGCCCCTGGAACGGGCCCTGGGGCGGATCGCCGGGGTCACCGAGATGACCTCCAGCAGCTCCCTGGGCTCCACCCGGGTGACCCTCCAGTTCGACCTGGACCGGGACATCAACGGCGCCGCCCGGGACGTGCAGGCGGCCATCAACGCCGCCCGCACCCTGCTGCCGTCGGGCCTGCCCTCGAACCCCACCTACCGCAAGGTGAACCCGGCCGACGCGCCGATCATGATCCTGACCCTGACCTCGGACACCCTGTCCCAGGGCCAGATGTACGACGTGGCCTCCACCGTCATCGCCCAGAAGCTGTCCCAGCTCGACGGCGTGGGCCAGGTCAGCGTCGGCGGCAGCTCCCTGCCGGCGGTGCGGGTGGAGCTCAATCCCCGGGCGGTGAACCAGTACGGCATCAACCTGGACACGGTCCGCACCGCCCTGGCCAACGCCAACGCCAACCGCCCCAAGGGCATGGTGGAGGACGAGGAGCGCCAGTGGCTGGTCGGCGCCAACGACCAGGCGAAGACGGCCAAGGACTACATGCCGCTGATCGTCAGCTACGTGAACGGCGGCCCGGTGCGCCTGTCCGACATCGCCACCGTGGTCGATAGCGTGCAGGACCTGCGCAACGCCGGCTCGGCCAACGGCAAGCCCTCGGTGCTCCTGATCATCAACCGCCAGCCCGGCGCCAACATCATCGAGACCATCGATCGCATCCGGGCCGAGCTGCCACGTCTGCGCTCGGCCATTTCCCCGGCCATCGACCTGGCCGCCGGCATGGACCGGTCCCTGACCATCCGCGCCTCCCTGCGCGAGGTGGAAACCACCCTGGCCATCGCCGTGGCGCTGGTGATCCTGGTGGTCTTCCTCTTCCTGCGCAACGCCCGGGCGGCCCTGATCCCCTCGGTGGCGGTGCCGGTATCCCTGATCGGCACCTTCGCCGCCATGTACCTGGCCGGTTTTTCGCTGAACAACCTGTCGCTGATGGCCCTGACCATCGCCACCGGCTTCGTGGTGGACGACGCCATCGTGGTGCTGGAGAACATCGCCCGCCACATCGAGGACGGCATGACTCCGATGCGCGCCGCCCTGCGCGGCGCCAAGGAGGTGGGCTTCACCGTGCTGTCGATGAGCCTTTCCCTGATCGCCGTGTTCATTCCCATCCTGCTCATGGGCGACATCGTCGGCCGGCTGTTCCGGGAATTCGCCGTAACCTTGTCGGTGGCGATCCTGATTTCCCTGGTGGTGTCACTGACCACCACGCCGATGATGTGTGCCCGGCTGCTCAAGCGCCGGGAAGAGGCCCCCTCCCCCGCCCCGCAGGACCACGCCGAAACCGAGCCGCCGTCGCGCCGCCGCGCCTTGCTCGCCCGCCTCAATCCCCTGGCCTGGCAGCCCTTCATCGCCCTCCAGGCCGGCTACCGGCGCACCCTGGGCTGGGCCCTGGACCATAGTCTGGTGACCATCCTGATCCTGGCGGCCACGGTGGCCCTCAACGTCTATCTCTACATCATCGTACCCAAGGGTCTCTTTCCCCAGCAGGACACGGGACGGATCATGGGCTTCATCCAGGCCGACCAGAGCATTTCGTTCCAGGCCATGCGGCAGAAACTGTCGGACTTCATCGACATCGTGAAGGCCGACCCGGCGGTGGATACGGTGGTGGGCTTCACCGGCGGCAGCCGGGTCAACTCCGGCTCCATGTTCATCAGCCTCAAGCCGGTGCGCGAGCGGGGCGTTTCCGCCGACCAGGTGATCAACCGGCTGCGCGGCAAGCTATCCCGGGAGCCCGGGGCCAACCTGTTCCTGGTGGCGGCCCAGGACATCCGCATCGGCGGCCGGCAGAGCAGCGGCTCCTTCGACTTCACCATCAAGTCCGACGAACTGCCCGAACTGCGCAAGTGGGAGCCGCCGATCCGGGCCGCCCTGTCCGAGCTGAAGGAACTGGAGGACGTGAGCACCGACCTTCAGGACAAGGGCCTGTCCACCACCCTCAACATCGACCGGGACGCCCTGGCCCGCACCGGGCTGAACATGAGCCAGCTGGTGGCGGCCCTGGGCAATGCCTACAGCCAGCGCCAGGTCTCCACCATCTACAACGACCTGAACCAATACAAGGTGGTGATGGAGGCGGCGCCCCAGTTCTGGCAGCAGCCCGAAAGCCTGAGCGACGTGGTGCTGATCGGCCCCAACGGCGCCCAGGTGCCCCTGGCCGCCGTGGCGCGCTGGGAACCCACCTTTACCCCCCTGGGGGTGGCCCACGACGGCCAGTTCGTCTCATCCACCGTATCCTTCAACCTGGCCGAGGGGGTGTCACTGTCCCAGGCTTCCGACGCGGTCAAGCGGGCCTTGGACAAGATCGGCGTGCCGACCTCGATCCAGGCCGGCTTCGAGGGCAACGCCAAGCAGTTCCAGTCCAGCCAGTCGAGCCAGTTGCTGCTCATCCTGGCCGCCCTGGTCACCATGTACATCGTACTGGGCATGCTCTACGAGAGCTTCGTCCACCCGCTGACCATCCTCTCCACCCTGCCCTCCGCCGGGGTCGGCGCGCTGCTGGCGCTGATGGCCTTCAAGACCGAGTTCGGCGTGATCGCCCTGATCGGTGTGCTGCTGCTGATCGGCATCGTCAAGAAGAACGCGATCATGATGATCGACGTGGCCCTCGACACCCAGCGCCGCCACAACCTGGCCCCGCGCGAAGCGATCTTCCGCGCCTGCCTGCTGCGCTTCCGCCCGATCATGATGACCACCCTGGCCGCCATCCTCGGCGCCGTGCCCCTGGCCCTGGGCCACGGCGACGGGGCCGAGCTGCGCCAGCCCCTGGGCATCGCCATCGTCGGCGGATTGATCGTCAGCCAGTTGCTCACCCTCTACACCACCCCGGTGGTGTACCTGTACCTGGATCGCTTCGGCCAGTGGAGCCGGGGCCGGCTGCGCCGCCTGTTCGGCCGCAAGCCAGCCGAGGCCAATCCCGCTGTCCAGTCCTGAGCGCCCTTTTGCTTCCATGACGCCGTTTGATCGAACCGCCATGACCTTCCGTACCGTCCCGCTTTCCCTTCGCCCGCTGCCGGTCCTGGTCGCTCTGCTGCTCGCCGGCTGCGCCGTGGGGCCCGACTACAGCCGCCCCAGCACCGCCGCCGCCACCGCCTACCGCGAGGCGACCGCCGACCCGGGCTGGACGCCGGCCAAGCCGGCCAGCCCGTCCCAGTCCGACCGCTGGTGGGAAATCTACGGCGATCCGGTGCTCAACCAGCTGATCGACCAGATCGACCTGAACAACCAGACCCTGCGCCAGTACGAGGCCCAGTACCGCCAGGCCCAGGCCACGGCGGCGGCGGCCCGGGCCGCCTTCTTCCCCACTCTGGGCGCCAACGCCGGCGTTACCCGGAGCCGCAGCACCGGCGCAACCCAGGTGAGCACTCTGCGCACCCTGTCCCTCAGCGCCGCCTGGGAACCTGACCTGTGGGGCAGCGTGCGCCGTAGCGTCGAGGCCGGCGAAGCGGGCACCCTGTCGGCTCAGGCTACCCTGGCCTCGGCCCGCCTGTCGGCCCAGGCCACCCTGGCCCAGGATTATTTCCAGCTGCGCGTGATCGATGCCGAACTGGCCCTCTACGACCAGACCCTGGCCGCCTACAAGCGCTCCCTGGACATCACCCGCAACCAGTTCGCCTCCGGCATCAACACCCAGGCCGACGTGGCCCAGGCGGAAAGCCAGTATCAATCCACCGTGGCCCAGCGCCTCGACCTGGAATTGCAGCGCCGCCAGCTGGAGCACGCCATCGCCCAGCTGCTGGGCAAGGCGCCCGCCGATTTCGCCCTGCCCCTAGCCACTAGTGCCAGTGCCAGCGCCGACTGGCGGCCTGACGTGCCGGTGGTGCCGCCCGGCGTGCCCTCCACCCTGCTGGAGCGCCGGCCCGACGTGGCCGCCGCCGAATACCAGGCAGCCGCCGCCAACGCCCGCATCGGCGTGGCCAAGGCCGCCTACTTCCCAGCCCTGACCCTGACCGGCTCCGGCGGCTACCAGAGCCAGACCCTGGCCCAGTGGTTCGACGCCCCGAGCCGGGTCTGGTCCCTGGGAGCCGCCCTGGCCCAGACGATCTTCGACGGCGGCCTGCGCCGCGCCCAGACCGACCAGGCCATCGCCGCCTACGACGCCACCGTGGCCCAGTACCGGCAGACGGTGCTGGGTGCCCTGGTGGAAGTGGAAGACAACCTGGCCGCCCTGCGCACCCTGGAGAACGAAGCCCAGGTCCAGGACAAGGCCCTGGCCGCCGCCCGAAAAGCCGAGCAGCTGGCCATCAACCAGTACAAGGCCGGCACCGCCACCTATCTAAACGTGGTGGTCGCCCAGGCCAGCGCCCTGTCGGCGGCCCGCAGCGCTTACCAGATCCTCGGCCGGCGCCTGTCCGCCAGCATCCTGCTGGTCTCGGCCCTGGGGGGGCATTGGGAAGGGGATTCGGCGGCCGCCGACGGTGCGCCGGTCAGCCAGGCTTCGGCCGGGCGTCCCTGAGGCAGGGCGTTGCCCTAGCGGGGCAGTGAAGGCTGCCAATTTAGGACCTGAATTGGCCGGGTAGAAGCACCGCTGGATTTTCTTCGACGTGGCGGGGAGCCGTGTGCCCCCCCTTTCGCCCCTTGCTACCGTGATAAAAGGCAGTCCCCGGGATTTCTTCAGTGGGTCGGTTCGTCGTCCAGGGTGGGCAAGCGCAGCACGTCGATGCCCTCGTCCTCCAGGGCCTCGTATTCCTCGTCACTGGCCTGGCCCCGGATCGCCCGGGCAGGAGCATCGCCCAGGTGAATCTTGCGCGCCTCGCTGGCGAAATCCTGGCCCACGTCCTCGGACGTCTGGACCAATGCCCGCACCACCTGACGCAGCAGCTGCTCGGGGGAGATTTTTTTCGGCGGGACGGTCGTTGCCGGGGTTGCCCCGGCCGTAGCATCCGGCGCCCCATCGGAAGTACTTGCCGTGGAGCCGGTGCGATGCATGATGTGGCCGCCGGAAGGAATCTTCTCGATTCGCTCGGAACCGCACACCGGGCAAGCGAGCAGGCGCCCGTCCCGTTGCCGGGAAAAATCCTCGGCGGAGCGGAACCAGCCTTCGAAGCGGTGCTGCTGTTCGCAGGAAAGGTCGTAGATGATCACGGCCGGCGGTGTGCGCACGTGGTGCCCGGGACGGGACTTGAACCCGTAAGCCTTGCGGCGGCGGATTTTAAGTCCGCTGTGTATACCAATTTCACCACCCGGGCAGGATGAGGAAAGCGAAAGGGCGCATTATAGCCGCAGCCAGGGTTGCCACGGGATTCAATGGGATAAATCGGCCAATTGTTGGCGCAATTGGCTACAAGGCGCGCAAAAACAAAAAAGGGACGCCAGACGGCGTCCCTTTTCAACTTGGAGCGGGAGAAGAGTCTCGAACTCTCGACCTATACCTTGGCAAGGTATCGCTCTACCAACTGAGCTACTCCCGCAAAACCTGCTACTGCTCGCCTCGTACAACCAACCGAAAAAGTCGAGGCGATTTCAAACTTTTTCTTGATTTGGAGCGGGAGAAGAGTCTCGAACTCTCGACCTATACCTTGGCAAGGTATCGCTC
>NZ_DAISLS010000001.1:129046-358142 GCF_036820405.1 Oryzomicrobium sp.
GACCTATACCTTGGCAAGGTATCGCTCTACCAACTGAGCTACTCCCGCAAAACCTTTTACTTCAAGCTACTGGAGGCGCGAGCCGGAGTCGAACCGACCTACACGGATTTGCAATCCGGTGCATAACCGCTTTGCTATCGCGCCAAAACCAAACATTCCGCGTGGTTCGAACCACATGGGCAAAGACGCCAATCTTTACCCAGAAATCTGGAGCGGGAGAAGAGTCTCGAACTCTCGACCTATACCTTGGCAAGGTATCGCTCTACCAACTGAGCTACTCCCGCGTTCAACGTGGAGCGCATTATAAGGACTGGCGCGGCGATGTCAACATCCGGCCCTGTTTAAGGCCAAAATATCCTTTTGGCATGAAAACTGAAACAAGGACCGGTCAGCGGCCGTGCTGGCGCGCTTCCTGGCGCAGGATTTCCGGCCAGGCCATGCGCATGTAGTAGCCCATGGACCACAGGGTCAGCACGGCGGCCACCCACAGCAGCCAGGTGCCCCACTCGTGCACATTGATGCCGTGATAAGGGGCGTGGAACAGCAGCAGCGGGATAGCGGTCATCTGGGCGGCGGTCTTGACCTTGCCGATCATCGACACCGCCACGCTCTTGGCGGCGCCGATCTTGGCCATCCACTCGCGCAGGGCGGAAATGGTGATCTCCCGGCCGATGATGATGGCGGCGATCACCGCGTTGGTGCGGTCGAGCTGCACCAGCACGATCAGGGCGGCGGCCACCATCAGCTTGTCGGCCACCGGGTCGAGGAAGGCGCCGAAGGCCGAGGTCTGGTTGAGCGCCCGGGCCAAGTAGCCGTCGAGCCAGTCGGTGAGCGCGGCGGCGATGAAAATGAGGGTGGCGGCCAGATTGCGCTCCTGCCCGCTGAGCCAACTGTCCGGCACGTAGTAGGCGGCGATCAGCAGCGGAATGGCGACGATACGCAGCCAGGTGAGGAAGATGGGCAGGTTGAACGGCATGTAGGGAAGGCTGCGTTGTCAGTGAAAGGCCGCGTAAATCTTTTCCGCCAGGTCCGGGCCGATGCCGGGTACGGCGGCCAACTGGTCCATCCCGGCCTCGGCGATGCCCTGCAAGCCGCCGAAGCGGGTGATCAGGGCCTTGCGCTTCTTCGGCCCGATGCCCGGCACGTCTTCGAGCCGGGAGGTGATGCGGGCCTTGGCGCGCTTGGCCCGATGCCCGGAAATGGCGAAACGGTGCGCTTCGTCGCGGACTTCCTGGATCAGGTGCAAGGCTGGGTGTTCCGGAGGCAATTGTAGCGGCTCGCGCCCATCGGGGAAAACGAGGGATTCCAGCCCGGGCTTGCGCCCTTCGCCCTTGGCCACTCCCAGGTGCGGCACCTCGGTCAGGCCCAGCTCCACCAGGGCGTCGTGGGCCATGGCCAACTGGCCCTTGCCGCCGTCGATCAGAATCAGGTCGGGGCAGACGCCCTCCCCGGTGGCCACCGCATCGTAACGGCGCGACACGGCCTGGCGGATCGCCGCGTAATCATCCCCCGGCGTGATGTCGGTGATGTTAAAGCGGCGGTATTCGCTGCGGCGCATGCCGCCCTTGCCCTCTTCCGACATCCACACCACGCAGGAGGCCACGGTGGCCTCTCCCTGGGTGTGGCTGATGTCGAAGCACTCGATGCGCTGGATCGCTTCCAGCCCAAGCACCTCGGTCAGGGCCTCGACGCGCCGGCCTTGCAGCGAGATGGTGTTGCGCCGCGCCGCCAGGGCCAGCCGGGCATTCTGCTCGGCCAGCTCGACCCATACCTTGTGGGCCTCGTAGCGGGCCAGACCCACCGGCACCGGCCGGCCGGCGATTTCGGCAATCTCGGCGAGCAGAGCTTCGCCCTCCTCCCCTTCCGCCGGAGCCACGTTCACCAGGATGCGGCCCGGGATCGGGTGCAGCGCGTAGTGCTGAGTGAGGAAGGCGGCCAGGGCCTCGGCCGGGGTGAAATCGGCGGCGTTGCTCGGGAACAGGGGCTTGTCCCCCAAATGGCGACCGCCGCGCACCATGGCCAGGTTGACGCAGAGCATGCCGCCCTCGTCGGCCACTGCGGCGACCACGTCCAGGTCCTCTTCCCGCTGGCTCTCCATGAACTGCTTGTCCTGGACCTTGTGCAGGCTCTGGATCTGGTCCCGGTAGGCGGCGGCCTGCTCGAAGGCCAGGTTCTCGGCGGCCTGCTCCATGGCCCGGGTCAGGCGCTCGATCACCTCCTGCTGGCGGCCCTGGAGGAACAGCGCCGCCAGGCGCACGTCCTCCCTGTACTCGTCCGGATCGATCAGGCCGACGCAGGGGCCGCTGCAGCGCTTGATCTGGTAGAGCAGGCAGGGCCGGGAGCGGTTGGAAAATACCGAGTTCTCGCAGGTGCGCAGGCGGAACATCTTCTGCAACAGGTGCAGGCTGTCGCGCACCGCGCCGGCGGAGGGGAACGGGCCGAAGTAGTCGGCCTTGCGGTCCAGACTGCCCCGGTGAAAGCCCAGGCGCGGCGAATCGTCCCGGGTGAGGACGATGTAGGGGTAGGACTTGTCGTCGCGGAAGAGGATGTTGTAACGGGGGCTGAGGCGCTTGATCAGGTTGTTTTCGAGCAGCAACGCCTCGGCCTCGGTGCGCGTCACCGTGGTGTCCACCCGGGCGATCTTGGCCACCATCAGGGCGATGCGCGGGCTCGGGTGGTTCTTCTGGAAGTAGGACGAGACCCGCTTGCGCAGGTTCTTGGCCTTGCCGACGTAGAGCACCGTGTCGGCGGCGTCGATCATGCGGTAGACCCCGGGCAGCTCGGGCACCGTGGCCAGGAACGTTTTTGCGTCGAAGGGGACGGCGGGTTCGGACTGGTCTGCCGGTTCGACGGACGTACTCCCCTCCCCTTTGCCACTCTCCGGATCGCCGCTCTGGGTGGGGACCTCCGCGGCGGTGGCCTGAAGATCCCCGTCTGGCGCGGCGTTCGGCAATGCCTTCTCGGAGATCAAGGACTGGCGCGGTGTTTCAGAGGGTGGCATGGATCGGTGGCGGCAAGGATGGCGGCAGGGAACGGAACGCCTCAGGCCCGGACGGCCGCCGGCTGGGGGGCGTGGGCCGTCAGGGCGTCGATGCGGGCCCGGGCAGCCTTGTAGACCGGATCGTCCACCAGCCCGACCCAGGTGGGCGCAGCGCAGTGGGGCCAGAGGATGGACAGCCGGGCGGTGCTTTCCGGACGCAGCGCCGGGCGCCAGCGGGCGAGCAGGTCGTCCACCGTCTCGGGCTTGTTGCACACCAGCAGCATGTCACAGCCGGTCCCGTAGGCCGCCTCGGCCCGGGCCACCACGTCGCCGGCGACGCTGGCCCCTTCCATGGACAGATCGTCGCTGAAGACGATGCCGTCGAAGCCCTGGCCGCCTTGGCCGAACTCGCGGCGCAGCAGGCCATGCCAGACCGGCGAAAAGCCCGCCGGGCGGTCGTCCACTTGGGGATAGACCACATGGGCCGGCATCACTGCCGCCAGATCCAGGGCCCGGTAGGGCGCCAGGTCGGCGGCCATGAGCTCGCCCAGGGAACGCTCGTCCCGGGGCATGGCCACATGGGAATCGGCTTCGGCCCAGCCGTGGCCGGGGAAGTGCTTGCCGCAACCGCCGGCCATGCCCGCCGCCTTGAGGCCGGCGATCAGGGCGCCGGCCAGTTCGGCCACCACCGCCGGGTCCCGGTGGAAGGCGCGCTCGCCGACCACGCCGCTGCGTCCCCAGTCCAGGTCGAGCACCGGGGCGAAGGAAAAATCGACGCCGCAGGCCCGCAGTTCGCTCGCCAGCACGTAGCCCACGGCCTCGGCGTCCAGGCGGGCCTGCTGCGGATCGCGGCCCCAGGCTTCGCCCAGGCGGGCCATGGCCGGCAGCCGGGTGAAACCATCGCGGAAGCGCTGCACCCGGCCGCCCTCGTGGTCCACGGCGATGGGCAGGGGCCGCACGGCGCGGATGGCGGCGGTGAGTTCGCATAACTGCCCGACGTCGCGGAAGTTACGGGTGAACAGGATCACCCCCCCCACCAGGGGGTGGGCCAGGCGGCGGCGGTCGTCGTCGCAGAGGGCAGTGCCCACCACGTCGATCATCACGGGGCCGAGGGAAGCGGAGGTCGGGAGGCTGGGCTGGAACGGGCTGGACATGGGGCAGTCGATAAAGAGTGGCGTGGGCGCGCCGTCAGCGCGAGGCGACGCATTCGATGACGACGAAGGCCACGGCGTACTCCTTCTCATCGGACAGGGTCAGGTGGGCGGCCAGGCGGCTGGCCGCCATGTGCTCGCCCAAGGCCCGGGAATAGACCAGGATGGGCTTGCCCAGGGCATCGTGGCCCACGGCGATGTCGGAGAGACCGGCGGGGTGGCGCACCCCGGTGCCCAGGGCCTTGGCGAAGGCTTCCTTGGCGGCGAAGCGCTTGGCGAGAAAACGCCCCGCGTCGCCGGCCTGGCGGAATTCGGCGATCTCGTCCGGGGCCAGCAGGCGCTCCAGGGCCTTCTCGCCATGGCGCGCATACATGCGCTCCAGCCGGGCGATGGCGACGATGTCGGTACCGATGCCGTAGATCATGGCGCCCTCCTTTGGGGTCCGTTAGACGCTGCCGATGGCGGCGCCCTCGCGGATCAGGGTCTTCATTTCACGCACCGCCTCGCGCAGGCCGACGAACACGGCGCGGCTGACGATGGCGTGGCCGATGTGCAGCTCGCGCACGCCGGGCAGGCGGGCGATAGGCTGGACGTTGTAGTAGTTGAGGGCGTGGCCGGCGTTGAAGCGCATGCCGAAGGCGCGGATGGCCTCGCCGGCCAGGGCGATCTTGGCGATCTCGGCCTGCACCGCCGGGGCCTCGGCATCGCGGCCGGCGTTGTGGAAGGCGTGGGCGTAGGGGCCGGTGTGCAGTTCGCAGACCCGGGCGCCGATGCGCTCGGCGGCTTCCACCTGGCGCAGCTCGGCATCGATGAAGACGCTGGTGACGATGCCGGCGTCGGCCAGGCGGGCCACCACATCCTTCAACCGATCCTCCTGGGCGGCCACGTCCAGGCCGCCCTCGGTGGTCACCTCGTGGCGGCCTTCGGGCACCAGCATGGCCATTTCAGGCTTGATGCGCCGGGCGATCTCGACCATTTCGTCGGTGGCCGCCATTTCCAGGTTGAGCTTGATCTGGGTGCTTTCCTTCAAGCGACGCACGTCGTCGTCGTTGATGTGGCGGCGGTCTTCGCGCAGGTGCACGGTGATGCCGTCGGCGCCACCCAGGTGGGCCTCCACGGCGGCCCACAGCGGGTCCGGCTCGTAGGTGCGCCGGGCCTGGCGCAGGGTGGCCACGTGGTCGATATTGACCCCCAGTTCGATCATGCCGCTCACGCCAACCTCTCTGCCCATCTCAAAGCTCCTGAAGTTCCTTGAAAATACGGCGGGTTTCCAGGGTTTCCCCGCCCAGGTAGTGGGCCATCAGGGCCCGCATCAATTGTTTGGCCTCGGCCAGCAGCCGAGGTTCGGCGAAATCGTCCCGGGCCAGGGCCAGCAGCGCCCGGCCGCTGATGCACAGGGGCGACTGCCCTTGCCGGGCCAGCCGTACCGGGCCGCGCTCGATCTCGTAGGCGTACCAGCCCTCTTCCGCCACCGGCTTGCCGTCGGCGTCCTCGGTGAGCCACAGGCCGTAGCCCAGCTCCTGCAACAGGGCTTTCTCGAAGCGGCGCAGATCGGCCTCCTGCACTCCCTCGGCAAAACGCCGCAGGGTCTGGGCGTAGGCCAGAAAGAGGCGCTCGTGGGCATCCTCCCGGGGCAGCAGGTTGAGCAGCAGTTCGTTGAGATAGTACCCGCAGAAGAGCGCGTGGCCGCCGAGCAGGGGCTGGCCGCCGACCCATTCGGCCTTCATCAGGGTGAGCACCTCACCCTTGCCCGACCAGGCCAGCTCCACCGGCTGGAAGGCCATGAGCAGGCCGCGGATCGGCGAACGGGGCCGGCGTGCCCCACGGGCTACCAGGGCCACCCGGCCGAAATCCCGGGAAAAGGCCTCGACGATCAGGCTGGTTTCCCGGAACGGGTAGGTGTGCAGGATGTAGGCGGGCTGGCCGTCGACTTTGCCGCGGTGCACGATTTGGAGCAGGGAGCGGTGGAGGTGTCAGTGCAGGGATGCAGGGGCTGCCGGATTATTCGTAGCCCAGGCTGCGCAGCAGGCGGTCGTCGTCGGTCCAGCCGGACTTCACCTTGACCCACACTTCCAGGTACACCTTGCCGTCGAACAGGCGCTCCATGTCCTGGCGGGCCTCGGTGGCGATGCGCTTCAGGGTCTCGCCGCCCTTGCCGATGACGATGGGCTTGTGGCTGTCCCGGTCCACCACGATGGCGGCAAAGATGCGCCGTAGCGGGCCCTTGGTGCCCTGCCCCGGCTCCACCTCGAACTTTTCGATCTCCACCGTGGCGCCGTAGGGCAGCTCGTCGCCAAGCAGGCGGAAGAGCTTTTCGCGGATGTATTCGGCAGCCAGAAAGCGTTCGCTCTTGTCGGTCAGCTCGTCCTCGGGGAAGAGCAGGCCTTCGTTGGGCAGGTGCTTGCGGATCTCGCCCAGGAGTTCGGCGGTCTGCTTGCCCCGGGCGGCGGAAACCGGCACCACGGCGGCCCAGGGATGGGCCTGGCCGACCTCGGCCAGGAAGGGCAGCAGCGCGCCCTTGTCGGCGATACGGTCGATCTTGTTGACCGCCAGCACCACGGGTTTGCCCTCGGGCAGGAGGCGCACCACCTGCTGGTCGGCGCCGCCGTAGCGGCCGGCCTCGACCACCATCACCACCACGTCCACGTCGTTGAGGGCCTGGGTGACGCCCCGGTTCATGGCCCGGTTAAGGGCGTTGGAGTATTTGGTCTGGAAGCCCGGGGTGTCCACGAAGACGAACTGGGCCTCGTGGCCGGCGTTTTCGTCGGTGAGGATGCCGGTGATGCGGTGGCGCGTGGTCTGGGCCTTGCGCGAGACGATACTGATCTTTTCGCCCACCAGGCGGTTCAGCAGGGTGGATTTGCCCACGTTGGGGCGGCCGACGATGGCGACGTAGCCGGAGCGGTAGTCGGCCGCGTTGGCCGGGCCGGCGGCCTCGGCGCCAGCGTCGAAGTCGAATTCGGGGAGGTCGTGGCCATCATCGTGGCCGGTAGTGTCGTTGGTCATGTCGTTCACTTTTCAAGGGCGCGCAGAGCCGCCTCGGCAGCCTGCTGTTCGGCGGCGCGGCGGCTCGGGCCGCGGCCCTGGGTGGTCAGGCTAAGGGATTGGATTTCACAGGCGACGATGAATTCCTGGAGGTGGGCGTCGCCTTCGCTGCCGCACATCACATAGCTCGGCAGCGGCTTGCGCCGGGCCTGGAGCCATTCCTGGAGGCGGGTCTTGGGGTCCTTCATCGGCTTGGCCGGATCGATGCCGGCAATCCGGGCCGCGAACAGGGCGGAAACGACCCGGGCCACGGCGTCGAAGCCGGCGTCCAGGTAGATGGCCCCGAACAGGGCCTCCAGGGCGTCGGCCAGTATCGAGGGGCGCTTGTGGCCGCCGCTCTTGAGCTCCCCCTCCCCCAGGCGGAGGTGGTTGCCCAGGTCGAGTTGCAGGGCGATCTGGTGCAAGGTGTCCTGGCGGACCAGGTTGGCCCGCAGGCGGGACAGATCCCCTTCGGGCAAGTTGGGGAAGCGCTGGTAGAGCTGCAAGGCGACGATGCTGTTGAGCAGGCCGTCGCCGATGAATTCGAGGCGTTCGTTGTGGGGCGTGCCGTAGCTGCGGTGCGTCAGGGCCGTCTGGAGCAGCTCGGATTGGGCAAAGGTGTGGCCGAGACTACGCTGCAAGGGCGCCAGGCCTAGGGAGCCGGCCACTTAGTCCCCTTTGTCCTGGGCCGAGGTGGAACCCTTGAAGTCGATCACCAGGCTGACCGGGCCGCCCAGGCGGATGCGCTTTTCGTACTCGAAGCCGACCACGATCTGGTTGCGGTCCTTGCTGATGTCCAGGTCGACGCCGCGGACGGACTCGATGCCATCGACGACCGCGCGGCGGTCGAAGGCCTGGCGCACGTCGTTCACCGTGGCGCCGGCACCGCTGCTGGTAGCCACGGCCTTGGCGTTCTTGACGATGGCGTAGTACTCGATCACCGCGGGCACGATCTTCATGCCGAAGACCACCAGCACGACGATGACGAAGCAGGCCATCAACAGGCCGCCGAGGCTTACACCGCGCTGATGCTTCATCATGCCCTCCTTGAGGCGTTTCGGGTCGTGGGTCGTCATGGTTTAGTGAAAGCTGCCGATCCGGCGCATCTCGCCGAAGTTCCACCAGATGAAGAAGGCCTTGCCGACGATGTTCTCGTCCGGCACGAAGCCCCAGAAGCGGCTGTCGCGGCTGTTGTCCCGGTTGTCGCCCATGACGAAATAATGGCCCGGGGGCACCGTGCAGACCACACCGGAATTATTGTAGAGACAATCGTCGCGGCCGGGGAACTGGATGGCGTCGCTGATGAAGGCCGGCGCATCGGCGTCGTTGAGAATCTCGTGCTGCACGCCGCCCAGGTTTTCCTCGAAGTGCTGGGAATAGTAGAGGCGGTCGCCGTGCAGGTAGTCGGGCAGCGCCTTGGTGGGGACGGGCTTGCCGTTGATGGTGAGGCGCTTGTCCTGGTAGGCCACCTTGTCGCCGGGCACGCCCACCACCCGCTTGATGTAGTCCAGGCTCGGGTCTTCCGGGTAGCGGAAGACGATCACGTCGCCGACCTTGGGGTCGTTGAGCGGAATGACCTTCTTGTTGATGACCGGCAGGCGGATGCCGTAGGTGAACTTGTTCACCAGGATGAAGTCGCCGATCTGCAAGGTGGGGATCATGGAGCCGGAGGGAATCTTGAACGGCTCGGCGATGAAGGAGCGCAGCACGAACACCACCAGGATGACCGGGAAGAAGCCGGCACCGTACTCGACCCACAACGGGTCCGGCGCGCCCGGCTGGCGGCGCTTGCGGAAGACCAGCACATCGGTGAGCCAGATCAGGCCGGTGGCCACCAGCAGGACGAAGAGAATCAGGGCGAAATTCACGCAACCGGCTCCAGAAACGGGATGAGAGGTGTCCGAGGTTGAGATGGAAACAGGCGCGGCGGCTTACTTGCCGTCGACCCGCAGCACGGCCAGGAAGGCTTCCTGAGGCACTTCCACGGTGCCGATCTGCTTCATGCGGCGTTTGCCGGCCTTCTGCTTTTCCAGCAGCTTCTTCTTCCGGCTGATGTCGCCGCCGTAGCACTTGGCCAGCACGTCCTTGCGCATGGCCTTGACCGTTTCCCGGGCGATGATGTTGGACCCGATGGCCGCCTGGATGGCCACGTCGAACATCTGGCGCGGAATCAGCTCGCGCATCTTGGCGGCCAGTTCGCGGCCCCGGTACTGGGCGTTGTCCCGATGCACGATCAGGGACAGGGCGTCCACCTTGTCGCCGTTGATGAGAATGTCCATCTTCACCAGGTTGGCGGCCCGGTATTCCTTGAAGTCGTAGTCCAGGGAGGCGTAGCCCCGGGAGACGGACTTGAGCTTGTCGAAGAAGTCCATCACCACTTCGTTCATCGGCATGTCGTAGATCAGCTGCACCTGGCGGCCGTGGTAGCGCATGTCCACCTGGGAGCCGCGCTTGGCGTTGCACAGGGTCATCACCGCGCCCAGGTAATCCTCGGGAACGAAGATGGTGGTCGTGATGATCGGTTCGCGGATCTCGTCGAACTTGCCCACGTCCGGCAGCTTGGAGGGGTTCTCGATGAAGATCTCGCTGCCGTCCTTGAGCACCACCTGGTACACCACCGTCGGTGCGGTGGTGATCAGGTCCATGTCGAATTCCCGCTCCAGCCGCTCCTGGATGATCTCCATGTGCAGCAGGCCGAGGAAGCCGCAGCGGAAGCCGAAGCCCAGGGCTTGGGAGACTTCCGGCTCGAATTGCAGGGAGGCGTCGTTCAGGCGCAGCTTTTCCAGGGAATCGCGCAGGGCGTCGTACTGGTTGGCCTCCACCGGGTACAGGCCGGCGAACACCTGGGGCTTGATTTCCTTGAAGCCGGGCAGCGGCTCGGTGGCCGGGCGGGTGGCAACGGTAACGGTGTCGCCCACCTTGGCGGACTTCAGTTCCTTGATGCCGGAGATGATGAACCCCACCTCTCCCGCCTTGAGGGAACTCCGGGCCTGGGACTTGGGGGTGAACACGCCGACCTGCTCGCACAGGTGCTTGGCGCCGGTGGACATGAGCAGGATGCTGTCCTTGGGCTTGAGTTCCCCATCCACCACCCGCACCAGCATCACCACGCCGACGTAGTTGTCGAACCAGGAATCGACAATCAGGGCCTTGAACGGGGCGTCGATGTCGCCCTTGGGCGGGGGAATGCGCTCGATCACCCGCTCCAGGATGTCCTCGACGCCCAGGCCGGTCTTGGCCGAGGCCAGCACCGCATCGGTGGCGTCGATGCCGATCACATCCTCGATTTCCTGCTTGGCGTTGTCCGGCTCGGCGGAGGGCAGGTCGATCTTGTTCAGCACCGGCACCACTTCCACACCCTGTTCGATGGCGGTGTAGCAGTTGGCCACGGTCTGGGCTTCCACGCCCTGGGAGGCGTCCACCACCAGCAGCGCGCCTTCGCAGGCCGCCAGGGAACGGGACACTTCGTAGGAGAAGTCCACGTGCCCCGGAGTATCGATCAGGTTGAGGTTGTACACCTGGCCGTCCCGGGCCTTGTAGTGCAGCGCCGCGGTCTGGGCCTTGATGGTGATGCCCCGCTCCCGCTCCAGGTCCATGGAATCGAGCACCTGGGCTTCCATTTCCCGGTCGGACAGGCCGCCGCACAGATGGATGATGCGGTCCGCCAGGGTGGATTTGCCGTGGTCGATGTGGGCGATGATGGAGAAGTTGCGGATGTGTTTCATGGGCTCTTGACGAGTCGCATGGTGTCAAACTGCGCGAAGAATGGCTTGCAACACCATGAAATGAATGGCTTTCGCTCCGAGTCCAACTCGCCATTTGGCGATACGGGACGTGTCCGGAGCGGAACGGGGAAATTCGCTGCCGCCGGGATTTTCCGCTTTCGACATCGGCCGCGCGCACCAAAACGCAGGCGGGGCTCCGGGGACAGGGGGCGGATTATACCTTGAGGCCGACGTTCCCGGCGTCGGCGCGGCAAAGCTGCCCTGGGGGCGAAGTCCTTGCCCCGCCCCCAGTGCTGCCTCCGGCAACCGCCTTGCCCAAGCGAGCCAACGATTGCCGGGTAAAAGCCGGAAGTCCGCAACAAATCATCATAAAAATTAACGATGTAAATCTTTTAAAAGACAGGGCCGGGACAACGCCGGGAAAAAACCGTTGTGCCATGCTGAACGGCAGATAGAGGGCGTTCCACGAAAAAATCCAGGGTTGATCGTCGTCAACCGTCGCTTCGTTCGATTGAACCTGGCGGATGCAGCACACCACCAACCGTCAAGCGCCTTTCCGATACCTCTTTTTGCCCGTCCCGACTCATGGCCAACGTAGCGATTTCCGCAGCCGGCTTGGTGAAATGGTTTGGCGAAGGCGATGCCCAGACCGTTGCGGTCAAGGACGCCAGCTTCGAAGCGTATTTCGGCGAGATGCTGTACATCGTCGGCCCCTCGGGCAGCGGCAAGACCACCCTGTTGAGCATGATCTCGGGAATCCTGCGCCCCAACCGGGGGACCGTGACCATCGACGGCCAGGATCTGTGGCACCAATCCGACAACGCCATCGCCGAGTTTCGCCTGAACCGGATCGGCTTCGTCTTTCAGGACTACCACCTCTTCCCCCGCCTGACCACGGCCGAAAACGTGGCGATTCCCCTGATCCTGCAGAAGACAGACTGGAACCAGGCCATCGCCGAGGCGCGCCGCTATCTGGAGATCGTCGGGCTACTGGACCGTGCCGACCTGGCGCCGGTCAAGCTGAGTGGCGGCGAGCAGCAGCGGGTGGCCATCGCCCGGGCCATCGTCAGCCAGCCCGAGATTCTCATCTTCGATGAACCCACCGCGTCCCTGGACGGCACCACCGGGCGGCGCATCGTCTCCTTCGTCAAGGAGCAGGTACTCAACGACAAACGCTGCATCGTCATCGTCACCCACGATTCGCGCATCTACGAATACGCGGACCGGATCATGAACATGGAAGACGGCCGGATCACCGGCCTGATGAGGGGAACGGAATGAAACGGAAGCTCATCTTCATCCTTTCCGCCGTCGGCTTCATCGGCGCTCTGGTCAGCGCCTATCTGCTCAGCCTACCTCACAAGGCCGAGCCGCCGGTGTTCGCCCCTGCGGCCAATCCTTTCGAGAAGGGCATCTACGCCAACGGGATCGTCGAGAGCGACCAGCCGAGCGGCGCCAACGCCAACCTCTACTTCGAGGTTTCCGGCACGGTCCGCCAGGTCCTTGCCAAGGAAGGAGACACGGTGCGCAAAGGCGCGCCCCTGGTGGCCCTGGACGACACGGTGCAGCGCCGTACCGTCGAGCAGCAGAAGGAACAGGCTGCCGCCGCGCAAGCCCAACTCCAGGAATTGAAGGCCCAGCCCCGACCGGAAAACCTGGCCATCGCCAAGGCCCAGGTAGAGGTGGCCCAGGCCAGCCTGAAGCAGGCCCAGGACCAGTACGACAAGCAACGGCGTTCCAGCGAGATCAGGCCCGGATCGGTCAGCAAGGACGCCCTGGACAACGCCGCCAACGCCCAGAAGGTGGCCACTGCCAACCTGGAGCTGGCGCGGCGCCAGTACGACCTGACCCGGGCCGGTGCCTGGTCCTACGACATCGCCAGCCAGGACAGGCAATACCGGGCCCTGAGCGCCGCTGCCGACGCCTCCGCGGCCCTCCTCGACAAATACACCCTGCGCGCCCCGGGCGACGGCGTAGTGATGGCCATCCAAGTCACCGAGGGCAGCTTTGTCTCGGCCCAGGGGAGCTACGACACCTACACCGGCGCCAGCAACAACCCGGCGGTGGTGATGGGCAGCGCGCCCCGGACCCTGGCGGTGCGCTGCTACATCGACGAAATCCTGGTCCATCGCCTGCCTCCGGTGGACCGGCTGGTGGCCGAAATGACCGTGCGCGGCACCAGCGAGCACCTCCCCCTGGAGTTCGTCCGGGTGCAACCCTACGTCTCGCCCAAGATCCAGCTCTCCGACCAGCGCCAGGAGCGGGTGGACGTGCGGGTGCTGCCGGTCGTCTTCCGCTTCACGCCCAAGCCGGGCCTCAAGCTCTACCCGGGCCAACTGGTGGACGTCTACATCGGCCAAAAGCCATGAGCCGCCCTCCCCCCGCCCACCCAATCCCCGCCGTCGCCCTATTGCTGCTGGCCCTGGCCGGCTGCGCCGCCGGGCCCGACTTCGTGCGGCCAGCGCCTCCGGCCCAGGGCGGCTATACGCCCGGCGGCGATCCAACGCAGACCGTGGCCGGCGACGGCCGGGCCCAGCGTTTCAATGCAGGCAGCGCCGTCTCCCGGGAGTGGTGGAAAGAATTCGCCAGCCCGGAAATCGACGCCCTGGTGCAGGCCGGCTTGGCCAATAGCCCCAGCGTGGCCCAGGCCCAGGCGGTGCTGCGCCAGAGCCAGCAGAACCTGCGCGCCAGCCGGGGCGTGTTCTATCCCGAAGTGGACCTGGGCGCCGGGTTCGCCCGGCAGCAGCTCTCGCCTTTGCGCCAGGGCCTCAACACGGCGCCGTCCATTTTCAACCTCTACACCCTGAGTGCGGCGGTGGGCTACGTCGTCGACCTGTTCGGCGGCGAGCGGCGCCAGGTCGAAGGGCTGGCCGCCCAGGCCGAGGCGGAGCGCGCCGCGCTCCAGGCCACCTATCTGAGCCTGGCCGGCAACATCGTCAATACCGCCGTGGCCGAAGCCGCCTACCGAGCCGACATCGCCGCCATGGAACGGCTGATAGACCTGCAACGGCAACAGCTGGAACTGGTGGAAACCCAGGCCGCCGCCGGCCTGGTCGGCGATGCCGCGGTGGTGACGGCCAGGTCCCAACTTGTCGCCAGCGAAGCTGCGCTGCCGCCTCTCCAGCAGCGCCGCGCCGCCGCCGCAGATCTGCTTTCCATCCTGATCGGCAGGGCACCCGCCGACGACATTCCGGCACAGCCGGAACTGGCAGACATCCATCTGCCCGGGGAACTCCCGGTCAGCCTGCCCGCCCGGCTCGCACGCCAGCGCCCCGATATCCTGGTGGCGGAGGCCAGCCTGCACGTGGCCAGCGCCCAGGTGGGAGTCGCCACCGCCGCCCTCTTCCCGACCCTCACCTTGACAGGGGACTACGGGGTCAACAACCAGCGGCTGGGCGAACTTCACGACCCCAACAGCCGTTTCTGGAGCGTGGGGCCCACGCTTACCCTGCCCCTCTTCCAGGGCGGTAGCGGCGTCGCCCGCAAGGCGGCGGCGGTGGCCGGCTACGACGCGGCCCTGGCCGCCTACCGGCAAACGGTGCTGACGGCCCTCGCCCAGGTGGCGGACACCCTCCAGGCCCTGGAGCACGACGCCCAGGTCGCCGCTGCCCGGCGTCAGGCGCTGGACCTGGCCCAGGCCCAGGCGGAACTGGTCACGGCCAACCGGGATGCGGGGCTGGCCAGCGACATCGACTGGCTGGCCGCGCGCCAGCAGGTGGAACAGGCCCGGATGGGCCTCAACGACGCCACGGCCCAACGCCACCAGGACACCGTAGCCTTGTACGTGGCCCTGGGTGGGGGCTGGCGCAGCGCCCCCTGCGAAACGCCTGCCGACCCGTCCGGCAGCGGCACGCCTCCCTGCCCCGCTCCCGATCCGGCTGGCAGCGCCAGCGCCGAGGAGAAGACGCCATGAACAACACCGGCCTGTTCCGCATCGCCTACAAGTTGCTGGTCAACGACGCCGCCAAGTTCTCGGCCCTGCTCATCGGCATCACTTTCGCCGTGTTCCTGATGGTGCAGATGACCTCCATGTTCGCCGGCATCCTGGACCGCTCCTCGGCCACCGTGACCAACGTGGGGGCCAGCATGTGGGTGATGGACCCGGCGGTGAACACGGTGGCCAATACCATCCCGGTGCCGGACTACCTGCTCGACGCGGTGCGCAGCATCGATGGGGTGAAGTTCGCGGTGCCGCTCTACTCGGGCGGCGGGCTGGCCAAACTGCGCGACGGCACCTACCAGTCGGTCAATATCCTGGGGCTGGACGACACCAGCCTGTTCGGCCGGCCGCCCCTGGAAAAGGGGAAGATCGAGGACATCTTCGGCGAGAACGGTTTCGTGGTGGTGCGCGACGCCGAATTCCGCAAGCTCCACAACCCGACCATTGGCACCGAGTTCGAACTCAACGACCACCGGGCCGTGGTGGTGGGTATCGCCCGGGTGGTATCCAGCGGCCTGTTCGGCGTGCCCACCCTGTACACCACCTACAGCCGGGCCATCCAGTACCTGCCCAACGGACGCTTCACCATGTCCTACATTCTGGTGGAGCCGAAACAGTCGTCGGACACGCTCCGCATCCAGGCCGAGGTGAAGCGCCTGGGCTACCTGGCCCTGACCAAGGAGGAGTTCGATCAGCGCATCGCCGATTTCTACAAGTACCAGACCGGGGTCGGCACCAACATCATGATCATGACCATCGTCAGCTTCATCGTCGGGCTGTCGATCTCGGGCCAGACCTTCTACACCTTCATCCTGGAAAACCTGGAAAAATTCGGCGCCCTGAAGGCCATCGGCGCCAAGGGCCACGAGCTCGTCGCCATGATCCTGTTCCAGGCCCTGTTCACCGCCCTGACCGGCTATGGCCTGGGAGTGGGGCTATGTGCAGCGTTGATCGCCCTGGTGCGGCTGCGCATCCCCGACTACGCCGCCATCGTCACCTACACCAACCTGGGTCTGGCGTTCATCATGGTGCTGCTGATCGCCGGCATCTCCAGCTATTTCGGCGTGCGCCGGGTGTTGCGCATCGAGCCGTTCGAAATCTTCCGGGGCTGACCCCTTCATCGAGGATGCGGCCATGACCATCCGCTGGCAGGACTGGACTTCCGTTCTGGTGGGCATCTGGCTGGTGCTTTCGCCCTGGCTGCTCGGCTTCTGGCTCGACCGCTCGGCCACCGAGAACGCCTGCGGCGCCGGCATGGTGCTGATCTTCTTCAACATCATCTCCGCCTGTCGGCTGCTCGACGAAGGCCAGGAATTCCTCAACATCCTGATCGGGGTATGGCTGTTGCTCTCGCCCTACGCCCTGGGCTTCGCGGCGCTGCAAGACGCGGTGATCAACGTCAGCGTGGCCGGAACCCTGGTGGTGGCGCTGGCCGTCTGGCAGCTCCACGACGCCGCCAAAGGCGGCCAGGCTTGAAACGGGTCTATCCAAGCAAGAAGGCCGGCAAATGCCGGCCTTCTTGCTTTTCTGGAAGCGGAAAGCGTCCTGCGGCCTACTTCAAGCCATCCAGGTAGGCCCGCACCCGCGGTGCATCGAGAAAGTAGTGGCACAGCTCGGTTTCACCATGGAGCAGCACCGGCACCAGTTCGCCCCAGCTTTCTTCCAGCGTGGGGTGCTGGTCCACGTCCACCACCTCCATGTCGATGCCGAACTCGTCCAGAATCGGCGACAGGGCTTCCTCCATGTCGTGGCAGAGGTGGCAATAGGTGCGCCCCAGCAGGCGGAGGCGCACCTTGTCCGGAGATTGGCCGCTCATTCCTTGCCTGCTCCGTTGGCCTTGAGGGTGACGAAGGTCTGGATGTCGCCGCGGCGCACCAGGAGAGTGACGTTGGCGTTCTTCTCCACCTGGGCCAGCAGCCGGTTGAACTGCTCCACCGAGCGCAGTTCCGTGGTCGTGCCCCGGTCGATGATGGCCAGCAGCAGGTCGCCTGGCCGCAATTCGGAACGGGCCGCCGGACCGCGCACGTCGTCCACCACCAGGCCACTCGGGACGCGCAGCTCCCGTTTCTGGTCGGCGGTGAGGTCGGAAACCAGCAGGCCGAGCTTGTTGAAGGCCCGCTCGGGCTTGGCGCCCTTGCGGCTTTCCTTGCGTGTACTCTGGCCTTCGTCGGGCATTTCGCCGATGGCCACCACCAGATCCCGGGTGGTCCCCTTGCGCCACACCTGGATGGGCACGCGGGTGCCGGGCTTGGTGCTGGCCACCACTCGCGGCAGGTCGATGGAATTGCTGACCGGCTTGCCGTCGAAGCGCAGGATCACGTCCCCGGGCAGGATGCCGGCCTTGTCCGCCGGCCCGTTGGGCTCGACCGCGTTCACCAGGGCACCGGAAGTGCGCGGCAGCCCGAAGGAATCGGCCAATTCCTTGGTCACCTCCTGGATGACAACGCCGATCCGTCCCCGGTTGACCTTGCCGAACTGGCGCAACTGGCCCTGGACATCCATGGCCACGTCGATGGGGATGGCGAACGAGATGCCCATGAAGCCGCCGGAGCGGCTGTAGATCTGGGAATTGACCCCCACCACCTCGCCCCGCATGTTGAACAGGGGGCCGCCGGAGTTGCCGGGGTTGATGGCCACGTCGGTCTGGATAAAGGGCACGTAGTTCTCCTGGGGCAGGGAGCGTCCCTTGGCAGAAACGATGCCGGCGGTCACCGTGTTGTCGAAGCCGAAGGGCGAACCGATGGCCACCACCCACTCGCCGACCTTGAGCTGGCTCGGGTCGCCAAGCCTGACCGTGGGCAGGCCGGTAGCATCGATTTTGAGCAGGGCCACGTCGGTGCGCTTGTCAGCACCGATCACCTTGGCCTTGTACTCCCGCTTGTCGGTGAGCTTGACCGAAATCTCGTCGGCAGAATCCACCACATGGGCATTAGTCAGGATGTAGCCGTCGGCGCTGATGATGAAACCCGAGCCAAGGGAGCGGTTCTCAAATTCACGGGGGGTATTCGGACGAGCTTCCGGCGGCATGAAACGCCGGAAGAAATCGAACATGGGATCGTCTTCGTCGAAAGGCAACTGGGGGGTGGCCCGGTTGCTACGCACCACCTGGGTGGTGCTGACGTTGACTACCGCCGGCCCCTGCCGCTCCACCAGTTCGGTGAAGTCGGGAAGCCCCTTGACTGCCTGGGCGGAAGCCAGGGGCGCCAGGCTGAGAAACAGCAAGACAGCGAAACAGCGCATGAGCGAACGCATGGAGACCTCTTCTCGTTGCAATGCCAGAACAAACGAAACCGGCCGCCAAAGCGGCCGGGAAAACCCAAGAACGGCAAAGGCCGCCGCCAAATCCCCGGAACCGTGCGACGCTAGGCGGCAGCCTGCGCCGGGCGGTGGCGCACGACGACCAGATCGCCCGCCCGGGCTTCGGCCTGCCGGCGCATGCGCCGGGCCAGGAGCCAAGCCACGCCCAATCCCGCCGCGCCGCCCAGAATGGCGCCGACATCCCCCCCCCGGGCGCCGGCCAGGGCACCCAGCAGCAGGCCGGCCAGGGGAAGCGCGTAGGTTACCAACGCGGCCTGTCCCAGGATGCCGTCGGCCACACCCACGTCCACCTGGTCGCCGACCTGCACCGGGCCGGGCAGGTCGTTGCGCACCCGTAGGCGGCGGGGCTTGGCGCAAAGCATCGAGCCCAGGGAAACACCGCCGCAGCCGCCGGGTTCGTGGCAGCGCCCGCATCCCGTCGATGCGGATTCCACTTCCAGGTAGCCATTTTCCACGGCGGTTACGACAGCGGCAATTTCAATCACGTATCCCGATGCTCCGGCAGATTTTCATTTTTTCAGTTCCAGGCTTTCGGCGATCTTGCGCACCGTGGCGGGCGGCACCTCGCCCATGGCGGTCACCACGTTGCCAGACACCAGGCGCACGTGCATGGCGACTCCCCCTTGGGTGGAGGTGCCGGGACGGGCTGTGCGGGCCTGGTCGACCGGCGTGACGAATACCGACACCGCGGCCACGCCGTCGGAGAACAGCATGTGCAGCACCGAGCCCGCCCCGTCGCCCAAGCGCCGCCGCCAGACTGCGGTCTTGCGGAAACCGGGAACGCCGCCATGCAGAATCCAGCCGGCGTCGCCATTGACCGCCTCGCCCGGCAGCATGTTGTCCACTTTCCAGTCGGGCTGCGGCCGGTCCTCCCGCCAGCGGGCCTTCAAGGCCGTGAAATCCTGGGGGGAGCCGATGGCGATCTGGGTAAAGCTGAACTGCTCCACCGGCAGCCCCTTGTCGTCCATCACCCACGCCTTGAGTAGCAGGCCGGAGTTGGCGTCGACCCAGAAGCGGTGGCCGAAGCGCCAGCCGTCCTTGGGTTCGAGGATCAGCAACCGGGCATCCAGTCCGGCCACCCGCTCCCCGCCGCCCGCCTTGACCGTGTAGTAGTTGAGCAATTGCTCCGGCACCACCGCCACCCGGCCGGGGAAGCCCCGCCCGCCGGCGCGCTTTTCGACCACTTCGCGCTTCTCGCCGGGCAGGAAGGCCCGCACCTCGTCGCCGACCCGCAGCATTTCCCGGGGCGGGCCGTCCAATACCTGGATCCACTCCATCTCCCGGCCATCCTCGGTACCGTGCACGATGCGCGAGGTTTCCGAAACGGGGCCGCACTGGTAGATGAAGGTTCCGTTGTAGTCCAGGCTGCCATTGGCCTGGGTCATGCGTTTGAGCCAAACGAGAGGATCTGCGCTGGCCGCGTTCTGCAAAAAGAAAGCCAGCACCACCAGGAGCAGCCGGGCTGCCCAGGTCATTTCGCCTCGTCCTCCGCTGGCGTGACGGCCATGGCCAGGCTCTTGATGCGCGGATTGACGCTGGTCAGGGTGGCGACCCGGGCGGCCCCTTCGTGGGCCAGCAGGTATTCCCGGGCGATGGCCGGCGGCAACGGCGCCCCGTCCAGGGCCGAGCCCGGCAAGGCGGCGAAACTGACCTGCCCGGCTGGCGACAGGGACAGGGAAGCCAGGCCGGCCACCATGATTCCGGCAAGCGCCGCCGCGACAGCCAGGGCGGATTTCGACGCCATTCCCCGGCTTTCACGGCTTTTTTGTTGAGGCACTCCGGGTAGGATGCGCCGGGCCGCGATCGCTGTCGCTACCGGCGGCTCATCCTGAAGGCGTCGCGAGAAGCGGGCCATGAAGGCCGCGCAATTGCCGGCGACCGGGCAATCGCCGCGCAGGACGTCGCCGATCAGGTGATAAAGCAGCCAGCGGGAACGCTCTTCCGCAGAGCCGTGGACCCGGGCCAACGCCGTATCGGCCGCTTCACCCTCGAATTCCGAATCGGTCAGGAGGGAGACGTCGATGGGGAGTTGTTGTTGCATGGCGAACTACCATCGTCTGTCCGGTGCCGTGTCGAGCAAGGGCCGCAACTTGGCGGCCACGGCTTCCCGCGCCCTGAAAATGCGGGAACGCACGGTGCCGATTGGACATTCCATGATCTTGGCAATGTCCTCGTAAGACAGCCCTTCGATCTCGCGCAACACAATCGCGGTGCGGAGCTCCTCAGGCAGGGCCTCCATTGCGGAGTTGACGGTTTCGCCGATCTGTTTGGACAGCAAGAGAGCATCGGGGGTGTTGATGTCCCGTAGCTGGTCGCCGTCTTCGAAGGTTTCCGCCTCTTCCGAATCGAACTCGGTCGAGGTGGGGGCGCGGCGCCCCTGGGCCACCAGGTAGTTCTTGGCAGT
Organism: Oryzomicrobium sp.; assembly: GCF_036820405.1. NCBI lineage: Bacteria > Pseudomonadati > Pseudomonadota > Betaproteobacteria > Rhodocyclales > Rhodocyclaceae > Oryzomicrobium > Oryzomicrobium sp. The sequence continues at coordinate 149,589 of NZ_DAISLS010000001.1, forward strand.
ATTTATGCCAATGCGATAAAGCCACGTATAAAACGCGCTATCCCCCCGAAACGCCGGCAAAGCCCGATAGGCTTTAATGAAAGCCTCTTGCGTCACGTCTTCCACCTCGGCAGGGTCGCGGATGAAGCGAGACAACAAGCGCGCCAGTTTCCGCTGGTACTTGGCGACCAGCAGTTCGAACGCGTGTTTGTCGCCGGCTTGAGCCCGCTCAACCAACACTTGGTCAACTTCGCGATTGCTCATGCTTTTCGATTGGGAGATGAGGGGTTTTCTTATAAGGGTTTGCCGCAGTATATAACAACGCCGCACCCCGAAAACACTTCATGCCCAACAGAAAAAAACTGTTTCACCTCGCAATTCGCATGAGCCGCAGATGTGACATTCCCATTTGAGAATTAGTTCAGCTTTTCCCCTGTTTTTCCGCGCCGAATGCACCAACACTGTGCGCCTGTGCCGGGACCATGTTCGTTGCGCCCCGCTCCCCCCGGCGCTATAGTGCGGGACTCTCGTTCAGGACTGCCGCAAGAGCAGTTTCGGGGAAACAATACTGTGGCCTTGAATTTCGACGTACTCATCATCGGCAGCGGTCTTGCCGGTCAATCCGCCGCACTGCGGCTCGCCCAGCACAAAAAAGTCGGTCTGATCAGCAAGCGGAGCCTGGAAGACAGCGCCTCCGGCTGGGCCCAAGGCGGCATCGCCGCGGTCCTGGACAACCAGGATTCCATCGAAGCCCACATCCACGACACTTTTGACGCCGGCGCCTATCTCAACGACCCGGCCGCCACCCGCTTCGTGGTTGAGAACGGCCGCCGCGCCATCGAGTGGCTGATCGAACAGGGCGTCCCCTTCACCAAGGGCGACAAGGGCTACCACCTGACCCGGGAAGGCGGCCACAGCCACCGCCGCGTCATCCACGTCAACGACGCCACCGGCGCCGCCGTGCAGGACACCCTGACGCGCAAGGTGCGGCACCACCCGAACATCACGGTGCTGGAGCACCACATCGCCATCGACCTGATCACCGGCGCCAAGCTGGGGCTGGACGACAACCGCTGTTACGGCGCCTACGTGCTGGATTCGCGCACCGGGCACGTGACCACTGCGGCAGCCCCATTCACCCTGATCGGTGCCGGCGGCGCGGGCAAGGTGTATCTCTACACCACCAACCCGGACACTTCCACCGGCGACGGCATCGCCATGGCCCACCGGGCCGGCTGCCGGGTAGCCAACATGGAATTCATCCAGTTTCACCCGACCTGCCTGTACCACCCCCAGGCCAAGTCCTTCCTCATTTCCGAAGCGGTCCGCGGCGAAGGCGGTCTGTTGCGTCTGCCCGACGGCACCCGCTTCATGCCCGCCCACGATCCCCGGGCCGAACTAGCCCCCCGGGACATCGTCGCCCGAGCCATCGACTTCGAGATGAAGAAGCGCGGCCTGGATTGTGTCTACCTGGACATCAGCCACAAGCCGGTGGAGTTCCTGCAGACCCACTTCCCAAATATCTACGCCCGCTGCCTGGAGTTGGGCATCGACATTTCCCGGGAGCCCATCCCGGTGGTGCCGGCGGCCCACTACACCTGCGGCGGCATCGTCACCGACCTGAAGGCGCGCACCGACGTACCCGGGCTCTACGCCTCCGGCGAATCGGCCTGCACCGGGCTGCACGGCGCCAACCGTCTGGCCTCCAACTCGCTCCTCGAGTGCATCGTCTTTTCCGAGGCTGCCTGCGCCGACATCCTTGCCCAGACGCCTCCCCCCATCCCGAACCTGCCGGCCTGGGATGAAAGCGCGGTCACCGATGCCGACGAAGAGATCGTCATTTCCCACAACTGGGACGAGTTGCGCCGTTTCATGTGGGACTACGTGGGCATCGTCCGCACCACCAAGCGCCTCACCCGCGCCCAGCACCGCATCCGCCTGCTGGCCCGGGAAATCGACGAGTTCTACGCCAACTTCCGCATCAGCCACGACCTGATCGAGCTGCGCAACCTGGTGGTGACCGCCGATCTGATCGTGCGCTGCGCCCTGAAGCGTAGGGAAAGCCGTGGGCTGCACTTCAGCCGCGACTACCCGGATACCCTGCCACGCCCCCGCAATACCGTTCTGCCCGGCGCTCGCCCCCGGGTGTTCCGCTCGAAGCGCTAAAGCCCGCCCAAGGGGCTCGCTCCTACCGGGGGAGGCCGTCGGCCTCCCCCGGCTTCCCTCCCCGCTTTCCGCACTCCCGCCAGCGCAGCCATACGCTTAGCGCCCGAAAGTCGTCGGGCGGCAAGCTGTCCCGGCCGATCAGCAGGGTTCGGCCCAGGCGTTCCGCCCCTATTCCTTCCCGGCCTTCCAGACGGCAGCGCAGGATCACCGCGAATTCCCAGACGGCCGTATCCCCCAGCAGGCGGGCCGGACGCCAGGTGTCGTCCCGGCCCAGCCGCACGTGCAACTGCCCTTCCCTCCCCAGGCGCAAGGCGTGGGGCGCACGCCGCAGGCTCCAGGCGCTCCAGGCCAGGGACAGGATGAACGCGGCCAATGCGCCCGACCAAATGAAAATCGCCGCGCCGGCGTAAGCCGATGCGGCGATGGCAAGCAGGGCGGCGAGGTGAAGCCCGCCCAGCAGTCCCAGCCCGAAGCGGGAGGGACAGGGGTGCAGTTGCCAAGGCAGCCGCACCCGAAAACCTCAGATGCGCTTGAACGCCAGAGTACCGTTGGTCCCACCGAACCCGAAGGAGTTGGACAGGGCCACGTCGATACGCATGGAGCGGGCTTCGTTGGCGCAGTAATCCAGATCGCAGCCTTCGCCCGGATTGGCCAGGTTGATGGTAGGAGGCGCCACCTGCTGATGCACCGCCAGGGTGGAGAACACCGCCTCGATGCCACCCGCCGCGCCCAGCAGATGGCCGGTCATGGACTTGGTGGAGCTGACCACCAGGGACTGGGCCGCGTCGCCGAAGCAGCGCTTGACCGCCTGGGTCTCGGCCATGTCACCCAAGGGGGTGGAGGTGCCGTGGGCATTCACGTACTGGACGTCGGAAGGATTGATACCGGCGTTCTTGAGGGCGTTGACCATGCAACGGGCCGCGCCTTCGCCGTTTTCCACCGGCTGGGTCATATGGTAGGCGTCGGCGCTGCGACCGTAGCCGATCAGTTCGGCGTAAATCTTGGCACCGCGGGCCTTGGCGTGCTCATACTCTTCCAGTACCAAGACGCCGGCCCCCTCGCCCAGGACGAAGCCGTCGCGATCCTTGTCCCAGGGACGGCTGGCGGCCGCGGGATCGTCGTTGCGGGTGGAAAGGGCCCGGGCCGCGCAGAAGCCGCCGACGCCCAGGGGCGACACGGTGGATTCGGCACCGCCGGCAACCATCACGTCGGCGTCGCCGTACTCGATGATGCGGGCCGCTTCGCCGATGGAGTGGGTGCCGGTAGTGCAGGCGGTCACCAGGGCGATGTTGGGGCCCTTGTAGCCGTACATGATCGACAGATTGCCGGAGATCATGTTGATGATCGAGCCGGGCACGAAGAAGGGGCTGACCTTGCGCACACCGCCGGCCAGGTATTCATCGTGGGTCTGCTCGATCAGGGGCAGGCCGCCGATGCCGGAACCGATGGAGACGCCGATGCGCTCCATGTCCAGCTTATCGTTGCCTTCCAGGCCCGCGTCGCGGACCGCCTGGATGCCGGCCGCCATGCCGAAATGGATGAAACTATCCATGCGACGGGCTTCTTTCGGCGACAGATAGGTGCCGATGTCGAAATTCTTGACTTCCCCGGCGATGCGGGACGGGAAGGAGGAGGCATCGAACTTGGTGATGGCACCAATGCCCGTGCGGCCGGCGGTAATGTTCTGCCAGGCTTCCTCGACGGTGTTGCCAACCGGGGAGATGATCCCCAGGCCGGTGATGACGACTCTACGGCGTGCCAACATGCGCTCCGGATATGTCTGGTGAGGGGTGAAAGGCACGGGGCGCCCTGCGTTGCAGCCCTCCTCGGGGCATGCCGCATTCGGCCACTGGGGCCGCGTGGCCCGTGCTGGGACGAGGCTGCGCCAAGCGGCGGCCCCGGGATGCTGCAATTCGATGCAACCGGGCCGGCGCTTCCGAGGAAACAGCCGGCCCGATCAACGTCCGCAGAAGCTTACTTCTTGTTGGCGAGGATGTAATTGATCGCCTGCTGGACGGTGGTGATCTTTTCCGCCTCTTCGTCGGGGATTTCGCACTCGAATTCTTCTTCGAGGGCCATCACGAGCTCGACGGTATCCAGCGAATCGGCGCCCAGATCGTCGACGAAGGAGGACTCGGTCTTGATATCGGCTTCGTTCACACCGAGTTGTTCGGCAACAATCTTTTTAACGCGCTGTTCGAGGTTTTCCATTAAGGGGCTCCTTATCCCTGATACGGGTAAAAACAAAACTTATCCATTCTACCAAAAGCGGCTGCCGCCACAAAACAACCACGCAGGCTTTCGCGAGGCGCGCCGCTTCGGGTCACTCCATGAACATCCCGCCATTGACGTGGATGGTATTTCCCGTCACGTAGGCGGCGCCCGGCGAGGCCAGGAACAGCACGGCCGAGGCGATGTCCTCCGGGGCGCCGAGGCGGCCCAGGGGAATGCTGGCAACCAGGGCCTCTTTCTGCTTCTCTTCGAGGACCTTGGTCATGTCGGTGTCGATGAAGCCGGGGGCGACGCAGTTCACCGTGATGTTGCGGCTGCCCAGTTCCCGGGCCAGGGATCGGGTCATGCCCGACACGCCGGCCTTGGCGGCACAGTAGTTGGCCTGGCCGGGGTTGCCGGCATGGCCAACCACCGAGGTGATGTTGACGACGCGGCCGAAGCGGGCCTTCATCATCCCCCGCATCACCGCCTTGGTCATGCGGAACACGGCCTTCAGGTTGGTGTCGATGACCGCATCCCACTCCTCGTCCTTCATGCGCATGGCGAGGTTGTCGCGGGTGATGCCGGCATTGTTGACCAGGATCGACACCGGGGCGAATTCCTTTTCGATCTCGCCGATCAGGGCGTCCACCTGGGCCTGGTCGCGCACTTCCAGGGCGGCGCCCCGGCCGGCGATGCCAGCTTCCTTGAGATAGTCGCCGATCTTGGCGGCGCCGTCCGCCGTGGTGGCGGTACCGATCACGGTGGCGCCGGCACGGCCCAGGGCCAGGGCGATGGCCTTGCCGATGCCCCGCGAGGCGCCGGTGACCAGGGCAATCTGTCCTTGCAGCATCTGTATCACTCCAGGTTGAGGTTGGCCTCGATCCCGGCCAGATCGGCCAGGGCCACGCCATTCACGCCATCGGCGCAACGTTTGGTCAGGCCGGCCAGGACCTTGCCCGGCCCGCATTCGGCAACGACGGTCACGCCCATCGCCGCCATCTTCTGCACGGTCTCCACCCAGCGCACCGGGTTGTAGGCCTGGCGCACCAGGGCGTCGCGGATACGGGCCGGATTGCTCTCGACAGCCACGTCCACGTTGTTGACCACCGGAATCTTCGGCGCCTGCAGGTCCAGTTCGGCCAGGCGAGCAGCCAGCTTGTCGGCGGCGGGACGGATCAGGGAGGAGTGGAACGGCGCGGACACCGGCAGAGCCACGGCGCGCTTGGCGCCCCGGGCCTTGCAGGCTTCCATAGCCCGCTCCACGGCGGCCTTGTGGCCGGCGATCACGGTCTGGCCAGCGGCATTGAAGTTCACCGGCTCCACCACCTCGCCCTGGGCCGCTTCGGCACAGGCGGCGCGGATACCGTCGTCGTCCAGCCCCAGAATCGCAGCCATGGCGCCGGTGCCCAAGGGCACGGCGTCCTGCATGGCGGCGGCGCGCAGGCGCACCAGGGGGACGGCGTCCTTGAATTGCAGGACGCCGGCGGCCACCAGGGCGGAGTACTCGCCCAGGCTGTGGCCGGCCACCACGGCGGGCTGCTTGCCGCCCTTCTCCTGCCAGAGGCGCCAGGCGGCGATGCCGGCGGTGAGCATGAGCGGCTGGGTGTTCACGGTTTGGGCCAGCAGTTCGGCCGGGCCTTCGGCGACCATCTGCCACAGGTCCTGGCCCAGGGCTGCGGACGCCTCGTCGAAGGTGGCGCGGATCACCGGGGCGTCGCCGTAGGCGGCCATCATGCCCACCGACTGGGAGCCCTGCCCGGGGAAGACAAAAGCAAAAGCCATGGTTATCTCTCTATTTCTTGTGGAATTGCGCAAAATCAGTAGCGCAGCAACACGGCGCCCCAGGTGAAGCCGCCGCCCACGCCTTCGAGCATGACGGTCTGGCCGCGCTGGATTCGCCCGTCCTTGACCGCCGCGTCCAGGGCCAGGGGCACCGAGGCAGCGGAGGTGTTGCCATGGCTGGCCACGGTGGTCACCACCCGGTCCATGGAAAGCCCCATCTTCTTGGCAGTGGCCTCGATGATGCGGATGTTGGCCTGGTGCGGCACCAGCCAGTCCACCGCCTCGGGGGCGATCTGGGCTGCATCGCAGCATTCCCGGGCCACTTCGGCCAGGACGCGCACGGCGAATTTGAACACCGCCTGGCCGTCCATGCGCAGGAATGGGTCGCCGATCACCTGGCCGCCGGCCACCTGGCCGGGAACGTTGAGAATCTGGTTGTAGCTGCCGTCGGCATGCAAGGCGGTGGCCAGAATGCCCGGGGCCTCCGAGGCTTCCAGGATAACGGCGCCGGCACCGTCGCCGAACAGCACGCAGGTGCCCCGGTCCTTCCAGTCGAGGATGCGCGAGAAGGTTTCGGTGCCGATCACCAGGGCCTTTTTATGGCTGCCGGAACGGATGAACTTCTCGGCCACGGTCATGGCATAGACGAAACCGCTGCACACGGCCTGGACGTCGAAGGCCGTGGCCTTCTTGCTGCCCAGTTCGGCCTGGATCAGACAGGCGGTGCTGGGGAAAATGAAATCCGGCGTGGAGGTGGCGACGATGATCAGGTCGATTTCGCCGGCCGTGGCGCCGGCGTGCTCCAGGGCGCGGCGGGCCGCCTCCAGGCCAAGCTGGCTGGAGGTGACGCCGGGAGCGGCCAGGTAGCGGGCGCGGATGCCGGTACGAGTGGCGATCCACTCATCGTTGGTGTCGATACCCCGGGCGACGAGGTCATCGTTGGTGACGCGATCCGGGGGCAGGTAGCTGCCCACGCCGGCAATGCGGGCGTAAATGGTCACGCTGTCTCCTGTGCGGGAGCGTTGTTCGAATCAAGGGGAGCCGCAGCGGCACGCTGGGCTTCCCGGTGGGCCTGGTAGACCGCCATCTGGCGGGCGATCCGGTCGAGCACGCCTTCGCGGGCGGCCTCGTAGGCGCGCACGATGGCGTTTTCAAAGGCGAAGGCGTCGGCGGAGCCGTGGCTCTTCACCACCACGCCCTTCAGGCCGAGCAGGCTGGCACCATTGTAGCGACGATGGTCGACCCGGTCCTTGAAGCGCTTGAGCACCGGCAGCGCCACCAGGGCGGCCAGCTTGGTGAGGGGCGAGCGGCTGAACTCCTGCTTGAGGAAGGAGGCCACCATCTGGGCCAGGCCCTCGGAAACCTTCAGGGCCACATTACCGACGAAGCCGTCGCAGACGACCACTTCGGCCTCGCCCTGGTAAACCCCGTCGCCCTCGACGTTGCCGATGAAGTTGAGGCCCGAGTCGCGGAGCAGTTCGGCGGCCTGCTTGACCACCTCGTTGCCCTTGATCTCTTCTTCACCGATGTTGAGCAGGCCAACGGTGGGACTCTCCTTGTGCTCCACGGCGGCCACCAGCATGGCCCCCATGATGCCGAACTGGAGCAGGTGCTCCGCCTCGCAATCCACGTTGGCGCCCAGATCGAGGACGTGGACGTGCCCCTTGGTGGTGGGCAACACGGTACAGATCGCCGGGCGGTCGATGCCCGGCAGCATCTTCAGGACGAAGCGGGAAATCGCCATCAGGGCGCCGGTGTTGCCGGCCGAGACGCAGGCATCGGCCTCACCTGACTTGACCAGGTTGGCGGCAACGCGCATCGACGAATCCTTTTTGTTCTTCAGCGCCAGGGCCGGGGATTCGTCCATGGCCACCACCTGGGAGGCATGGTGCACGGAGACGCGCTCGGAATCCACGTCCGCGCCCTTCAAAAGGGGACGGATGCGGTCTTCGAGGCCGATGAGGATGATGCGGGATTCGGGAAAACGACGGGCGAAAGCCAGGGCCGCCGGCACTGTGACACCGGGACCGTGGTCACCACCCATGCAATCGATGGCGAGGGTGATAGCCATTGGGGAGGGAAGCAAGGAAGGAGGGAGCCGCGCCGGGAGCCGGCACGACGGCAAAAGAAAAGGCAGGCGCCCTCTTCATGAGAGGGAGTCGCCTGCCCCTTCCGGCAGAATTACTCGCCCTTGCCCTTGACGACCTTCTTGCCGCGGTAGAAACCGGACGGGGAGATGTGGTGACGCAGGTGGGTTTCACCGGTGGTGGGCTCAACCGCCAGGGCGGGAGCGGTCAGGAAATCGTGAGCGCGGACCATGCCACGCTTGGAGGGGGACTTCTTGTTCTGTTGAACGGCCATTTCAAACTCCTAAATAAAAATCGGGCTTCGCTTTAAACCCCGACCGCGACCAACAGGTCACGGCGTTTTCTTCAGGGCAGCGAGCGCGCTGAAGGGCGAAACCTTTGCGTTTCCCTGCCCGCCTTCCGGCAGGGCGCAATCCAAGTGCTGCGGCACTGCCGGCAGGGCGAGAATCACCTCGTCCTCGATCAGGGCTGCAACGTCCAACGACTTGTCGGCAACAATGAAATCCCGGGAGTCGTCCTCCAGGTCATCCTGAGTCAGATCGGCCTCGTCGTCGATGAGTTCGAGGAGGCTATCCACCTCAAGCTCATGATCGACCCGTTCCAGGCAACGCTGGCACCCCAGGGGCAAGAGCCCGGAAACAACCAGCCACAGCTGCGGCTTATTGTCGGTGCTGACGCGGCCTTCAAGTCGATAGACCAGCTGCCCCTCGCGGGCCAGCAGTAAATCCGCCAAGCGCGGCAGGGCGGCCAGGTCCAGGGACCCTTCCAGCACCCGCCCCTCGCGGGCGAAAACCTTGCTGTCGATCACGATCTGTTGCGACATAAGGCGCGGATGATATGATTTTCGGCTCTCCATGTCAAAAAAGACGGAAGCGCCGGACTTTTCAGGAGTTGCCAGTCGCCCGGAAACACCGCCAAACACCTGCGGCAGCGGCCCCCAAGCCGTGCCAAAGTTGAAGTTTGAGCTGGACGCCCCTTCATCCCGTTATTCCCCAGCCCCACCGCGCCTCACCGTCTTTCGTCCGTCCCCGTCATTTCTTTCCGCGCCTTACCGTGAGCCATTCAGCCCCCGCTTCCCCTGCCCCGCAGCGCCTGATTCTTGCCTCCACCTCACCTTACCGGCGCGAATTGCTCAGCCGGTTGCAGATTCCCTTCGAAACCATCTCTCCCGAAGTCGACGAAACCCCCCTGCCCGGCGAGGCGCCTGAAGCCTTGGCACTGCGTCTTTCCGAAGCCAAGGCCCGGGCAGTGGCGGAACGCCACCCGGATGCCCTGGTGATCGGCAGCGACCAAGTGGCGGTGCTCGACGGTGCCATCTTCGGCAAACCCGGTGGCCACGAGAAGGCCGTGCGCCAGTTGCAGACCATGCGCGGCCGCACCGTCAACTTCTTCACCGGCCTGGCCCTGGTCCATGGCGCCAGCGGCCACCGCCAGATCGAGGGCATTCCCACCCTGGTCACTTTCCGCCACCTGACGGACGACGAAATCCACAACTACCTGCGCCGCGAACAGCCCTACAACTGCGCCGGCAGCGCCAAGTCCGAAGGGCTGGGCATCGCCCTGCTGGAAAAGATGGAGGGCAGCGACCCCAACGCCCTGATCGGCCTGCCCCTGATCGCCCTGTGCAGCATGTTGCGCAACGCCGGGGTTTCGCTCTTCGCCTGAACCGGCCCCTCTAAAGCCAAAGGCCGGCTCCATTGCTATGGAACCGGCCTTTATTCATGGGGCCTTGCCTTTGCTCAGTCGTCGGTCCCGGCAGGCAGGCCATTGGGGAAAAGCACGTCGGTGAAGCCGAAGCGGGTGAAATCCCGTACCCGCATCGGGAATAGGATGCCGTCCAGGTGATCGCACTCGTGCTGCACCACCCGCGCATGGAAACCTTCCACTGTGCGATCCACGACGTCGCCCTGTGGGGTGACGCCGGTGTAGCGCAGGCGCCGGTGGCGGGGCACGCTGCCACGAAGCCCGGGCACCGACAGGCAGCCCTCGAAGCCCTCCTCCATCTCGTCGCCGAGCGGCGTCAGGACCGGGTTCACCAGCACGGTGAATGGTACGGCCTCGGCCTGGGGGTAGCGGGGGTTGCGCTCGAAGCCGAAGATCACCACCCGCAGCGGCACGCCGATCTGGGGCGCGGCCAGACCAACGCCCTGAGCCGCCTGCATGGTGTCGAGCATGTCGGCCACCAGGGCGTCCAGGGCCTGCGTACCGAATGCCCGGACCTCTTCCGCCCGCAGATAAAGGCGCGGGTCGCCCATGCGCAGGATTTCCCGGATCACGGCATCCTCCTAACGGTTCACAGGAACACGCCGCAGCCGGCCACGGTTTCCAGCAGCGATCGGACCCGCCCCATGGGGGCGCCCAATTCGCCAAGGATGGCGTCGAAGCTGATGCCATGGGCCGAATCAGCCCGGCCGGCGGCGTAGTTGGCCACCACGTTGATGGCCGCGTAGGGGAGCTCCAGTTCCCGGGCCAGCAGGGCCTCGGGCATGCCGGTCATGCCCACCACGTCACCGCCGTCACGCTCGATGCGGTTGATCTCGGCGGCGGTTTCCAGACGGGGTCCCTGGGTGCAGGCATAGACCGCCCCGGCCTTGATGGGGATTTTGGTCAGGTCGGCGGCGCCGATGATGCGCTGGCGCAACTCCTCGTCGTAGGGATCGGTGAAGTCGATGTGGCGCACCGGATTGCCCTCCCCTTCGAAGAAGGTGGAACGGCGGCCCCAGGTGTAGTCGATGACCTGGTGGGGCACCACCAGGTCGCCCGGGGCCAGGTCGGCCCGGATCGAGCCCACCGAGGCCACGGCGATCACCGCCAGGGCGCCCTTGTGCTTGAGGGCCCAGATGTTGGCCCGGTAATTGACCTCGTGGGGCGCCAAGGTGTGGCCATGGCCGTGGCGGGCCAGGAAGACCACCGGGGTGCCGCAGACTTCGCCGAAGGTCAGGGGGCAGGAGGGTTCGCCGTAGGGCGTACGGACCACCTCGCGGTGGGTGATGAGTAGGTTGGCGAGCTGGGACAGCCCGGAACCGCCAATGATGGCGAGCATTGAATTCTCCGCTACTAAATTGCGTCAGGCCCGGCGCGCTAGGGCCATGCCCAGCAGCGGAATGGCTCCGCGCATAGGGCCGGACAGCTTGCCCAGGGTGGCCGCCTCGTGGGGCGTCGGGGTGAGCTTGCGAAACAGGGTGTCAGCCTTGGACAACTGGAACGGCAAGTCTTTCAGGACCAGTTGCTGCTGCACCTTGAGGGTCAGGTCGCGGCCGATGTCCTTGGCCGCCCAGGGCATGACCGTACGGTCCGCCACCTGAAGCACGGTCACGCCGGGCAGGGCGGCGGCCAGTTCGGCGCAGCCGCGCTGCATGGTTTCCCGGTGGCGCGCCACCCCCTCCCCCGGCCGGCCGCCGGGCAGGGCCGTGACCTCGTCGGGGGCGCCGGCCAGCCAGCAGGCCACGGCGCGGGGATCGAAGGCTTCCAGCTGGCGGCGCGCCGCATCCGGCAGGGCCGTCACGTCGGCGTCGATGAAGGTCACCCGGCCGGCGATCTCGGCACCGGCAGCGACCAGGCGTTGGGCGGCCTCGTCGCGGCAGGCGGCAATCGGTTCGACCACACACACGGAAAAGCCGGCCCGGGCCAGGACCACGGTGCTTTCACCCACGCCGCAGCCTACTTCCACCACGCGGCGCTGATCTGCGGCGCCGAGGGCGGCTGCCAGGGTTTCGGCGAGCCAGGCGTAGTCGCCATGACGGGCGTACCAGGCGGCTTCGTTCGTCCAGCGGGAAGGAAAAGCTTCTGCCACGGCGCTCACAGTCCCTTCACCGCATAGACCGCCGGCAGGTTGCGCCAGGCGCCGCGCACGTCCATGCCATAGCCGAAGACGAAGCGGTTGGGCACCGAGACCGCCACGTAGTCGGCGCGGATCGGCTTGTCCAGGCCATTGTCCTTGTCGGCGAACACCGCGGTGCGCACCTCGGCGGCCCCCAGTTGCAGCAGCCGGTCGCGGATCACCGCCAGGGTCACGCCCTGGTCCAGGATGTCGTCCACCACCAGCACGATCCGGTCCTTGACGCTGGTCCAGGGGGCGGCCTTCCACGACAGGGCGCCGCCGGCGGTGTCCTGGCCGTAACGGGTGACGTGCAGGTAGTCGAACTGAAGGGGAAAGCGCAGCTGGGTCAGGAGCTGGCCGGCGAACACCAGGCCGCCGGTCATCACGCACAGCACCAGGGGACACTTCTCCCCCAGGTCGGCGCTGATGGTGGCGGCCACCCGGGCCACCGCCTCGCTCACTTGGGCCTCGTCGTGGATCACATCGGCGTCGGCCAGGGTGGCCTGGGCTTCCCGGTAGTCGATGATGGACATGCTCATCCTTTCAGGCTGTCCAGGTAGGCTTCGAAGGCATCGCCCACCTCGGCATGGCGACGCCCCAGGGCCACCGTAGCCTGCAGGTAGCCGAGCTTGGAACCGCAGTCGTAGCGCACACCGTCGTAGCGGTAGGCCAGCACCTGCTCTTCCTGAAGCAGGGCGGCGATGCCGTCGGTGAGCTGGATTTCGCCGCCGGAGCCGGGCTTGACCCGCTCCAGGTGGTGGAAGATGCGTGGAGTCAGGATGTAGCGCCCCACCACGGCCAGGGTGGACGGCGCCTCTTCGGGCTTGGGCTTCTCGACGATGGCGGAGATGCGCTCGACCCGGTCGGCCACGGGCTGGGCGTCCACGATGCCGTAGCTCTTGGTCTCGGCCCGGGGCACGTCCTGCACGCCGATGACCGAGCAGTTGTAGTAGTCGAAGGACTCGGACATCTGCTGCATCACCGGCTTGCCGTGGTCGAGCAGGTCGTCGGCCAGGATCACGGCGAAGGGCTCGTCCCCCACCACCGACTTGGCGCAGAGCACGGCATGGCCGAGGCCCAGGGCTTCAGACTGGCGGGTGTAGATGCAGTTCACCCCCTTAGGCAGGATGTTGCGCACCACTTCCAGGAGTTCGGTCTTGTTCTTGCGCTCCAGCTCGGTTTCCAGCTCGAAGGCCTTGTCGAAGTGGTCCTCGATGGCCCGCTTGCTGCGGCCAGTGACGAAGATCATCTCGGTGATGCCGGCGGCCACCGCCTCTTCCACGGCGTACTGGATCAAGGGCTTGTCCACCACCGTCAGCATTTCCTTGGGGCTGGCCTTGGTGGCAGGCAGGAACCGGGTGCCCAGACCGGCTACCGGAAATACGGCCTTGCGAACTTTCTTCACTGCGTTTCTCCCTGATTCGGCGGCGTCGAACCATGCGACTCCGACAACGATTCCAACAACGACAACAGGCCGGCCTCGTCGAGGACGGGCACGCCCAGCTCCTCGGCCTTGGCCAGTTTGGAGCCGGCTTCGGCGCCGGCCACCACGTAATGGGTTTTCTTCGACACGGAACCGGCCACCTTGCCGCCCTGGGCCTCGATCATGGCTTTAGCCTCGTCCCGGGTCAGGGTAGGCAGAGTGCCGGTGAGCACGAAGGTCTTGCCCGCCACCTGGGGGTTGCCGCTGCCGGCGGCGGGGGCCTCAGGCAAGGCGGCGAGCAACTCGCCGCGCAGTTCGGCCAAGGCCAGCAGCAGCTTCCGGTTGTCTTCCCGGTCGAGCCAGTCGCGCAGGGCGTCGCCCACCTCGGCGGGCAGGGGCAAGGCAATCAAATCCAAATGGTCGAGGCGCGCCAGGGTGGCGCCGTCCGGCACCGCCTCGGCCAGTTGCTGGGCGCGCACCGGAGTCAGCCTGGGCACGCCCAGGGCGGCGTAGAGCGCGGGCCAGGCCAGCTTTTCCGCCAGGTCCGGATGGGGGGCGTGCTCGTCGGCCGGCGCCACCTGGGCGGCGAACAGAGCGTCGATGGCGGCGCCGTTCCGGGGTTCGGAAAAGAAATCGGCGATGGCGGCCGCCACCGTGGCGCCGATGTCCGGCAGCACGGCCAGGAGCGGTGCCGGCGCGCGTCGGACCCGAGCGAAGGTGCCGAGCCAGTCGGCCAGGGTCTTGGCGGTGGATTCGCCGACGTGGCGGATGCCCAGGGCGAACAGGAAGCGTGCCAGGGTGGGCGAACGGCTGGTCTTGATGCCTTCCAGCAGCTTTTCCGCCCAGCGGGTGGCAACCACGCCCTTCTTCACCGTCTCGGGGGTGGTGCCGTCGCGCTCGTCGGCACGGCGCTTCATTTCCAGCAGGTCGTCCAGGGTGAGGCGGAACAGGTCGGCCACGCCATGGACGTAGTCCAGGTCCACTAGGTTTTCCACGTAGCGGTCGCCGAGCCCTTCGATGTCCATCATGCGCCGGCCGGCGAAGTGCAGGATGGCCTGGGTGCGCTGGGCCCGGCAGGCGAAACCGCCGGAGCAGCGGGCAATGGCCTCGCCCTCTTCCCGCACCACGTGAGAGCCGCACACCGGGCAATGACGCAGCATGGCGAAGGGTTTGGCATCCGCCGGGCGGCGCTCCTGGATCACGCTCACCACTTCGGGGATGACGTCGCCGGCGCGGCGCACGATCACCGTGTCGCCGATCCACACGTCCTTGCGCCGCACCTCGTCCTCGTTGTGCAGGGTGGCGTTGGTCACCGTCACCCCGCCGACGAACACCGGCTTGAGGCGCGCCACCGGGGTGATGGCGCCGGTGCGCCCCACCTGGAAGTCGATGGCTTCCACCACGGTGCTGGCTTCCTGGGCCGGATACTTGTGGGCCACGGCCCAGCGCGGCTCCCGGGAGCGAAAGCCCAGTTCGGCTTGCAGGGCCAGGCGGTTGACCTTGTAGACCACTCCGTCGATGTCGAAGGGCAGCGTATCGCGCAACTCGCCCATTTGGCGGTGGAAACCGGCCAGTTCGGCCGCGCCCCGCACCACGGCGCGATGGGTGCAGACCGGCACGCCGAAGGCCGCCAGGGCGTCGAGCACGCCGCTGTGGGTAGGCGGCAACGTCCAGCCTTCCACCACACCGATGCCGTAGGCGAAGAAACTCAAGGGCCGGCTGGCGGCGATGGCCGGGTCCAGCTGGCGAATGCTGCCGGCGGCGCCGTTGCGCGGATTGACCAGGGTCTTGTCGCCCCGGGCGGCGGCGGCTTCGTTGTAGCGGGCCAGGTCGTCGCGGCGCATGTACACCTCGCCGCGCACCTCCAGCACGGGCGGGGCGTCGCCGGCCAGGCGCAGGGGAATCTGGTGCACGGTGCGCAGGTTCTGGGTGACGTCCTCGCCCACCGTGCCGTCGCCCCGGGTGGCGCCCTGGACGAACAGGCCATGCTCATAGCGCAAGGTCACCGCCAGGCCGTCGAACTTGAGTTCGGCGGCGTATTCCACCGGCGGGTCGGTCTCGTCCAGGCCGAGTTCCTTGCGCACCCGGGCGTCGAAATTGTAGGCCCCGCTCTCCTCGATATCGGTCTCGGTCTGGATCGACAGCATGGGCACGGCGTGGCGCACCGGTGCAAACTGATCGAGAGGCGCCCCCCCCACCCGCTGGGTTGGGGAATCGGGGGTGCGCAATTCCGGATGCGCGGCCTCCAGGGCCTGCAATTCGCGGAACAAAGCGTCGTAGTCGGCGTCCGGAATGGTCGGGGCGTCGAGGACGTAGTAAGCGTGGTTGTGGCGCTCGATTTCCCGGGCGAGGGAACGGGCCCGGGCAAGAATCTCGGGGGGCAAAGTCATGCGGTGGTGCAACCGTACAGCAAGGGCAAGGCGCTCAGGCGAAGAGGCGCAGGGCCACCGGCCCGCCGGCCGGGATGCCCCGGGCCGCCATGGCGGTCTGGTACTGGACGATCTGCCGGCGGATCGGCTCGATCATGACGTCGGTGAAGGGCTGGCCGTTGTCGTCCACCACCTTGCCGTGGAGCGCATCGGCGAAACGCCGGGCCAGCTCCACCACCTGGAGGAAGACCCGGTCGCCATGGGCGATGCGCGGCACGTCGAGGAGGAAGGTGACGCCCCGGCATTGCAGGCTCTTCATCGTGTCCGCGGCAAAACCGCCGGGGTCGTGGCCAACCAGGGCGTACACCGCCCGTCCCAGATCGTCGCGCCGCACGAAGGCGCCGGAGGCTTCCAGACCCATGCCGGCGGATTCGGCCAGGGCGCGGATCTTGGTACCGGCGAAAAGCTGCTGGTGGGCGACCACGTTGAGGCCGATCTGGATGTCCACCTGGGCGCAGAAGCCGTCCAGTTCCCGGGCGGCTTCGAGGAAGGGGCGTTGCAGCGGCAGGTCGGCCACCGCCATGAAGCGTTCCGCCACTTGGCGCATGGCGGCATGGAAGGCGGCTAGTTCGTGTTCAGCCAGGGGGCCGCGCCGATCCGCCAGTTGCAGACCGACCCGGATGCGCCGCATGGCGCGCTGGTCATCCGCCTCCAGGGGGGTCCACACCCCTTCCCGCTCGTCGAAACCGACCCAGATCACCGCCTTGGACAGGCGCCCCAGCACCTCGCGCTGGGCATCCAGCCACTGGTGGGCCGGCAGGGGCTCGCTGGTTTCCAGGGCCACCAGGTAGTCGGTGTCGGACGACAGCAACTCCGGCGGCAACAGCACGGCGGAGAAAGTGCTGGCCTGGACCGGCGCTCGGGCCGGCCCAGGCGCGGATTGCGCTTGCGGCGCCAGAGGCGCCTCGGGTTGGTCGTCCAGAGCGATGGGGCCCCGGGGAGGATCGGGCCGCACCAGGGGCGGGGCGATCGGGGCGCTGGCGAAGGGCGACGGGCTTTGCACCTGGGCCGGAGGCGGCGCATAGGCCGGCGCAGCCGGCTGCGGCACGGCAGCCCGGGGAATGGCGGCTGCTGGCGCGACCGCCGGCTGGGGCGGTGCAACCGGCGCGTAGGCAGGCTCGCTGGGGGCGAAGGGCGGCACCTCGTCCACCGGCGGCAGGCCGCCCAGGACCGGCTCCTGGCGCAGGCCGGCGAAAGCCGCCTGGGGCGCGTGGTGGAGTTCCCGGGGATCGGCCATCATCGGAGCTTGGGCTGGCTGGTGCTGACCCAGGCCGGGCTCGGCGTAGGCGGCGTTCTCGAAGACGCCACGGGACACCGCCGCCGACGCGGGCGCGGCGGCCCCGCCCGGGGCGGCGCTAAAGGACGGCAGGTCGGGCACATCGTCGAAATCCACCGGCGGGTCGATGGCGTAACCATCGGCCACACCTCCCGCCGCCGGCGCATCGTCGAGCAGGGCGTCGCCCCGTTGGGGTGCGAGCAGGAATTCGGCCACCTGGCGGTGGCGGCGCTCCTGCCATTTGTTGTAGGCGACCACACCGCCCACGGCGGCGGCTCCCAGTCCGATCAGTGCCAGTTGCAGTTCGTTCATCAAAGCGCAGTCATCATCAGGTCGGGCAGGCGTGGGCGGGGCGCTCAGGCCGTCACCTGCTCCCGCATCTTGAGGGCTTCTTCCATATCCACTTCAACGATCCGCGACACCCCGGACTCCTGCATGGTCACCCCCACCAACTGTTCGGCCATTTCCATGGCGATCTTGTTGTGGCTGATGAACAGGAACTGGGTCTGGGCCGACATGCGCTTCACCATCTGGGCGAAACGCTCGGTGTTGGTGTCGTCAAGCGGCGCGTCCACTTCGTCGAGGAGGCAGAACGGCGCCGGATTGAGCTGGAAGAAGGAGAATACCAGCGCAATCGCGGTCAGGGCCTTTTCGCCGCCGGAAAGCAGGTGAATCGTGGAGTTTTTCTTGCCCGGCGGCTGGGCGATCACCTGCACGCCGGCATCGAGAATCTCTTCCCCGGTCATCAGCAGCTCGGCCCGGCCCCCGCCGAACAGAGTGGGGAACAGCTCGCCGAAGCGGCGGTTCACCGTGTCGAAGGTGTGCTGCAGCAGTTCCCGGGTTTCCTTGTCGATGCGGCGGATGGCGTTTTCCAGGGTTTCCATGGCCAGGTTCAGGTCCTCGGCCTGGGCATCGAGGAAGCCCTTCCGTTCCCGCGCCGCATCCAGCTCTTCCAGGGCTGCCAGGTTCACTGCACCCAGGTCGAGCATGGCCTTCTGCAAATGGCCGATGGACGATTGCAGGCTGGCCACCTTGACCATGCCGCCCTCGGTCACCAGTTTGGCGTGGTATTCGGCGATGGCCGCTTCGTCGGCCTGGGCTTCCACCAGCTGTTCGGCCAGCTGCTCGGCGTTCAAACCGGCGGCCTGCTCCTTGAGCTTCAGTTCGCCGATGCGCTCGCGCAGGGGGTTGAGGCTCTGCTCGATGCGCAGCCGCGATTCTTCCATCTCGCGTAGGCCGGCGGTGGCCTCTTCCAGATGCTGGCGAGCGTCCGACAGGCGCTGCTCCGCCTCCATGCGATTTTCCAGGGCCACCTGTAGTTCGGGCTCCAGGTCCTCGATGCGGGTTTCCGCCAGCTGGGTGCGGCAGGTGGTTTCCTCCTCGGCCAGGCGGGTCACCTGGCGGGCGGCTACCTGCTTGCCGGAGGCGATCTCCTGGAGCTTGCTGGCGCATTCGCGCTGGGAGAACTGGGATTCGCGCAGTTCCCGCTCCACCTGGGTAACCGCCTCGCGCTCGTCGCGCAGGCGCCGCTCGGCCTCTTCCAGGCGGCCCCGGGCGGCCATCAGCCGCATGTGCAGCTCGCCCAGTTCTTCCCGGGCGGCGGCCATGGCTTCCTCGGAAGCCATTTCCCGGGCGCGTTCCTCTTCCTCTTCCAGGGCCAGTTCGGCCAGCTGGTCCTCGATTTGCTGGGCCCGCTCCCGGACGCGCTCGACGGCCTGGGCGAGCTTGAGGGTTTCCACTTGCAGGGCGTGTTCCCGGGACACCAGGTCTTGGGCCTCGCGGCGGGCGTTGGCCAGTTCGCCCTGGGCCTGGGCCAGGCGGGCTTCCACTTCGGCCAAGCTGGCCTGGGCGGTTTCCACCTCGCCCTGCTTCACCTCCAGGGCGGCGCTCAGTTCCTCGATCTCGCGCTGGCGTTCGAGCAGGCCGTGCTCGGCGTTGTCCGGGGCAAAGAGAGTGACGCTGCCCCGGGTGACCAGGTGGCCCTGGGGCACCACCACGGTAATGCCGGGGGCCAGCTGGGGACGACGTTGCAGGGCGGCTTCCAGGGTGTCGGCGGTGGTGATCGCCGCCAGCCAGTCGGCGACGATGGGCGCCAAGGCGCCATCCTCGCAGCGTACCTTGGCAGCCAGGCTGTCGGCGGGCACGGTAGCCGGCACTGCATCGGGGATGAGCAGGGTGAGCTTGCCCCCCGGGGTGCCGTCGGCGGTCCAGGCCGGCAGGCGGCCGCCCTCCCCCGCCTCCAGGGACAAGGTCAAGGCGTTGAGCCGTTCGCGCAGCACCGCTTCCACCGCGTCTTCCCAGCCGGCCTCGACGTGCAGGCGTTTCCATAGCGGGGTGCGCCCTTCCAGGCCGTGGCGGCGCAGCCATTCGATCAGCTTGCTGTTCCCCTGGACGCGCTTTTGCAGGGTTTCCAGGGCACCGACCCGGGCCTGGACGGCGGCCACGTCGCGCAAGGCGTTCTGCACCTCGGCCTGGACGTGGCGGCGCTGGGAATCGAGTTCCGGCAGACGCTGCTGCAGGTCGGCCACGGTCTCCTGGCGCATCGCCAGTTCCTCGCGCAGCATGGCCAACTCTTCCTGCTTGTCCTCCAGTTCAACCGTATCCGGGTCGGCCAGGCTGTCCCGTTCCTGGGCGAGGCGCTCGCGGCGCTGCACGAAGCCTTGCAGGGCGCGCTGGGCGTTACCCCGGTGGGCCTGCTCCACCTGAATCTTCTGCTCGACCTGGGCGATGCGGCCCCGCTCCCGGTTCACCTCGTCCTGGGCGATGCCTTGCAATTCCTCGGCCTGGGGCAGGCGCTCCTGCTGCATCTCCAGCTTCATGGCCGCCTGCTCGACGCGCATGTCGGCCAGGTCGGACAGCTCCTGCCAGCGCAGGCCGTCCTCTTCGTATTTTTCCGCCTGGCTCTTCCAGTGGGCGAACTCGCCGCTCAGTTGGGCCAGCCGGGCTTCGAGCTGCTGGCGGGACTGGCCCTGATGGCGGATTTCCGCTTCCAGCCGGGTGACCTCGGCGTTGGCGGAATACAGGCCGCTCTGGGCCTGGTGGACACCGTCGCTGGCGGTGTAGTGGGTTTCCCGGGCCGTTTCGAGGCGGGTTTCCAGCTCGCGCAGAGTGGCGGTCTGGGCCTCCAGGTCCACTGCGGCCCGCTCCACTTCCACGGCCAGGCGTTGCTGTTCCTGGCGCGCCTCGTTGCGGCGGATGAACCAGAGCAACTGCTGCTTGGTGGTCAGTTCCGAGTTGATGTCGTGGTAGCGGCGCGCCACTTCGGCCTGGGCCTCGAGCTTTTCCATCTGCCCGCCCAGTTCCTGGCGGATGTCGTCCACCCGGGTCAGGTTTTCCCGGGTGTCCTCGATGCGCCCCTCGGTTTCCTTGCGCCGTTCCTTGTACTTGGTGACACCGGCGGCCTCTTCGAGGAAGACCCGCATTTCCTCGGGCTTGGCCTCGATGATGCGGGAGATCATGCCCTGGCCGATGATCGCGTAGGCCCGGGGTCCCAGGCCGGTGCCGAGGAACAGGTCGGTGATGTCCTTACGGCGGACCTTGAGGTTGTTGATGAAGTAGTCGGACTGGCCGTTGCGGGTGAGCACCCGTTTCACCGCCAGTTCGGCGTACTGGCTCCACTGGCCGGCGGCACGGCCCAGGGAGTTGTCGAAGACCAGTTCCACCGAGGCCCGGGAGACGGGCTTGCGGTTGCTCGACCCGTTGAAGATCACGTCCTGCATCGACTCGCCGCGCAGCTCGGAGGCCCGGGTTTCGCCCAGCACCCAGCGCACCGCGTCCATCACGTTGGACTTGCCGCAACCGTTGGGCCCCACCACGCCGACGAGCTGCCCGGGCAACTCCACGATGGTGGGATCGCAGAACGATTTGAAGCCGGCGACTTTGAGCTTGGTGAGACGCATGTAATCCGGTGGGCGGCAGGTGCAGGAAGGGTCCGGCCACCGGGATGGATCGGGGCCGGCGGAGGGCCGGCCGCCGCAGGGCGGCAAAACGGGTGCCTCCGGGGCTGGCCGGCAGACCGCCGGTTTTACGCAGCACTCATTCCATCTTCATGGAAGGGAGCAAAACGCGGGAAAAACCGTCCGGGGCCGGGGAAGCCGCAAAGAGCCGCCATAATACCATTGCCCCACCGCCGGCCCGAAAGCCCCGTCCCGGGCGGGGCCGGGAGCGGGCCCCGCCGCCGTCCGGCTACCGGATGAAATCGCGGCTGACGGCGCGGAACAGGTCGGTGCCGGCCCGGTGCAGCCACTCGAAGGCCACCATCTCCCGGGAGACGATGCGCGCCCCGGCGGCCCGCATCCGCTCCAGGGCCAGTTCCTTGTCGGCGGGCTTGCGCGACCCCACCGCCTCGGCCACCACGAACACCTGGCGGCCTTCGGCGAGCAGGTCCATGACCGTCTGCAACACGCAGACGTGGGTCTCGGTGCCGGTCACCACGTACTGGCGCCGCTCGCCGCCGGGCAGGTCGAACAGGTTGCCTTCGGCCACGGCGGAAAAATGAGTCTTCTCGGCAATTGCTTCGGCAGGAATCAGGCTGCGCAGGGCGGGCACCGTGACTCCCAGACCGGCCGGGTACTGCTCGGTGGCCAGCACCGGCACGCCGACCTTGGCGGCTACCTGGAGCAGCCAGGCGGTGTTGGCGATGACGGCGTCGCTGTCGTGGATGGCGGGGGCCAGGCGTTCCTGGATGTCCACCACCAGGAGGACGGACTGGGGCGCACGCATGAGCATGATTTGTCTCCGGATCGTTATTTATGGTTGTGCGTCGCGGCGGCACGTTGCCGTACTGCCGCGCCCACCAAGCATAGCCGATCCGCCCTGGCGGGCGGGCCGTTTCCGGATCAGAAAATCAGAAATAGACCAGCCAGCGCAGGGTCGCTTCCCGGTCGATGGCGAAGCCGTTTTCCACCTGCACATCCTTGCCCAGCCGCAGGCTGAGCACGTGGTTCTTGGCCACCGGATAGAGGAGCCCCAGGTAGGCCCGCTGGCTGCGCGGGGAATCGTGCTGGTCCACCCCGTTGATGCGGGATTCGCCCCCGGTGTTCCACTGGTAGCCGGCAAAGGCCTGGAAGCCGTTGTCCCAGCGGTAGCGCAGGTAGGTGGTGAGGGCCTCGCTGCGGGCCTGCTGGCGGGTGCGGGCGCCGGGGAAGTAGGCGCTGTTGTCGCCGTACCAGGTCAGTTCGCCGATGGCCTCGGCGGTCCAGTTCGTTCCCAGGCCACGAATCCAGGCCAGGGACAGGGCTTCCCGGTGCCGGTTCTCGCCGACGTTCTGCAGATTCTGGCGCTGATATTCCCCGGTGGGCACCATGGCCGTGAGGTTGACCGCCAGGTAGTGGCGCCGCTCCGGATCGTTGATTGCCCAGCCCGTCAGCCCCAGGCGGGCGTCGTACCAGCCGCTGGAGGCTTTGTTGATGCTGTTCGGGATGCCGGTACCGTCCAGGTGCTGATCGGCATAGGTCATGGTCAGGGTGCCGGCGGTGCGCACCCCGAGCACGTCGCCGAAGTAGCTGGCCCGCAGGGCGCCGATGGTGGCGTTCCCTTTCCAGTTCTGGGTCTTCTCCCCGCCTACGTAGGGGCCTTTCACCTGCCGGTCGTAGAGGTAGCTGACCAGTACCGTGGTGCCAGGGGCCATGGGCACGTAGTCGGTGGGAAAGACGTCGTTCAATGCCGCCGAAGCCCCGCCTGCGCCCCCCAGGGCGATCAGGGCGGCGATGCCGTGCAGGACTGCGGGGTGGGTTGGTCGGGAACGGTGTTCGCGCCAGATCATGGTTGATTGCTCCTCTCACCTGGGGGAGCTTGGCCGTGGCGGCAGCCCGGCAGCCGTGCCGGACGCCTCCCCCCTTGTTGTTGTGGTGTGTCTATACCGCTCTATGCCGCCGTGCATGTCTCCGCACATCCGGCGAGGCGGGATTGTGTCACGACTCCCGTCCGCGGCGGGCGGCTTCGGCGACCAGTTCGTGAAGTAGTTGGGCGATCCGCGCCGGATCGTTGATCGGCCGGATGCGGGCGTACAACTCGGCGGCCTCGGGCCAGGTGCGGCGCAGCAGGTTGAGCCAGACCTTGAGCCGGCCCGGAGCGTGGATCGGCAGCACCCGGTGGTGCACGGCTTCCCAGTAGGCCAGCAGCATCGGCAGCACGGCCTGCCAGTCGGCAGGTCCCGGCACCGGGTCGTGCTCGCCGCGGATGCGCCGGACGAGGAAGGGGTCGGCCACGGCGCCCCGGCCGATCATCACGTCGGGGCAGCCGCTCGCATCGCGGCAGCGGGCCCAATCGGCCACGCTCCACACCTCGCCGTTGGCCACCACCGGCACCGGCACCGCCTCGCGGATACGGGCGATCCATTCCCAATGGGCCGGCGGGCGGTAGCCCTCGTCCTTGGTGCGGGCATGGACCACCAGCCGGCCGGCACCGCCCTCGGCCAGGGACTGGGCGCAATCGAGGGCCCGGGAGGTGTCGCTGATGCCCAGGCGCATCTTGGCGGTGACCGGAATGTGCGCCGGTACGGCGGCACGCACCGTGCGCAGGATGCGGTTGAGCAGTTCCGGATCGGCCAGCAGCATGGCGCCGCCACCGTGGCGGTTCACCGTCTTGGCCGGGCAGCCAAAGTTGAGGTCAATCCCGTGGGGCGCCATGGCGCTCAGTTTGGCGGCGTTGCGCCCCAGCCACTCCGGATCGCTGCCGAGCAACTGCACCACTACCGGGGTGCCAGCCGGAGTGTGGGCGCCGTTGGCGACCTCCGGGCACAGGCGCATATAGGTGCGGGTGGGCAACAGGGAGCCGGAGACCCGGACGAACTCGGACACCGAGGCGTCATAGCCGCCGATGCGGGTCAGCACGTCGCGCAGCACGTAATCGGCCAGCCCCTCCATGGGAGCCAGCAGGAGCTGGCCCGCTCCCAGGTGCCGCACGTCCGTTCCAGATGCCACCGACTCCACCGACCGCTCCGCTCGTTCCGTCAAAAGGGGCGCCATTGTACCGCTGGCGGCCGCCAGACCTGCGGACCCTGGCTAGAAGCGCACCTTGGCGAAGTGATCGGCCAGGTAGTCCACGAAGGTCCGCACCTTGGCCGAGAGGTACTTGCGGTGGGGATACACCGCGTAGATGCCGATTTCCATGGGCCGGTGGTCCGGCAACAGCTCGACGAGCCGGCCAGTGCGCAGGTCGTCCCCCACCAGGAACGAGGGCTGGAAGATCACACCCTCGCCCTCCAGGGCGGCGGCCCGGATCACGTCGCCGTTGTTCACCCGCAGCATGGGCTTGACCCGCACCGTGGCGGGCCGGCCGTCCGGGCCGTCCAGCTGCCAGTCGTCGCCGCTGCCCCAGTAGGTGTAGCCGATGCAGTCATGGCCGGCCAGCGCCTCCAGGCGGGCCGGAGTGCCGCGCCGGGCCAGGTAGCCGGGTGCTGCGCACAGCACCATGCGGGCCGTGGCCAGGCGCCGGCCCACCAGGGACGATTCGAGCTTGCGGGCGATGCGCAGGGCCAGGTCGTAGCCCTCTTCCACGATGTCCACCTGCCGGTCGTTCACCGCCAGTTCCACCCCCACCTCCGGGTAGAGGCGCCGGTAGCCGGCCAGCACACCGCCCAGGTGCGAGATAGCAAAGGACACCGGCGCGTTCACCCGCAGCAACCCCCGGGGCGATTCGGCCAGGGCGCCCAGGGAAGCTTCCAGGCTGTCCACTTCAGCCAGGATGCCGTTGCAGCGCTCCAGGTAGGCGGCGCCGGCCTCGGTCAGGTGCAGGGTGCGGGTGGTGCGGTTGATCAGGCGCACGCCGAGGCGCTCCTCCAGGGCCACCACCTGCTTCGACACCACCGAACGGGCCACGCCGAGGCGCTCGGCGGCGGCGGCGAAGCTGCCCAGCTCCGCCACCTTGGCGAAGACGCTCATGCACTGCAAGGTATCCATGGGGGTTCCCGGCGCTCAATTGTTTCTATTTTAGAAACGAAAAATCCAAAAAATCCATCTTTATCCGTCGATTGGCAACTGGAACAATGGGGGCCTGCGATGGACCATCATCGCCCTGTCCGGGCGATGTTCATGCCGCGCACTACCGGAGTTCCACCATGACCACCCTGCCCTCCCTGTTCGTTTCCCACGGCGCCCCCAGCCTGCTCATCGAGGATGTGCCGGCCCGGGATTTCCTCGCCGGCCTGGGCCAGCACATCGACCGCACCTACGGCCGCCCCCGTGCCGTGGTCGCCGTGTCGGCCCACGACATGGCCCGGCTGACGGTGGTCGGCAGCGCCGAACGGCTGGAGACCATCCACGATTTCTGGGGCTTTCCCGACGAGCTGTACCGGCGCCGCTACGACGTGGCCGGCTCTCCGGCCCTGGCCCGGGACGTGGCCGGCCGACTGGAAGCGGCCGGCATCCCCCACGCCCTGGCCGACGCCCCGGGTCTGGACCACGGTGCCTGGGTGCCCCTGGCCCTGATGTACCCGGAGGCCGACATCCCGGTGGTGCCCGTTTCCCTGTCGGCCCATCTGGACGAAGCCGCCCACCTGGACCTGGGCCGGACCCTGGCCCCGCTGCGCGACGAAGGGGTGCTGGTGCTGGCGTCCGGCAGCGTCACCCACAACCTGCGCGACCTGGGCCGCCCTCTGGCGGGCACCCCGGAAGGCGCCTACGTGGACGGCTTTGCCGACTGGCTGGCCGCCATCCTGGCCGCCGGCGATACGGCGGCCCTGCTCGACTGGCGCAACGCCACGCCCTACGCCCGCCGCGCCCATCCGACGCCGGAGCACTTCATCCCGCTGTTTGCCGCCTATGGCGCTGCACTTGGCCCTGCCAACGGCGATAATGGCGCCCCCCGGGCCGAGCGGCTGCACCGCAGCGTGACCCACGGCATCCTAGCCATGGACGCCTACGCCTTCCACTAAGGCCGGCCGCCAGGCCCAGAAACGGCCCATGGCGTCGCAAGGGCCGCGTTGCCCATGAACGCCGGCGGCGGATTTATTGCCGCTGCCGGTGCTCCAACGGTCGACACCCCGGCGGTGCAGGCCGCCCTCGTCTTTCGCGCGGCAAACGGCGGAACAATTGGCGGAAACGATGATTACCCCCGCAGTGCCCGGCGCTGCGGTTGAAAGGAACATGATGACCACCCCGACCACTCCCAACGCCGGCGGCGCTCCCCAGCTCACCGGCACCCTCCTGCTGCCGGAAAGCGGCACGCCGGAGCTGCTGTTCATCTATCTGCACGGCGTGGGTGCCCGGGGCGACGACCTGGAGCCCCTGGCTCAGGCCATCGGCCACTACTACCCCCAGGCCGCCCACCTGCTCGCCGAGGGCTTCGAGCCCTTCGACCAAGCGCCTTTCGGCCGCCAGTGGTTCTCGCTTCAGGACATCACCGAGACCAATCGGCCCGAGCGCATCGCCGCCGTGGTGCCGCGCCTGATCGCCGAGATCGAGGCCACCCGGGCTACCTTCAACCTGGCGCCCCAGCGGGTCTGCCTGGTGGGCTTCTCCCAAGGTGCCATCCTGGCCCTGGAGGCGGCCCAGGCCGCCCACGGCCTGCTCGGCCACGAGCTGGCCGGCCGGGTGCTGGCCTTCTCCGGCCGCTACGCCACCCTGCCCGAGGAGCCGCCCACCGACACGGTGATCCACCTCTTCCACGGCATGGCCGACCCAGTGGTGCCGGCCCGCCACAGCGTGGACGCCGGCGAGCACCTGGTGGCCCTGGGTGGCGACGTGACCGCCGACGTGCTGCCCAAGATCGGCCACGAGATTCCCGAAGCCCTGATGCGCAAGGCCCTGGAACGGTTGCAAACCTTCATCCCGCGCAAGGTCTGGGAGCAGGCCGTCCGCGAAGCCGAGGCCGCCGAGAGCCGCACGCACTGACGCAGCTCGCCCCCCTCGGGGCCACCACCGCACCACCGCGACAGGGCCGGCCCCTTGGCCCCACTTCCGTGGCAGGTGAAGTTCGCGTCTGAAACGACCACCCGGGGAAGCCACGCAACGCCCATTCGCAATGACGGCATCGACTGTCATGGCGAATGGGCGTTTTCGCAATCAAAGCCCGTTCACGCCAGTTCTTGCCGGAACCATCCCCCGGTTCCGGCGGCTATGCGCGCTCCTCAAGCGGATCACGGCTCCCAGCTCTCCAACCGATCCCGGCGGCCCGCTCACACCAGCCTCACCAAGATCATCCTGGCGCCTTCGTGAAAAGGGGGCTCCCCCTCAGGATGCGGTCAGGCAGGTAGGCGTAGCATTTGGTTAATGCAAATTATTTCTATTAGCAATTCTTATTGCTAGCGCTCCGCACTGGCGACGGGAAGCCACTGGCAGGACTGTGGTTGGCTTTGTGTAAGCAGGCATCAATCGATAATCCATGAACCCAGAAAATTGCCACGGGGGAAGCGCAGCCGCTCGCACTTCCCTTAAGAAGAAAAGAGCCGATTCCCAACGCTACCGACGCGGCGCCGCTCTCGCGCTGCTGGGCGGCGTGTTGCTGACCGGGGCGCAATCCACCCTGGCCGCTCCGCCGCCCATCTCGATCCCCGCCAGCAGCGAGGAAAACCAGGCATCGAGCGGCGGCCTGTTCGGTTTTTTGAGCGGAGTGAATCGCAGCAGCGCCCTCCTCGGCGACCTGTGGGGGCTGCGCACCGAACTGAGCCGCCACGGCATTTCCCTGGCCATCCAGGAGACGAGCGAGTACCTGGGCAACGTCACGGGCGGGACGAAGAAGGGCTTCGAGTACGACGGCCTCACCCAGGTTCTGCTGCAGATGGACACCCAGCGGGCCTTCGGCCATTACGGCGGCTTGGTCAACGTGAGCCTGCTCAACATCCATGGCCGCAACCTCAGCGCCGATAACCTGCAGACCTTGCAGACCGCCAGCGGCATCGAGGCGGACCGGGCGACCCGGCTGTGGGAACTGTGGTACGACCAGAAATTCCTCGAAGAGGACCGGCTGGACGTGAAGATCGGCCAGCAGAGCCTGGACCAGGAATTCATGGTCAGCACCAACGCCCTGTACTTCGTGAACACCATGTTCGGCTGGCCCATGCTGCCTTCGGCCAACATGCCGAGCGGCGGCCCGGCCTATCCCCTTTCCGCCCTGGGGGCCCGCATCAGTGCCCGCCCCGTCAATGGGGTCACGTTTCTCGCCGGCTACTTCAACGGCAACCCGGTGAAGCGCGACAACGGCACCGACCCGCAAGTGCAGAACCGCCACGGTCTGGGTTTCCCCTGGGGGGACGGGCGGCTGGCAATCGCCGAACTCCAGTTTTCGTATCCGTCCCTCGGCTCCATGGTCGAACCCGGCAACGCCCAGCCCCTGGGTTGGACCTACCGGATCGGCGCCTGGTACAACACCAAGACCTTCGCCGACCAGCGGATCGACCAGAGCGGATTGTCCCTGGCCGATCCCAACAGCGACGGCAACGCCCGGGAGCACCGGGGCAACTACGCCGTCTATGCAGTGGCCGACCAGCTGATCTGGCGCGACGGCACCGACCCGAACCGGACGATGGCCCTGTTCGGGCGCGTCATGGGCACGCCGCTCAAGGACCGCAACCTGATCGACTTCAGCCTGAACGCCGGCCTAGTGTTCCACAGCCCCTTCCGCTACCGGACCGCCGACACCTTCGGCGTCGGGGTGGGTTACGCCCACGTCAGCAAGTCCGCCGCCCAGCTCGACCGGGACAACATCGCCTTCGGCAACGCCCCGCCCGGGCCGACGCGCAGCAGCGAGACCTTCGTCGAACTCACCTACCAGTACCAGCTGAAGCCCTGGATTCAGTTGCAGCCGGACCTCCAGTACGTGTTCAACCCGGGGGCCGGGGTGCCCAACCCCGACGATCCGAGCAAGCGGATCAAGAACGAGCTCGTCCTGGGCATGCGCACCAATATTTCCTTCTGACCGCCACCGCCATGAAAACCACCTCCAACCATCCGGCACCGTTGGGACGCCTGGGCGCCGCCCTGGCCCGGGCCGCCCTCTTCCTCGGCCTTAGCGCCTGCCTGGCTGCCCCCACTCTGGCCGAGCCCAAGGGGCTGCTCGAAACCATCCACAAGCACAAGTTCCTTACTTCCACGGCCGCCGAAAACGGGGATCTCAACCCCTACGCGGTGGTGGTCGCCCCCGTCTCGGCCGGCGCCATCGAGAAGGACGACGTGCTGATCGACAACTTCAACAACATCTCCAACCTCCAGGGCACCGGCACCACCATCGTCCGCTACCGCCCCGGCACCAAGGAAACCAAGCAGTTCGCCCAGGTGCCGCAAAAGCTCAAGGACTGTCCCGGCGGCGTCGGCCTCACCACGGCCATGACCATGCTCAAGAGCGGCTGGATCATCGTCGGCAGCACCCCGAGCACCGACGGCACCACCAAGACCAAGGGCGACGGCTGCCTGCTGGTCTTCGACCCCAACGGCAAGCACGTCGCCACCTGGGCGGGCCCCACCATCAACGGCCCCTGGGGCAACATGGTGACGGTGGACCGGGGCGACAAGGCCACCCTGTTCATCAGCATGGCCGGCTTCGGCCTCCAGGGCCCCGACGTGATCGATCCAGAAACCAAGTACCCGGTGATCATCCACAAGGCCACCGTCCTGCGCCTGGAACTGACCATTCCGGACGGCAAGCCCCCCGTGCTGGACAGCCAGACGGTGATCGGCGACGGCTTCGCCCAGCGCGCCGACCGGGACAACTTCCTGTTCGGCCCCACCGGCCTGGCCCTGGGCCCGGACGACACCCTCTACGTGACCGACGGCCTGGACAACGAGATCACCGCCATCCCCGAAGCCAGCACCCGCACCGGCAGCGCCGGCAAGGGACGGGTGATCACCAGGGAAGGCCTGCTCGCCTGGCCCCTGGCCATGGTCATGACGCCCCAGGGCCACCTGATCGTGTGCAACGGCAAGAACGGCCAGGCGGTGGAAATCGACCCCGTCGCCGGCAAGCAAATCTACGCCCACTGGCTCAACACCAACCAGGCCCAGTCCCCCCCGGGCAACGGCAACCTGTTCGGCATCGCCCTCACCCCGGACGGCAAGGGCTTCTACTACGTCGAGGACGACATCAATTCCCTGAGGCTGGCCACGCAATGACTTCCACACCCGCCCGACAATCCGCCGACCAAATCGACCGCCAACCCGATCCCCGCCGGCGCCACTTCCTGGCCGGCGCGGCGGCGGCCGCAGCGGCAGCGCCTTTCGCCCCCCAGGTGCTGGCCGGCACCGCCAAGGCCACGGCAGCGCCCCCGGCCGCCTCCCAGGTGGAGCCGTTCCGGGGCACGCACCAGGCCGGCATCGCCACGCCCATCCAGCGGCACACCTACTTCATCGCCTTCGACCTGGTAACGGACAGCCGCGATGCGCTGGTCAAGCTGTTGCAGGACTGGACCAAGGCCGCCGCCCAGATGACGGCGGGCCCGGCCCGCTTCGACCCCAAGGCCGACCCCGGCCAGCCCAGCGAGGAATCCGGCGCCGCCGTCGGCCTGCCGGTGTCGCGCCTGACCGTAACCTTCGGCTTCGGCGCCACCCTGTTCGAAAAAGACGGCCAGAACCCCTTCGGCCTGGCCAAGCACCGCCCCGAGGCCCTGGTGGACCTGCCCCGCTTCGTCGGGGACCAGCTGGCACCGGACCGCACCGGCGGCGACCTGTCGGTCCAGGCCTGCGCCGACGATCCCCAGGTGGTCGAATACGCGGTGCGCCGCCTGGCCATGCTGGCCCGCGGCACGGCGGTGATGCGCTGGGCCCAGATGGGCTTCACCGGCGGCTTCAAGCCTGGGGAAACCGGCCGCAACCAGATGGGTTTCCTGGACGGCACCATGAACGTGCCCACCCACCAGGCCAAGGCCATGGACCAATTCGTCTGGGTTCGGGAAGAAGGGCCCGCCTGGCTGCGCAACGGCAGCTACATGGTGATCCGCCCGATCCGCATTTCCCTGGAGCATTGGGACGAAATGAAGGTCGCCTTCCAGGAGGAATCGGTGGGCCGGCACAAGGCCTCCGGCGCCCCCATCGGCAAGCGCGGCGAATTCGACCCCCTGGACCTGGAGCGCACCGACAAGGACGGCAACCCGGTGGTGGCCGAAAACTCCCACGCCGCCATGGCGGCGCCCGAAAACAACGACGGCGCCCAGATCCTGCGCCGGGCGTTCAACTACGACAACGGGATCGCCAAGATCGCCGAGCGCTGGCCGCCCTGGCGCCAGCTGGTGACCTTCGACGCCGGCCTGCTGTTCCAGTGCTACCAGAAGGACCCGCGCACCGGCTTCGTCAAGCTGTACGCCAAGATGGCCCAGATCGACATGCTCAACCAGTTCACCACCCATACGGGCAGCGGCCTGTTCGCCTGCCCGCCGGGCGTCGGTCCCGGCGAGTTCATCGGGCAAAGCTTGTTCGACGCCTGATCCGGCCTCTCTCCCGTGGTTGGCGCCAGGCCGGGCCAACCACGGGCAGAACCGAGTCCCATTCTTTATGCCCTAGATATACGGATCGAGGTAATTTCACTGCATATGGCTCTAGCTATAACTTCACCAACACCAGCTAGAAAAACACACCACTACTGCTAGCCAATTATT
This sequence comes from Oryzomicrobium sp., assembly GCF_036820405.1. Classification (NCBI taxonomy): domain Bacteria; kingdom Pseudomonadati; phylum Pseudomonadota; class Betaproteobacteria; order Rhodocyclales; family Rhodocyclaceae; genus Oryzomicrobium; species Oryzomicrobium sp. The sequence goes on from NZ_DAISLS010000001.1 coordinate 181,289, forward strand.
TGCCATGACTGACCCATCGACAATGGAAGGAATAACTTCACAAACAGGGTCGCGGGTTAATAGAACAGCAAGAAAAATTAATATTGAATTAAATCAACGCTCCAAGAACTGGCCTCCAATCAAAACCCACGACCTTTCACCTTTAATTAACTGACATTCGTAGCCATTACGAATCAAGACACCAAATCCATTCTGGGCATCGACAGTCCCTGCTGCGATAACCATTCCATCATTAGCCCCGTAAAATTTTGGCCTGGAAAATTGAGCACTTGCTGGCGCTTTAAGCAACTGTTTAATATAGCTTTGACACATATACAAGGCCGTACCATCCGAATAATCTGGAGCAGCTGGGGTGATAGAGCATCGCACCATCCATAATAGGGCAAAAAAACCAAGCCCAAGAATTATTCCGCCAGAGACTTTATGGGATGTATCTGCCTTAGCGTATATCTTAAAAATAGGCTGATAGCTGTATGGCTCAGGCTGCTCACAGTGCGGACAAACCACGGCATCGCGAGCAACCATCTTTCTGCACGCCTTGCACGGCCATGTCGCGGGCCATTTCTCTGATGGAGTAAATAGCAAAGTATCGTAGATACACTCAAACAGCCCTTTTTTTGGTTTACCCTCATAATATTTTTTTCCACATGCCGGGCAGACCCATGCGGGGGATTCCTGGTCCTCTAAAGTGCGAGTGTGCTTGCAGTGTTGGCAAATTGTTCCGACGCTCATTCGACCTCCCTTTTCCCAATTGTCATCGATATTGCCGCACTCAAACAAGAATCCTGGTCTGACTACTCTCCGTGCAGTCTCCCCCGAACCCCAGGCCCCTGGCCGATTTCCAGACAGGCTGCCTGTAAAGCCAATATCAGCACGGGTCTCCACGGGCACACCTCGGAAAGCCAATACTGGCGCGGACCTTCGGCCGTGCCCATTTTTGCGGCAGTGCGTCATCCTCCTGATGCGGCAAGGTTTTTTGGATTTATCCACAGGGACGTCCACAAAAACCGTGGAAAACCGCTGACGCCGCAAACACCGGCCCCCGGGTGACGGACACATGACGCCCTGCCTTGCCCGGCGCCATGGACGCGGCCCGCGCAAGGCCGTATCCTCCCGCGCGGCATGGCCCGCGTTGCATCGGCCCATGCCGCCCCCAGGCCGGGCCCACGCCGCGCCGGCTCCACCCCGTTCCAACCGCTCCGACGGACACCCTCGCCCATGACCACCCATCGGGACCCCACCTGGCGCATCGCCCTGTCCGGCGCCCAGATTCTCTTCGTCGCCTTCGGCGCCACCGTGCTGGTGCCCCTGCTCACCGGCCTCAACCCCAGCCTGGCGCTGCTCGGCGCCGGGGTCGGCACCCTGATCTTCCAGGTGTGCACCAAGCGCCGGGTGCCCATTTACCTGGGCTCGTCCTTCGCCTTCATCGCCCCGGTGATCTATTCGGTGCAAACCTGGGGCATGCCCGCCACCCTGGGCGCCCTGGCCTGCGCTTCGTTTTTCTACTACGTGGCCGCCGCCCTGGTGAAGTGGCGCGGCGTGGGCCTCATCCACCGCCTGCTGCCGCCGGTGGTGATCGGCCCGGTGGTGATGGTGATCGGCCTGGGCCTGGCCCAGGTGGCGGTGAACATGGCCAGCGGCAAGGCCGGCGACCAGCAGGTGGTGCCCTACGGCACGGCCATCGCCATTGCCGCCATTTCCCTGGCGGCCACCATGCTCACCGCCATCCGCGCCAAGGGGCTGCTCAAGCTGGTGCCGATCCTGGTGGGTGTGGCCGTGGGCTACGGGACCTCCCTGGCGGCGGGCATCGTCGATTTTGCCAAGGTGAGCGACGCCGCCTGGCTGGCGGTGCCTCAGTTCGGCACGCCGGAATTCAATCTGGCGGCAATCCTGTTCATGATCCCGGTGGCCATCGCCCCCATCGTCGAGCACGTCGGCGGCGTGCTGGCCATCGGCTCGGTGGTGGGCAAGGACTTCACCGCGGAACCGGGCCTGCACCGCACCCTGCTCGGCGACGGCCTGGCGGTGAACGTGGTGGGCCTGTTCGGCGGCCCGCCGGTGACCACCTACGGCGAAGTGACCGGGGCGGTGATGCTGACCCGCAACTTCAACCCGGTGGTGATGACCTGGGCCGCCGGCTTCGCCATCGTCATGGCCTTCGTCGGCAAGTTCGGCGCCCTGCTCCAGACCATCCCCATGCCGGTGATGGGCGGCATCATGGTGCTGCTGTTCGGCTCCATCGCCGGCATCGGCCTCAAGACCCTGATGGACGCCAAGGTGGATCTGATGAACCCGCGCAACCTGTGCATCATCTCGGTCACCCTGGTCACCGGCATCGGCGGCCTGGGCGTTTCCATCGGCAATTTCAGCCTCCAGGGCATCAGCCTGTGCGGCGTGCTGGCGGTGCTGCTCAACCTGATCCTGCCCGCCGCGCCCCGCACGGCCGGGGAACCGGACACGGCGGCGGTGGACAACCTGGTCTGACCCGCCCGCCGCGACAATCGACCTATCCGCCCCATTCGACCCATTCGCCCTGCTCGCAACGCGGCGCCGGACTCCCCGGCGCCGCGTCCGTTTACAGGAGGCTCCGCTCCGGCTCCCCGGCCGGAGAACGGCCCCTCCCCCTTGCCGAACCGGGCAATACGCCACATACTGTTTTTATATACAGTCAATCTTGATTACGCCCCGGCCGCAGCCGGGCGCCTTTCACCTACACACCGTGCAACCCCTCGCCTTCATCGACCTGGAAACCACCGGCGGCACCGCTGCCCTGGATCGCATCACCGAAATCGGCATCGTCACCGTGGACGCCGGCGGGGTGGCCGAATGGAGCACCCTGGTCAATCCCCAGACCCCCATTCCCCCCTTCATCCAGAAGCTCACCGGCATCGACGACGCCATGGTGGCCGGCGCCCCGGTCTTCGCCGAAGTGGCCGATGCGGTGCAGGAACGGCTCGCCGGCCGGCTGTTCATCGCCCACAACGCCCGCTTCGACCACGGCTTTCTCAAGAGCGAATTCAAGCGCCTGGGCATCGACCTCAAGGCGACGGTGCTATGCACCGTGCGCCTGTCGCGCCGGCTCTACCCGGAAGAGCCGCGCCACGGGCTGGACGCCCTGATCGCCCGCCACGGCCTGACGGTGGCCGCCCGCCACCGCGCCCTGGACGATGCCCGGGTGATCTGGCACTTCTGGCAGAAGGCCCGGGCCGAACTGAGCGAGGCGAGGATCGACGCCGAGGTGGCCGCCCTCACCGCCCAACCCAAGCTGCCACCGCAACTGGACCCGAATCTGGCGGAAGAAATCCCCGAGGGCCCCGGGGTCTATCTCTTCTACGGCGAGGACGATCAAGCCCTCTACGTGGGTAAGAGCAGCGGCCTGCGCCGGCGGGTGCTGGCCCACTTCGGCAAGGCCCGGCCCTCCCCTCGGGAGGCGGCCCTGGCCGAACAGGTGCGGCGCATCGACTGGATCGAAACCGGCGGCGAACTGGGCACCCAGCTCGCCGAGGCCGATCTGGTGCGGCGGCTCCGCCCCCGCCACAACCGCCAGCCAAAGGTCGCCCTGAGCCGGGCGCAACTGGCCCCCTGGCCCTACGGCGGGCCGATCGCCGTCCGCGAGGGCGCCGGCCTGCACCTGCTGGACGACTGGCGCTACCTGGGCACCGCCGACGGCGAGGCGGCAGTGCCGCCCCTGCTGGCCGCCGAGCGGCCGCCCTTCGACGGCCACACCTACACCCTGCTGGTCAAACACTTGGCCAAGCCCCGGGTCCGGGTGCTGCGCCTGACCCGGAACTGAGCCTCAAGGAACGCCCCGGCACCGTCCCTTCTGGCGTCCTTGCCACCGTTCTGCACCGCTCCACGCCGTCATGAGCAGTCCCCGCCCCGCTTCCCTCTCCGCTCACCGCCGCATTGCCCACCTAGACATGGATGCGTTCTTCGCCTCCGTGGAATTGCTGCGCTACCCGGACCTGCGCGGCCAGCCGGTGGTGGTGGGCGGGCGCAGTGTGGACGCGCCGGTGACGCAGCCCGACGGCACCCGGCGCTACGCCCGGCTGCGCGACTACGTGGGCCGGGGGGTGGTCACCACCTCCACCTACGAAGCCCGGGCCCTGGGGGTGTTCTCCGCCATGGGGCTGATGAAGTCGGCCCAGCTGGCGCCGGACGCCATCCTGCTGCCGGCGGACTTCGAGGCCTACCGCAACGCCTCACGGCGCTTCAAGGCGGCGGTGGCCGAAATCGCTCCTTGCATCGAGGACCGGGGCGTGGACGAGATTTACATCGACCTCACCGACGTGCCGGGGGAGACCGAGGCCCTGGCCCGGCGCATCAAGGACGCCGTGTTCGCCGCCACCGGCCTCACCTGCTCCATCGGCGTCACCCCCAACAAGCTGCTGGCCAAGATCTGCTCGGACCTGGACAAGCCGAACGGCCTGACCCTGCTTGGCCCTGAGGACATCCCCACCCGCATCTGGCCCCTGCCGGTGAAGAAGGTGAACGGCATCGGCCCCAAGGCCACGGAGAAGCTCGCCGGCCTGGGCATCCACACCATCGGCGAACTGGCGGCCACGGCGGAAGACTTTCTCGTCGCCCAGTTCGGCCGCAGCTACGGGGCCTGGCTCCACGCGGCCGCCCACGGCATCGACGACCGGGAACTGTCCCTCAACCCGGAACCCCGTTCCATCAGCCGCGAAACCACCTTCGCCCGGGATTTGCACCCGCGCCAGGACCGGGCCGCCTTGAGCGAAATCTTCACCGACCTGTGCGAGAAGGTGGCCGCCGACCTCAAGCGCAAGGGCTACGCCGGACGCACCATCGGCATCAAGCTGCGCTACGCCGACTTCCACACCGTCACCCGGGACGCGACCCTGCCCCTGCCGGTGGCCGACGCCGCCACCATCCGCCGAGCGGCGGGGGAATGCCTGAAACGGGTACCCCTGGACCAGCGCCTGCGCCTGCTGGGCGTGCGGGTCGGCACCCTGACGCCTCTGGCCGAGCTGGACGACGCCCGGGGAGCGCTCACACGACAGCAGCGCCAGGGCGAATTGCCCTTCTGAAATTCCACCGGAGCATCAGCCCGCAATTGGCTGCCACCAATTGGCGGCCATCTTTTCCATGGTGCCTCGGTAAACGCGCCTCTAGCCAGCCAGCGCAGTACTCATAAGTCCCTGCTTGCCAGGAACTTTACTCATTCCCACAAAACAAAACCCCCGAAAAGTCGGGGGTGCGAGCAGCCTGAAGCCCGCTCATGGGGCGGGCTTCTTCCCGAGACAGGCGGGCTTAGAACTTGTAGCCCACGCCGACATAAGCCCCGAAAGTGCTGGGCTTGAGCTTAACGCCCTCTACCGTGGTACTCCCGAAATCGATCTGCTCGATTTCAGCCAGGCCATAGAGGCTTTGCGAGAGCTTCTGCTTGACGCCGACGCCATAGCCGAACCCGTTCAATCCACGCGACACGGAGATGGGGTCGATACCGTCCGCAGAAACCTTCCCGGTGGTATGAACATAGGAAAGCTTCGCATAGGCCAGGGTGGATTCGGTGACGTTCCAGCCCGGCTCAACGGAAACACCGTAGGTATTGGAGCCCTTGGTTTTGACCGTTGTGCCGTCTTCAAGAAGCAGGCTTCCCGATTTCAGGTCACCCACAACGTAAAAAACGTTGCCGGACAGGTGGAACCCACCGAACGAGTAGCCATAGCCCGCAGACAATTTGCCGATGGTCGCCGAATCGTGCCACTTCGTCGTATCCGCCCCATCGGTCATTTTGGTCTCTGTCTTGGCCCACCCCAGGGATGCCTGGACGAACGGGCCGTCGAAACCGCCCGCCAGCGCGGAAGTGGAAAGCGCAGCCAGGGCTGCCGCAAGAAAGATCTTTTTCATTTCTACCCTTTTCCTGAGAGTTCAAAAAACGGCCCTGCCGTGAGCGGGTTGCAGACTCCGTTGCCCGCAACTCATGTGTCATCCGGGACCGGCAGGCGAAAAATATCCTAATTCGGGATATTTGTCGATGAAGCCTAACGTGCGGCCATGGCAAAGTCCCTGCACTCCCGTCATTACGCGATCTTCCGCGAGCTGCTCAAGCAGGCTCGGGAAAGGTCAGGAATGACACAGGTGCAAGTTGCCGCACTGCTGGGCAAGCCCCAGAGCTACGTTTCCAAATACGAGTCAGGCGACCGCCGCCTCGACTTCACGGAATTCATGGAAGTCGCCAACGTCCTGTCTCTCGATACCCAGGCGTTCATCCAGCAGTATCGGGACAAGGTTGAATAAGCCCTTCGACCAATGGGCTTGAGAAATCGCCTTCAACCCGCAGTACCGCCCTCCACTACGCGAAGCACCGTGCTTACGTCTTAGACGTCAGCCAACCCCTTCTTCGTAGGCCGCCAGGCTCACCCCGGCCTGGGTGAGCAGTTCGCGCAGCTGCTTGATGTCCTGCCGGGTGCAGGTGGAGCTGTTGTGGGGGTGGTGGATGAAGCCTTCCTGGTGGTTGAGGACCACCTTGAAGCGGGCGCCGTGGCTGGGTTCGATGGTGGCGCCCAGGTTGTGCAGCAGGGATTCCACCTCGCGCCAGTGGATGTTGGCGCTGGGCGGGTCCTTGAATACGGCGCGCAGCAGGGTCAGGTGCTTGTGGCTCATGGCTCGCTCCGGTTCAGGGCTGGCGTGCCCGGTCGAGAAAGGCGCTCACCAGGTCCATCGGCAGGGGAAAGATCACCGTGGTGTTCTTGTCGGCGCCGATCACGGTGAGGGTTTCCAGGTAACGCAGCTGGATCGCCTGGGGCTGCTGGGACAGGATCTGGGCGGCCTGGAAGAGCTTTTCGGCGGCCTGCAACTCGCCCTCGGCATGGATCACCTTGGCGCGCCGCTCCCGCTCCGCCTCGGCCTGGCGGGCGATGGCCCGGATCATGGATTCGGTCAGGTCCACCTGTTTGATCTCCACGTTGGACACCTTGATGCCCCAGGTATCGGTCTGGGCGTCCAGGGCCTGCTGGATGTCCAGGTTGAGCCGCTCCCGCTCCGCCAGCATGTCGTCCAGCTGGTGCTTGCCGAGCACCGAGCGCAGCATGGTCTGGGCCAGCTGGCTGGTGGCGTTGAGGTAATCCTCCACCTGGATGATGGCCTTGGCCGAGTCGACCACGCGTAGATAGACCACGGCGCTGACCTTGACCGACACGTTGTCCCGGGAGATCACGTCCTGGGTCGGTACCTCCAGCACGATGGTGCGCAGATCGACCCGCACCACCTGCTGGATGGCCGGGACGATAATCACCAGCCCCGGCCCCTTGACCCTCCAGAAACGGCCCAGGGTGAACACCACGCCCCGCTCGTACTCGCGGAAGATGCGGATCGACGCAAACGCCAACAGCACGAGCAGCACCACGACGATGCCGTAGCCGCCAAAGACACCGCCGGATATTCCAGATTCCCAGGGCATGAGACTCTCCTTCGCGCCAAACCGTCCCTGTTGCTTGGGCCATGGCGCGGGCGCGGCAGTTCCCGGCCGGCGTTGTCCCGGAGCGCTTCGGGCGCTGGCGGCGCTACACTGGCAGAGTGAGCACGCTCCCTCTTCCGCCTCCTCGGCCACCTGCACATCCCCCCGCCGCCGGCGAGGAGGTGCGGCTGTTCCTCGCCCTGTGGCCCGATGCGGGCGTGCGCCGGGCCCTGGTGCGGCAGCGGGACGCCTGGAGCGCGGCGGCCGGCACCCGGCTGATGCGGCCCGACACCCTGCATCTGACCCTGCACTACATCGGCCATGTGCCGCGTTCGCGCCTGGCGGAAATCCGCCATGGCCTGAAAATCCCCTTCGCCCCCTTCGCCTTCGGGCTGGAGCGGACGGACCTTTGGCGTCACGGCATTGCCGTGCTCGCCACGGACGCGATGGCGCCGGGCATGGCAGCCCTTCACGCCGCCCTGGGAAAGCGCCTGGCCGACCTGGGCCTGCCCACCGACAGCGCCGACTTCCACCCCCACGTCACCCTGGCCCGCCGGGCCGGCAGGCTGGTACCGGCCATCCCGCCTCTTCCCCTGCGCTGGCAGGTCCGCGACTACGTGCTGGTGGAAAGCCGCCCGGGCCAGGAATCACCCTACACGGTGCTGGAACGCTACCCGGCCACCGCCTGAGCGCCTTGCGTGGCGCTCAGTCCGCCGGCAATGCCTAACTGGGCGGCCAGCGCCACCCGCACACTGTCCAGCAAGATCTGGTGAAATCGCCCGCTACTATTTCAGCCCCTAATACTCAATATGCCATATGATTAAACACAGCAAACCTATTGGATTTCCGGGTTAATAGTATGCATAAAGTTGGGAAAAGCCATCAACTGATGAATGGAATTTTGGCAAAACCGGCACAGTGCTTACACGTGTAGCAGTATCTGAGTTACTACGAAGAAACGACGCACCAGGACGGCGCATCGTGTCGAAAACAGGAGCTATTTGTCAAGGCGCCGAGGTGTTGTTGATAATATATTCACACAATAAAGCCGGAATCTCCTCTCCTTCTTTCTTTAAATCGTCAATGCACGACCTCAATTTGGCATTAAAGATATCTTGCACAGGCTCCCCCCGCAAATCTGCCAAGCAGATCCTGGTCGTGTACTTTGCCAATCCATGAATAGCAACATTGATTGCCCAATGCAAATTTCTAAAGATGAGTTCGTCTTCACGCCCAATGAATGTGTCTCCAATATCATCTGCCAATTGACCAAGACCCTCAACAACATATCTTTGCCCGTCACTCTGCATGTAACATATTTTCAAATCAAGTGACTGCGGCCACTCTGATAGAGCTTGTGAGAGCCAACCAGAAAAAACCTGAGCATTCGCCATATTTATTTCCTTATACGCCCATCGGGCCAAATACTTTGTGGCTTGTCACCTCGCTCCCAAGAGCCCTTGCTGGGCCAACGCTTCCATTAGTCTCTATCACGATTGCCGTGACCCGATTTATCCCGCTCCCAAACTGAACCATCTTCACACTGCTTTCCGGGCGTTCCTCGAATAGGTTGAAATTTCCCTGGCATCGCATCAGGGTTGTCTGGATATTCGGCATCTCAGCACGCCGACGACCCGTCGGCCGGGCAACGAAGTATCGACTTCAATCGCCAGGTACTCTTTGGTGAAGTCATCGACGATGTTCAGGCACCGCAGCCGCCGACCATCGGTCAGGCCGTCCGAGACGTAGTCCATCGACCAGCTCTCGTTCGGTGCTGAAGGTGCGACCTTGATTTGGCGCTCGATCCCGGCAATGCGCTTACGCTTTCGTTTGCGCACCATCAGGCCGGCTTCGTGATACACCCGGTACGTGCGTTTCCGGTTGATTTCCCAGCCTTCCCGGCAGAGCAAGACATGCAGACGGCGGTAGCCATAGCGCCGCTTCTGCGCCGCCAACTCGCATAGCCGCTCCTTGAGTTCCGCGTCGGCTGGCCGCTTGCCTTGATAGCGATACAGCGACCGGGAAATGCCGATCAGCCCACAAGCCCGCGTGACACCCATCTGCTGCGTTGCCATCAAATGCGAAACTGCTGCCCGCTTGGCTTGTGGGCCTACCACTTTCGGCCCACGACCTCTTTCAAGGCGGCGTTGTCCAGCATCGCTTCCGCCAGCAGTCGCTTGAGCCGACCATTCTCGGTCTCCAACCCCTTCAAGCGCTGTGCGTCCGACACGGTCATGCCGCCGAACTTCGCCTTCCAGTTGTAGTAGGTCGCCTCGCTGATGCCGTGTTTGCGACACAGCTCCGCCACCTTCAGGCCGACCTCGGCTTCCTTCAGGATTCCCTTGCCGCCTTTACTCGCGCTTCAGGCGGGAGACTGACTTGTAAAGTTTGCTGACCAATTCCTTAGCTTGTTCGCCATAGTGAAGTTCGCGGTGGCAATTTGGGCATACGGCAACGACATTACTGGTAGTGTCAGACCCCTTCTCAGCAAGTTTGCGGACGTGATGAGCTTCAAGATATGGAAGGCCGTCTGCGCCCAAGAAAGGGGCTTGCTGATTACAGCACTCGCAAACACCCTCTGCTTGTTTCAGCACCCAAGCTTTCACCGATGGGTCACGCTGATATTGCGTTACTGAGGATGTGTAGGCAGTCGGGGCAGGGCTTCCTACCGGCTGTGGTAGTTGCTTTCTTTTTACGTCCTCTCGGACGGCGATCTCAAAGGCAACCGTGGGCGCTATAACTTGATCTTCGATTTCAGCGACCAGCTCTTCGATCTGTGTTGCGACGTTTGCACCTACATTTTTTGCGGGCTTCAACCCCGATAGCCAGTCTCGTCCCATAAGTGATAGAACATATGAAATGTTCTGCATCCGGTACTCAAATGACTTTGCCGTTCTGCCAAACTGGCTGGCAAGTTCGTCGTAGTACTTTTTCTTGATGAACGGTGTCCCGGCTCGATCAAGCCGTTGCATATCCAAGTAGGCCTCAACAGATGCTCGCAGCTCGTCACGGCTCCAACCGCCACCGCTGACATCTTCTGGCTGCATTTCATGGCTAGTCTGGTAAGGTTCCCAATCGAAGACTTTGGATTTCTGAATTTCAGCCAGCCACCAGTTGATATCGTCTTGATTTCTACCGAATAACCTGTAATAGCCAGGCCCAGGCGTGAGTTTTTCTTTATCTATGATTAGGCCTGTGATGCCGGGTTTGCCTGTTAAAGCCGTCCAGTCAGCCAGAGAATTTAGCCCCTGGTTTTGAAGGCTTACTCCGAATGTGGCTCCCAGCAGAGGAAGTTTCAGAGCTTCGTGAACTTGCTTGTAGCTGACAAACGTTCGGGGGTCGTTGGCCTTGATTTTGGGCAGCATGGCTATCAACAGGGTAAGTAGTCGTAGACCTTGTTCATCCAAAATGACTGCCTCTGATGGTGACGTGGCCATGTTTTCTCCCTTTCGATTTGAATCGCCCCGGTTTCAGTAGACACTTTCGAGCCGGTTGAAATACTGCTTTTCGAACTCTACCGGAGCCATGCTGCCAGCGTAACCATGGCGGCGTTTCGGGTTGTAGAAGAGCTCGATGTAATCAAAGACATCCCGCCGGGCTTCCTCGCGATCAGCGTAGATCTTCCGACGAATCCGCTCCCGCTTGAGAAGCTGGAAAAAGCTCTCGGCCACAGCGTTGTCGTAGCAGTTGCCGCGCCGGCTCATGCTGGCCACCAGGTTATGGGCCTTCAGGAACGCCAGCCATTCATGACTGCTGAACTGGCGGCCCTGGTCGGAGTGGATGGTCACCGCCGATTTGGGCTGCCGGCGCCAGACGGCCATCAATAGTGCGTTGAGAGCCAGATCGGTTGCTATGCGGGATTGCATCGACCAGCCAACCACCTGCCGCGAACACAGTAGGTGCCTCCATCGCCGTTATAGGTCCAAGTGGTGCGCTTCTTGGGTTCGGCGATCTGGACCGGGAGCCGCCCAACCTGTTGCGAACGTTTCATCGTCCCTCCTCAGGACGCGACGATAAAGTCGGAAAACTGCAAGCCGCCCGCCCTGCCCATGCTTTTCGGATTCCAGGCGGACAGGATGCCCTCGATCCGCCCCAGGTAGGGCCGGGCGATGTCCAGCACGAATTCGTGGTCCAGGGATTCGGCCTCGACCACGCCCTCGTCCGGGTGCTCCACCAGCCAGGCCACGGCGGCCAGCAGGGGCGCCGCCACCTGCAAGGTGGTGGCGTTGTTGCACGGAGCCAGGTGGCGCGCCTCTTCCAGCGTCAGGGTGGAGCCGTACCAGTAGGTCCCGCCGTCGAAGACGAACAAGGCGCCCAGCTCGTCGCCGCCGCCGCTCAGATCATTGCGCAGCAGGAACTTGTAACCGAGTTCGGCAAAGCCGGAAGCGGCCCAGTCCTCCAGGGAGGTCTCCGCCGCCGGGCAGGGCCGGTAGGCGTAATACACCGTGGGCCGATAGGCCGGGACTTCCGAGACTTCCGGGGCTCCCGCGCCGTCCGCGACGGTCAGCAGGTCGGCGATGGATAGGGATTCGTGGTGGGTCAGCAGGTAGGCGCTCTGCTCCCCGGCCGAGGGCACCCAGGAGCGGACCCGGGTCCGCACGCCCGGCTCGGGCAGGTACAGGCTGCGCCCGCCGCTACCGAGCGGAGTCGCGCCGGCCGGCAGGGCGCCTTCGTGGCTGCCCCAGCCCAGTTCGGCCCGCTGGAAGGCCTCGGCCATCAGCCCGTCGGCCGACCAGGTGTTGGCGAAGCCGCCCGGAGGCAACGGCGGACCGCCGTGCTGGGTGTCCCGCTCGGCGATCTGGACGACCCGGACGCCCAGGTCCCGGGCCAGCTCGGCGTGGCTGCCAGCCGATGCTGCAAACGCTACGCCGCGCAGCCCGGCGAGCCGTTCGAGCCCCGCCTTGACGAAATGACTGATGAGCCCGGGGTTGGCGCCGTGGGCCACCACGGCAGTGGGCCGCCCCGGGCCGCGGCGGGCGAGGACCTGCTCCCGCAGCCACCAGTTGGTGGTGTGCTCCACGGGCAGGGCCGGATCGGTGTAGCCCCCCACCCAAGGCTCGATGCAGGTGTCCAGGTAGCGCACGCCGTGGTCCTGGCACCAGTCGATCAGGCTCAGGGAGGCGACATCGACCGAGACGTTGATGAGAATCCCGCCCCGGGGCAGGAGCCGCCCCAGGACCTCCCGGTGGTTTTCCGGAGTGAGGGGCTGGACCGTGAAGGCCACGTTGAACAGGGTGGCGACATCCATCCCCCGTTCGTCGGCGGTGACGATGCGGATCTGCCTGGGCGACAGGTCGAAATGGCGGAACAGCAGCGGCAGCAGCGCCTGGCCGACGCTGCCGAAGCCGACGAACAGGATCGTTCCCGCATAGCTGCCGCTGAACGCATGAAGCGCTTGATTGGTTTGTGTCGTCACGTTGGAATCTGGGCAGGTTCTCCCTGCCTTCTCGCCCCCTGGATATGACATTGTAACAATCCGGGAGTATTCCGCCGGCGGCATATGCAACAAACATGCAACAAAAAAGGCAGGGCGGGAAAAATCCCGCCCTGCCTTTTTGCCTGTTCCTGCTTGTTCCCGATATGCGGTGCGCCATGCACACCGCGCGCCCGGGATCAGTAGGTGAAGAAGCCCTTGCCGGTCTTGCGGCCCAGGTAGCCGGCTTCGACCATTTCCACCAGCAGAGGAGCCGGACGGTACTTCGGGTCCTTGGTGCCTTCGAACAGCACCTGCATCACCGCCAGTTCCACGTCCAGGCCGATCATGTCGCACAGGGCCAGGGGGCCGATGGGGTGGTTGCAGCCGAGCTTCATCGCTTCGTCGATGGCGGCGGCTTCGGCCAGGCCTTCGCCCAGGGCGAAGATGGCTTCGTTGATCATCGGGCAGAGCAGGCGGTTGACCACGAAGCCCGGGCTGTTCTTGACCTGCACCGGGGTCTTGCCCACGGCCTTGGAGATGGCTTCCACGGTAGCGTAGGTGGCGTCCGAGGTCTGCAGGCCACGGATCACTTCGACCAGGGCCATCATCGGCACCGGGTTGAAGAAGTGCATGCCGATCACCCGGTCGGCGCGGCCGGTGGCGGCGGCGAGCTTGGTGATGGAGATGGAGGAGGTGTTGGAAGCCAGGATGGCGTCCGCCTTCATCAGGCCGTCGAGCTGCTTGAAGATCTTGGTCTTCAGTTCCAGGTTCTCGGTGGCGGCCTCGATCACCAGGTCGGCGACGGCCAGGGCCTGGGTGTCGGTGGCGGTGGAAATCTTGGCCAGGGCGGCGGCCTTCTGCGCCTCGGTCATCTTTTCCTTCTTGATCAGCCGGTCCAGGCTGCCGGAAATGGTGGCCACGGCGCGGTCGAGGGCGGGCTGGGCGATATCGGTGAGGATCACCTCGAAGCCGGCCACGGCGAAGGCCTGGGCGATGCCGTTACCCATGGTGCCGGCGCCGACGACGCCGATTTTTTGCTGGGACATCCCTACTCTCCTTGTAGTCAGTGGTGCAGCGGAGTGCGTGGTTCCATACGCAGACGTATGGGAGCGCTGCATCATACCGCCGTCGGGACTCCCCGCCAACCTGCCCTACCCCCTGCCGCCGTGCGTGCAATTGGCACATTTCCCGTCTAGGCTGGATCGTTATACGTTCGTCATTGCAGCGCGCCAATTCCCCCCAACCCCGCTCGGAAGACCGCCATGGAAAATCTCGACAGTTACCGCCAACTGATCATGACCTACGCCACCGACATCGGCATCAAGGTCGTCGGCGCCATCCTCTTCTGGGTCGTCGGCCGCTGGCTGATCGGCCTGGCCGAACGCCTGCTGCAACAGGCCATGGCCCGGCAGAAGGTCGATCCGACCCTGGTGCGCTACGTCGGCAGCTTCGTTGCGGTCACCCTGAACATCATCCTGATCGTCGCCATCCTCGGCTATTTCGGGGTCCAGACCACCACCTTCGCCGCCTTGGTGGCCGGCATCGGCGTGGCCATCGGCGCCGCCTGGGGCGGGCTGCTCGGCAACCTGGCGGCGGGCATCTTTCTCGTCGTGCTGCGCCCCTTCAAGGTCGGCGACTTCATCAGTGCCGGCGGCGTCACCGGCAGGGTCAAGGAAATCGGCCTGTTCGCCACCACCATCAACACCCCGGATAACGTGATGACCCTGGTGGGCAACGGCCGGATCTTCGGCGACACCATCCAGAACTTCACCGCCAACCCCTACCGCCGGGTCGACCTCAAGTGCCAGCTGGCCGGCAGCGCCGACCACGCGGCGGCCATGGTGCTGCTGCGGGAAAAACTGCTGGCGGTGGACAACGTGCTGGCCGACCCGCCGCCGGAAGTGGAAATCCTCGACTTCAACCTGGTCGGGCCGGTGCTGGCGGTGCGCCCCTACTGCCACAACGACAATTACTGGCAGGTCTATTTCGACGGCAACCGGGCGATCCGCGAAGCCCTCACCGCCGCCGGCTTCCCCGCCCCCATGCCGGCCCAGGTGGTGGTAATGCAGCAGCCGGCCCCCTGATGCCTTAACCCGGCAGCCGCCGGCCCTGCCCATCCCGTCATCGGCAGGGCCGCCACCGCCCGACAGCCTCGTACAATGGCAAGGTTTTGTCGTAACGAGGATGTGACATGGCCGAATCAGTCGGCGCGGTAGTCATCGGGGCCGGCGCGGTCGGCCTGGCCTGTGCCCGGGCCCTGGCCCGGCGCGGCATCGAAACGGTGGTGGTCGAGGCCCATACGGCCATCGGCCAGGAAACCTCCAGCCGCAACAGCGAAGTCATCCACGCCGGGCTCTACTACCCGGCCGGCTCCCTCAAGGCCCGCCTGTGCGTCGCCGGCCGGCAACTGCTCTACCGCTTCTGCGCCGACTACGGCGTGGCACACCAGCGCTGCGGCAAGCTGATCGTGGCCACCAGCGCCGCCCAGGTGGGAGAACTGGAAGCCATCCGCGCCAAGGCCGAGGCCAACGGCGTCACCGACCTGCGCCAGCTCACCGCCGCCGAGGCCCAAGCCCTGGAACCGGCGCTGTACTGCCACGGCGCCCTGCTCTCCCCCTCCACCGGCATCATCGACAGCCACGGCCTGATGCTGGCCCTGCTCGGCGACGCCGAACGCCAGGGCGCCAGCCTGGCCCTGGGCAGCCCGGTGATCGAGGGCTGGGCCAGCCGCGACGGCCTCACCCTCACCGTGGGCCAGGGCGGCGACGCCATGGAACTGGCCCCGCGCCTGGTCATCAACGCCGCCGGCTTGTACGCCCCCCGGGTCGCCTCCCGCCTCACCGGCTATGGCGCCGAGCACCTGCCCCCGGTGCATTTCGCCAAGGGCAACTACTACAGCCTGTCGGGCCGGGCGCCTTTCTCCCGGCTGATCTATCCGGTGCCCGAACCCGGCGGCCTGGGGGTGCACCTGACCCTGGACCTGGGCGGCCAGGCCCGCTTCGGCCCGGACGTGGAATGGCTGCCCGACCAGGGCGTGGCGGCTGATCCGGCCACCTTCGACTACCGGGTCGATCCGGCCCGGGCCGAGCGCTTCTACGGCGAGGTGCGCCGCTACTGGCCGGACCTGCCCGACCACGCCCTGGCCCCGGCCTATTCCGGCGTGCGCCCCAAGATCAACGGCCCCGACCAGCCCGCCGCCGATTTCAGCCTGCAAGGGCCGGAAACCCACGGCATCCCCGGCCTGCTCCACCTTTACGGCATCGAATCCCCGGGCCTCACCTCCTGCCTGGCCCTGGCCGAACTGGCCTGTGAGCGGCTGGGGCTGGAGCAGGGCGTGGCCCCGGCCGGAGCCACGCAATGAGCGGCGCGATGCAGAATCCAGCAAGCACCCCGGCAACCCACGGCCCCCGGGCAGATGCCCCGCCGCGCCGGGTCGTGCTCGACACCAACGCGGTGCTCGACCTCTTCTATTACCGCCCCCGGGCCCTGGCCCAGAACAAGCCACCCCGGGGGCCGTCCATCGCACCCCTGGCCGAGGCCATCGACAGCGGTGCCCTGCGCCCCTGCGCCGACGCCACCACCCTGGACGAGTTGGCCCGGGTGCTCACCTACCCCGAATTCGCCCTGGCCGCCGACGAGCAAGCCGAATTCCACGCCGCCTACGCCGCCCGGGTGGAGCTGATCGCCCCGGCCGATCCGGATACCGCCAGCGGCCTGCCCCACTGCCGCGACAAGGATGACCAGAAGTTCGTCGAACTGGCCGCCCGGGCCGGCGCCCTGTGGCTGGTCAGCCGGGACAAGGAAGTGCTGCGCCTCAACCGCCGCCGCCTCAATCCCCTGCCCTACCGGGTGCTCCTGCCGGAAGAACTGGCCGCCTTGCTGGCGGGCGAGCGCCTGGCGGATCAAGCCACGCTGCTTGCGACGCCGAATCCGTAAATCCAGCCACACATCGGCCCCAAACCGGCCCTCAATCAAGCCCTAGATTCAGCCTCATGACCCGCACCAAGCCCGACAAACTCGCCTCCCACGGCACCCCGCAACAGCCCCAAGGCCCCTGCCCCTGCGGCACCGGCCGCCCCTACGCCGCCTGCTGCGCCCCCTACCACGCCGAACCCTTCGCCGAGGCGCCCCCCGCCCCCACCGCCGAAGCCCTGATGCGCTCCCGCTACAGCGCTTACGTTCTGGGCCTGGAACCCTACCTGCTCGCCACCTGGCACCCCACCACCCGCCCCGCCGCCCTGGGCCTGGCCGACGAGCCACCGGCCCAATGGCTGGGGCTGGAGGTCAAGCGTCATAGTCCCGATGGAGAGAAAGCCGAAGTGGCTTTCGTCGCCCGCTACAAGGTGGGGGGACGGGCGCACCGGCTGGTGGAGACGAGCCGGTTCGTGCGGGAGGATGGGCGGTGGTTTTATGTGGATGGGCGAATAGAGCACCCCTGACGGCGCCGTTCCTCTTCTCGCCCTAGATTCTTCCAATGGACCATTCCCCCCTTCCCAGCCCGCGACTCAATTTCGGCGCCAAAGTCTTTGCCTCCCGGTGTTACCGCCTGAAAACGCTGGCCGTGCACGACAACCTGCTCGTGGTAGTGCTCAGTGGCGCCAAGGGGCTACACGGTCCCGGAGATGTATTGCTGGCCCGTCGCAACGAAGCGGCGCTGGTGGCCGGCGGCACGCGATGGGACATCGTGAACGACCCGGGCGGGAGCGGCCGCTATGAGGCCGTGGCCCTGTCTTTTGACGATGCCGTGCTCCAGGACATGAGCCGCTTCGAACTGCCGCAGGCCAACGCCATCACCGCCGCCCGCATCGTGCCGACCGACGAGCAGTTTCGCGAAGCCGTCCAACGCACCTTGCCGCCCCTCAAGGCGAAGCCCATGTCCCGGCAAATTCTCCAGCATCGCACCATGGAGGTTCTGCTGATGCTTGCCGAGGCAGGCCACCGATTCGTGCCGAAAAACGAGGTCGGCTGGTGCGAGCGAATACGCCGCCTGGTGAGCAACCATCCCGCCGCGGACTGGACGGCAAAATCCCTGGCCGACACCTTTCATCTCAGCGAATCGTCCCTGCGCCGCCGCCTGGACGACGACAGGATCACCCTGGGCGCCCTGGTGCGGGAAGTACGCCTGGAAACCGCCCTCGGCTTGCTGCAAACCACCAGCCTGTCCGTGGGCGAGGTCGCCCAGCGCTGCGGCTGGGAATCCCACAGCCGCTTTTCGGCCGTATTCCAGGAACGATGGGGCGTCCCACCCTCCGTCGTGCGGGCACGGCTGAAAGAAACTGAACAATGATCGGCAGAAAGCGGATAACCGGAAATCAAGGAAAGGTCTGAACATCGGACGGCCACTCAACCATATGGAGCCAGAAGATGAAGCTCATCGCTTATACCGCCGCCGCCTTACTGTCCTGCTACGCCATGTCCGCCTGCGCCGACGGTTTCTCCGTCACCAGCACCACCGTCAAGGAAGGCGCCCGGCTGCCGGAAACCCATGTCCTCAACGGCTTTGGCTGCCATGGGGGCAACCAGTCCCCGGCCATTGCCTGGAAGGATGCCCCCCAAGGCACCAAGAGCTTTGCCGTCACGATGTACGATCCCGATGCGCCGACGGGTTCGGGCTGGTGGCATTGGGTGGTCTATGACATCCCGGCGTCGCTAAGCGGGTTGCCCGCCGGCGCCGGCAGTCCCGACGGCAAATCCCTTCCTCCAGGCGCCATCCAGGCCCGGACCGACTTTGGCACTCCAGGTTACGGCGGTGCCTGCCCGCCTGCCGGGAGCCAGCCCCATCGCTACCGGATCACCGTCCATGCGCTCAAGGTCGAACGCCTCGACTTGGCAGCGGATGCCTCTGCGGCTATGGTTGGCTTCATGCTCAATGCCAACAGCCTGGGGAACGCAACCCTCCAGGCAATCTATTCCCGCTGAATCCCAGCTCCCGCCTCCTAACGCCGCACAAAACACTGCACAGATTTGAGGCCCGGCCCCACGAGGGGCCGCCTCCTGCTCAAAAAGCCCCATGCTCCTCATCGCCGCCCTAACCCTCAAAAAAGCCGTCACCCTCTTCGCCCTGGTCGGGCCGGTGACGATGATTCCGGTGTTCCTGGCCTCCGCCGAGGGGCTGGACGCTCACGGCAAGGTGCGTTTTGCCCGGACCATCGGGGTGAGCGTGACGGTGGCGCTGCTGGTGGCCACCTTTCTCGGCATGCCGCTGCTGGGGCTGCTCGGGGTGTCCCTGGGGGCGATGCAGGTGGGGGGCGGGATCATCGTGCTGCTGCTGGCGATCGCCATGGTGCTGGGCAAGGAAACCAGCTTCAAGGGTTCGCCCCCGGCGGCGGACGGGGCGCTGGCGGTGCCTCTGGGCAAGGCATCGATCATTCCCCTGGCGGTGCCTTTGCTGGCAGGACCGGCGGCGTTCAGCTACGTGATGGCCAACAGCGCCTGGCATAGCTACGTGGACCTGATCCACGTGATCCTGCCCATCGTCATGGTGGGCTTGTCGTGCTGGGTGAGCTTTCACCTGGCCTGCCGGGCCGAGCGGCAAATCCGCCAGGCGACCCTGGACCTGGTGGCCCGGGTGGGCGGCTTCATCCTCGCCACCATGGCGGTGGAGATGATGGCCACCGGGCTGCGCAGCCTGTTCCCGGTGCTGATTCCCGGTTAGGCCAGGCGCTTTATTTGCGCTGTTTGCCGCTGCCGTGGGCAACCTCCATTCAGTGGAATTGCGGCTGACCCGAACCGCGCGCAGCATATCCCCTCCCCGCTTCCCCGCGCCAGTGGCCGATCTCCAGGCAGGCATCGCGCAACGCCAATAGGGGTGCGGGGTTCCAGATAGGCATCGCCAAGCGCCTTTATCCACGCGCCTTTCCGGGGCATGCATAAAAAAACCGCCGGACAGGAGGTTTGATTCCCATCCGGCGGCAAGGGCGGCACCGTCCCGGCAGCGGAGGCGGTGCCGGCAGGTCAATGGCGGGCGCCGGCCAAGGGCTCGCCTCGCCCTTACTTCGCCGCCCTACTTCGCGGCTGTGGCCATGGGGCCGGCGGTCGCGCCAGCCGGGGTCGCGGCGGAAGGCGCCGAACCGGTCGCCGCCGCGGCTTGGCCCGCAGCCGGGGCCGCCGGATCGCTCGCTCCGGCCGCCGGCGCCGGGGCCTCGCCCCAGCTCCCGCCCAGCGCCCGGATCAACCCCACGGTGGCCCGGGCACGCTCCCCGTCCAGGCTGACGGCGACGCGCTGCTGTTGCAGCACGCTACGGTCGGCGTCGATCACGCTGAGGTAGCTCACCGAGCCTTCCCGGTACTGGATGTGGGAGAGCCGGGCGGCGCGGCGCGAGGCGCTCACCGCTTCGTCCTGGGCCTGGTTCTGGGCATCGAGCAGGCGCAGGCCGGCCAGGTTGTCTTCCACCTCCTTGAAGGCTTTGAGCACCGCCTGGCGGTAGTTGGCCACCTCTTCCTCGTGCTTGGCGTTGGCGAAATCCACCCCGGCGCGGCGGGCACCGCCGTCCAGCAGCGGCAGGCTGAGCGCCGTGCCCACCAGGGGGCCGAGCAGGAAGCTGCGGCTGCTCCACTTGAACAGGTCGCCCAGGTCGGCGGATTCATAGCCGAAGGCGCCAGTCAGGTTGAGGCGCGGGAAGTAGGCGGCCCGGGCCGCGCCGATGCGGGCGTTGGCGGCGGCCATGGCGTATTCGGCGGCGGCGATGTCCGGGCGTCGCTCCAAAAGTGCCGAGGGCAGGCCGGCGGGAATGCGCACGGTCAGGCGCGCCAAGGGCTGGGGCGGCAGTGAAAAGGCGGCAGGCGCCTGCCCCAGCAGAATCGCCAGGGCGTGCTCGGCCACGGCGCGCTGGCGTGCCACGCCGAGGGCTTCGGACTGGGCCGCCGCCAGTTCGGTTCTCGCCCGGGCCAGGTCCAGTTCGCTGATGTCGCCTTCGTCGAAACGGCGCTGGAAGAGGCGCAGGGTCTGGCCGCGCAGTTCCACCGTCTCGCTGTAGAGGGCGGCCGTGGCGTCCAGCTCGCGGACGAGAAAGTAGGCCTGGGCCACGTCCGCCTGCAAGGCCAGCAGCACCGACTGGAACAGGGCCCGCTGTTGCAGGGCGTCGGCCCCGGCGGCATCGGCCCCGGAGCGCACCCGGCCGAACAGGTCAGCCTCGTAGGCTACGGTGCCCTGGGCGCGCCATAGGGTGGTGGGCGTGGTGTCTGCATCCGCCGCCAGCCCTTGGGACGCGGGGGACGGGCGCTGGCGCGTCGGCCCGAAGCCGACACCGACCTGGGGGAACAGGCCGGAGCGGGCGTTCTGCTCCAGGGCCCGGGCCTGGGCGAGGCGGGCAGCGGCCGCCTTCAGGTCCTGGTTGGCGGCCAGGGCCTGGTTCTCCAGGGCGTTGAGGGTGTCGTCGGCGAAGATCGTCCACCAGTCGCCCCGGGGCTGAGCCTCGGCGGGCTGGGCGGGCTTCCATTGGCTATCGCCGGCGGCGGCCTCCTTGAAGGCCGCCGGGGTGTCGAGCAGGGGGCGCTCATAGGTCGGGGCCAGGGAGCAGCCGGCCAGGACCAGCAGGCTGGCGAGCAGCAGCGGCAGCCCCCGGGAGGAGTTGAAACGTTGGGTCATGATGAAGGGTCCTGTTCCGTTCAGTGGCTCGCGTCGTGGGCCGCCTGGGGCACATGGGCCGAGTGGGCGGTGAGCGGCGCTTCGTGGGGCGCGGCGGAATGAAGCTTGTGGCGCTTGTCCAGGGTGCGCAGCAGCACGTAGAAGGCCGGGGTGAGGAAGAGGCCGAAGAAGGTGACGCCGAGCATGCCGAAGAACACGGCCACGCCCATGGCATGGCGCATCTCGGAACCGGCGCCGCTGGAGGTGACCAGGGGCACCACGCCCATGACGAAGGCGATGGAGGTCATCAGGATCGGGCGCAGGCGCAGCCGGCTGGCGTCGATGGCGGCCCGGATCGGCGTACTGCCCTGCATCTCCAGCTCCCGGGCGAACTCGACGATGAGGATGGCGTTCTTGCAGGCCAGCCCCACCAGCACCATCAGGCCGATTTGGGTAAAGATGTTGTTGTCGCCGCCGGTGAGCCAGACGCCGGTGAGGGCCGCCAGGATGCTCATGGGCACGATCATGATCACCGCCAGGGGCAGGGTCAGGCTCTCGTACTGGGCGGCCAGTACCAGGAACACCAGCAGTAGGCTGATGGGAAAGACCCAGATGCCGGCGTTGCCCGCCAGGATCTTCTGGTAGGTCAGGTCGGTCCATTCGAACTTGACGCCCCGGGGTAGGGTTTCCGCCGCCACCCGCTCCGCCGCCGCCTCGGCCTGGGCCGAAGAGAAGCCGGGGGCCGGGCCGCCGTTGATGTCGGCGGCGGTGAAACCGTTGTAGCGCACCACCATTTCCGGGCCGAAGCCGGGCTTGACCTTGACCAGGGACGACAGGGGCACCATCTCCCCGTCCCGGTTGCGGGTCTTGAGTTGCAGGATGTCCTCGGGCCGGGCGCGGAACGGCGCGTCGGCCTGGGCCCGCACCTGGTACACGCGGCCGAAGCGGTTGAAGTCGTTCACGTACAGGGAGCCAAGATAGATCTGCATGGTGTCGAACACGTCGGTCACCGAGACGCCCTGCTGCTTGGCCTTGACCCGGTCCAGGTCCACGTCCAGCTGCGGCACGTTGATCTGGTAGCTGGAGAACATGGGACCCAGCTCCGGCGCCTTGGCCGCTCCCGCCATGAAGGCCTTGGCCGCCTTGTCCAGCTCGGCATAGCCCAGGGCGCCCCGGTCCTCGATCTGCAACTTGAAGCCGCCCAGGGTGCCCAGGCCCATCACCGGCGGCGGCGGAAAGACCGCCACGAAAGCCTCTTGCAGGGCGCTGTACTTCTGGTTGAGGGCCCCGGCGATGGCGTCCGCCGACAAGTTCTTGCCGCGCCGCTCGTCGAAGGGCTTCAAGGTGGCGAAGACGATGCCGGCGCTGGAGCTGTTGGTGAAGCCGTTGATGGACAGGCCGGGGAAGGCAATGGCGCTCTGCACCCCGGGCTGCTCCAGGGCGATCTCGCCCATCTTGCGGATCACCGCCTCGGTGCGGTCCAGGGAGGCGCCGTTGGGCAGCTGGGCGAAGCCGATCAGGTACTGCTTGTCCTGAGCCGGCACGAAGCCCCCGGGCACCAGGTAGGCCAGGCCCACGGTGAGGCCGAGTAGCACCGCATAGACCCCCATGGCCGAAGCCTTGCGCGCCAGCACGCCCTTCACGCCCCGGCCGTAGTTGTCCGACGCCCGGCCGAAGAAACGGTTGAAGGCGGCGAAGAAGCGGCCCAGGTAGCGGTTCATCTGCCGCGTCAGCCAGTCCGGCTCGCTGCCGTGGCCCTTGAGCAGCATGGCCGCCAGGGCCGGGGACAGGGTCAGGGAGTTGAACGCCGAGATCACCGTGGAAATGGCGATGGTCATGGCGAACTGCTTGTAGAACTGGCCGGTGAGGCCGGTCATGAAGGCCAGGGGCACGAACACCGCCACCAGGGTCAGGGCGATGGCGATGATGGGCCCACTGACCTCGCGCATGGCCCGGTAGGTGGCCTCCCTGGGCGTCAGCCCGGCCTCGATGTTGCGCTCCACGTTCTCCACCACGACGATGGCGTCGTCCACCACGATGCCGATGGCCAGCACCATGCCGAACAGGGACAGGGCGTTGATCGAATAGCCGAAGCCGAGCATCAGGGAGAAGGTGCCGACGATGGACACCGGCACCGCTAGCAGCGGGATGATCGAGGCCCGCCAGGTCTGCAAAAAGACGATGACCACCAGCACCACCAGGGCGATGGCCTCCAGCAGGGTATGCACCACCGCCTTGATGCTGGCCCGGACGAACTGGGTGGGGTCGTACTCGATGCGGTATTCCACCGAGGCGGGGAAGTCCTTGGCCAGGTCGGCCATGGCCTCGCGCACCTGGGACGACACATCCAGGGCGTTGGCGCCGGGGGACTGCATGATGCCCATGCCGATGGCCGGCTTGTTGTTGAGCAGGGAGCGCAGGCCGTATTCCGCCGCGTCCAGCTGCACCCGGGCCACGTCGGCCAGGCGGGTGACGCCGCCGTCGGGGGCGGTCTTGAGCACGATGTCGCGGAACTCTTCCTCCGTCTGCAAGCGGCCCTGGGCGTTCACCGAGAATTGCAGGGGCACGTCGCCCACCGTGGGCGAAGCGCCGATCACCCCGGCGGCCACCTGCACGTTCTGCTCGCGGATGGCGCGCACCACCTCGCTGGCGGTCAGCCCGCGCTGGGCCACCTTCTGGGGATCGAGCCAGACCCGCATGGCGTAGTTGCCGGCGCCCCAGATCGAGACCTCCCCTACCCCGTTGAGCCGGGCCAGGCGGTCCTTGATGTTGAGCACCGCGTAGTTGCGCAGGTAGGTGGCGTCGTAGCGGTCGTCCGGCGAGATGAGGTGCACCACCAGGGTCAGGGTCGGCGAGCTTTTCACCGTGGTCACGCCAAGGCGCTGCACGTCCTCGGGCAGCCGCGGCAGGGCCTGGGAGACCCGGTTCTGCACCAGTTGCTGGGCCTTGTCCGGGTCGATGCCGAGCTTGAAGTACACGGTCACCGTCAGGTTGCCGTCGCTGTTGGCCTGGGACTGCATGTACAGCATGTTTTCCACGCCGTTGATGGATTCCTCCAGGGGCGCAGCGACGGTCTCGGCGATCACCTTGGGGTTGGCGCCCGGGTACTGGGCGCGCACCACCACCGAGGGCGGCACCACTTCCGGGTATTCGGAAATGGGCAGCTGGAACACCGCCAGCACCCCGGCCAGCAGGATCAGGACCGACAGCACGCCGGCGAAGATGGGCCGGTCGATGAAGAATTTGGATATGTTCATGGCACTCCCCCCGCAAGGGATCAGGTATTGTTATCGGCGGCGGCAGCCTTGGCGGACTGTGCCGTCTTGGCTGCGGCGGCGGTGGCCGAATCGGCAGGGGCCTTGGTGGCGCCCATGGCCACCGGCTGGGGCGTCACCGCATCGCCGGGACGCACCCGCTGCAAGCCGTTGACCACGATGCGCTCCCCCGGCTTGAGGCCGTCTTCCACCACCCGCAGGCCGTCCTGGACGGCGCCGAGGCGCACTTGCCGGTAGGCGGTGCGGTTGCCCTCGCCCACCACCAGTACGAAACGCTTGTCCTGGTCGGTGCCCACCGCCTTTTCGTCGATCAGCAGGGCCTCCCGGGGCTGGCCGCCGCCCAGGCGCACCCGGGCATAGAGGCCGGGCAGCAGGCGACCGTCGGCGTTGTCGAACAGGGCGCGCACCCGGATCGTTCCCGAGGTGGTGTCGAGCCGGTTGTCCACCGAGGCGATGCGCCCCGGACGCGTATAGCCGTCCTCGTCCGCCAGGCCGAGGAACACCGGCAGGGCGCTGCCGGCGGCGCCCCGGGCGGCGGCCACGTACTTGAGGTAGCTCTGCTCGTCCACGTCGAAGGCGGCGTACATCTGGTTGGCCGACATCAAGGTGGTAAGGGGTGCGTTGGCCGTGCCTGGGGCCACCACGTTGCCCACGGTCACCTCGGCCCGGGACATGCGCCCGGCGATCGGCGCGGCGATGCGGGTGTATTCGAGGTTGAGCTCGGCCACCTTGAGGGCCGCCTTGGCCGCTTGCAGGTTGGCCCGGGCCTCCCGGTCGGCGTTCTGCTTTTCTTCGAAGTCGCGCCGGGCGATGGCGTTGTCGGCCAGCAACCGCTCGCCCCGGGCCACGTCGGCGCCGGTGTAGGCCACCCGGGCCTCGGCGGCGGCGAGCTGGGCCTGGCTCCGGGCCACTTCGGCGGCGTAGGGGCGTGGGTCGATGGTGAACAGCACGTCGCCCTTCTTGACCAGGCTGCCATCCTTGAAATGGACGGCGGTGACGGTGCCGGACACCTGGGGGCGGACCTCGACCCGGTCCACCGCTTCCAGGCGGCCGGAATAGGCTTGCCAGTCGGTGACCGAACGTTTGGTCACCTCGGCCACGTCCACCGCCGGCGGCGGCGGGGCCGAGGCAGCCACCGCCGTGCCGGGGTGGGCGTAGAACAAGGCCAGGCCGCCCAGGGCGGCGGTGCCGGTAAGGGCGGCGGCCACCGCCAGGCGGGTGGCGGTGAGGGAGAAGCGTCGGGTCATGGCAGGCTCCATACGAAAATTCAAGGATGACGAGGGCCGGCCCGGGCCGCGCAAGGCGGAGCCGGGAGAGGAAAAACGGGAGTGGTCAGGGACGGTGAAAGGTCAGCCGCAACAGCGTCGGCCTTGCCACGGCGGCAAGGTCAAGCGCTGCATTCGGGACAACAGGAGGGAGGCGGCGCGGCGCCGCGGGGGTCGGACGCCAGGTGGCGGCGCAGAAAGTCGGCGGCTTCCGCCAGGGTGGGCTGGTGGTCGCGCAGGTGGCCGTGCTGCACGCGGCCGTAGCGCGACACCTGGATCGGCACCCCGACGGCGATCAGGGCGGCGGCGTATTTTTCCGCCTCCTTGTGCAGCACGTCGCACTCGGCGGTGGCGATCAGGGCCGGTGGCAGGCCGCCCAGGCGGCGCGATTCCAGGGGTGAGGCGTAGGGGTGCAGGCGCTGTTGGGTGTGGGGCAGGTACTGGCGGTAGCAGTCGGCGCAGGTGGCCTCGTCCAGGTCGGAATTGAGCCGGACCGCATCCCCTAGCAGGGTCATGCTCGGGTCGAGCATGGGTCCCACCAGCACCTGGGCGGCAATCGCCGGGCCGTGCCGGTCCCGGGCCATCAGGGCCAGGCAGGCGGCCAGGTTGCCCCCGGCGTCGTCGCCGGCAACGGCCAGCCGGCCGGCGTCGCCGCCGTAGCGGTGGGCCTGGGCCGCCGCCCAGCAGGCGGCGGCGTGGGCATCCTCCGGCGCGGCGGGAAACGGCCAGTCCGGCGCCAGGGAGTAACCCACCGCCACCACCAGGGCCGGCACAGCCCGGGCCAGGTAGCGGGCCGCCCCGTCGGCGTCGTCGATGCTGCCGGAAACGAAGCCGCCGCCGTGGAAGTACAGCACCACCGGCAGGCCGCTGGCTCCCGCCGGGTGGTAGAGGCGCAGCGGCAGGGGGGCGGCATGGCCGTCGATGCGCTGCTCATCCACCTGCAAGGGGGCCGAAGCTTCGGCGACGTCAGCCGGCGGGGCAGCGACGCCGGTGGCGGCGCTGCCGTTCATCGCGTTTTCAACCAGCTCCGAAGCAAGAAGGGGGTCCATGGGGCAAAGCCGGCCGGGACGATCCGGCCAGTCGTTTGGAATGTTGGAATGGGCGCATTCTCGGTGTTAAAGTGGATTGGATAAACATACAATTCACGACAACACTATTCGGCAATACCGAACAATCCCACTCCGGGAATTCCGGGATTCAGCATTCCCCTCCCCCGCCCACCTGCCGGGCCGGATCACGCAAGGACACCCCGATGGACCGTTTTCAAGCCATGCAGGTCTTCACCCGGGTGGTGGACACCAGCAGCTTCACCCGCGCCGCCGAAAGCCTGGGCCTGCCCCGGGCCACGGTAACCACCACCATCCAGAACCTGGAAGCCATGCTCCAGGTGCGCCTGCTCAACCGCACCACCCGCAAGGTCAGCCTGACCCCGGACGGGGCGGCCTATTACGAGCGCTGCGCCCGCATCCTGACCGAAGTCGAGGAAACCGAGGCCGCCTTCCGCGACGTGGCCCGGGTGCCCCGGGGCCGGCTGCGCCTGGACGTGCCCCCCTCCATCGGCAGGCTGATCCTGATTCCGCGCCTGTGTGAGTTCCACAGCCGCCACCCGGAGATCGAGATCGCCCTGGGCATGGGCGACCGGCCGGTGGATCTGGTGCAGGAGCAGGTGGATTGCGTGATCCGGGTCGGCGAGTTGCAGGATTCGTCCCTGGTGGCGCGGCGCATCGGCAGTTTCCAGAGCGTCACCTGCGCCGCACCGTCCTACCTGGAACGCTTCGGCACCCCCAGAACCCTGGAGGAATTGCAGGACCATCAGGCGGTGCATTACTTCTCGACCCGCACCGGACGGACCATCGACTGGGACTACGTGGTGGAGGGCAAGAGCACCGAGGTGAAGGTGCACGGCCGCATCTCGGTGAACGATTCCGAGGCCTACGTGGCCTGCGCGCTGAAGGGCTTCGGCCTGATCCAGCCGGCCCGCTTCATGGTCCTGCCCTACCTGGAGTCGGGGGAACTGGTGGAGGTGCTGCCCGAGTGGAAGCCAAGCCCCATGCCGATCTCGGTGGTGTACCTGCAAAACCGGCACCTGTCGCCCAAGGTGCGGGCCTTCGTGGACTGGGTGGCGGAACTGTTCTCCAGCTGTCCGCTGCTAAGCGGCCGGGACGAGGAATACGACCCGAAGGTGTGCACCTTCGTCTCGCCCAGCACACCCGAGCCCCATACCCTGCGCACGGTGATCGAGCAGCACAACCGGGCCGAGTGCATCTTCTGACCCGGCCCACCGGGCTTATTGCATGGAGTGCAGACCGATGGTGTTGCCTTCGCTATCCACTGCCAGGGCGATGAAGCCGTAGGGCCCGATGGCCTTCTTGGGCGTTTCGATGCGCCCGCCCGCCGCCGCCACCCGGCCGGCCTCCACGGCGCAATCGGCGCAGTGGAAATAGACCAGCACGCTGTTGGCCGCGGCCCCGGCCGGCGGATAACCGGGAATGCGGATCAGGGCGCCAGAGGCGCCGTAGCCTTCTTGGGTCATGGTGAAGGCGTACATCTCGAACTCGGTGTCCGCCAGCTTGGTCAGTTGGACGTCGAAAACGGTTTCGTAAAAGGCCTTGGCCCGGGCCATGTCCTGCACGTAGATCTCGAACCAGCCGACTGGATTACCCATGGGGATTCCTTGCGCAGAGAGAGAACCTTCATGCCGCCGTGCCGGAGAGCAGGCTCCTGCTCACTCCGGCTCGTGGCACACCGCTTCGATGTTGTGCCCGTCCGGATCGAGGACGAAGGCGCCGTAGTAGTTGGGATGGTAGTGGAGGCGCAGCCCCGGAGCCCCGTTGTCCCGCCCGCCGGCGGCCAGGGCCGCTGCGTGGAAGGCATCCACCTGGGCGCGGCTGGCGACGCGGAAGGCCACGTGGATGGGCGGCTGGTTGGGGGTGCCCCGGCTGATCCAGAAATCGGGCTTGGGCGGCTCGCCGAAGCCCGCCACGTCGGCGTTGCCGGTGACCGAGGCGGGAAGCTCCATGAGCAGGCCGTAGCCGATGGCGCCCAGGGCCTGGGTATAGAAAGCCTTGCTCTTGGCGAAGTCGCTGACGACCAGGCCGGTGTGATCGATCATGGGAAGCTCCTTGTTCGTGTTGCACCGGCCGGCCCACCGGGCGTCGGCCGGCGCCAGGTTTCACCCTAGCACGTCGGCAGGATGTCGCCAGAACGGCGAACGCCGCCCCGGCGCGGGCCAGGGGTCAGCCTTCCAGCCGGCGGCGGAAGACCAGGCGACGGGCCTCGGAGGCGTCGGCATCGAAGCCGTAGCCTTCCAGGTCGAAGCCCTTCAGGCCCTCGGGCCGGTCGATGCGGTTGGTGATGGCGTAGCGGGCCATCAGTCCCCGGGCGCGCTTGGCATAAAAGCTGATGATCTTATACTTGCCGCCCTTCCAGTCCTCGAACACGCAATCGATCACCGGCGCCGCCAGCTTCTTGGGCTTGACCGCCTTGAAGTACTCTTCGGAGGCTAGGTTCACCAGGGCGGCGCTGCCGGCCGGGGCCTGGGCCAGTTCGGCGTTGAGGCTGTCGGTCAGGGTTTCGCCCCAGAAGGCGTAGAGGTCCTTGCCCCCCGGGTTGGCCAGCTTGGTGCCCATTTCCAGCCGGTAGGGGTGGATCAGGTCGAGGGGGCGCAGCACGCCGTAGAGACCGGAAAGAATGCGCAGGTAGTCCTGGGCGTAGGCCAGGTCGGCGGCCGACAGGCTGGCGGCGTCCAGCCCTTCGTAGACGTCGCCGTTGAAGGCCAGCACCGCTTGCTTGGCGTTGCCCGGCGCGTGTTCGGGGCGCCAGTCGGCGTAGCGGGTGACGTTGAGCACGGCCAGCGGATCGGAAATGTCCATCAGCTTGGCCAGGTCCGCCGGCGACAGGGGGCGCAGGGTCTCGATGAGGGCCGCGGAACGGTCGAGGAAGCGTGGCTGGCTGGCCGTTTCGATCGGGGCGGGAGTCTCGAAATCCAGGCTCTTGGCGGGCGAAATCACGAAATGCACGGCACAATCCTTTACAAAAAACGTCGAAAAATTATGGCACGGTAAAAAGCACATACATTCGACAAATTCGCCACGGGAAAAGAACAAGACCATGAATGTCATGGAAGATCTGCTGCAACGCCTCATCGCCCTCGTCGAGAACGGCAACGACCCGGTGGAACTGCTTACCGAACTGGTCGAGCACATCCGCCCCAGGCGTGCCCACGACGGCGAAGCCGCCCGCCAGGCCATCCAGGCCCTGTGCTTCCAACTCGGCCAGCATCCCGAACAGCGCGCCGCCCTGCGCCAGGCCCTTTGGGGCCTGATGACCGAGCGCCGCCAGGTGTCCCTGTACGTGGACACCGGGGTCTTCCCCAACACCGGCTTCTTCACCGAGTCAAGCCGGCGCCTGTCCCGCACCATCCTGCCCGACGTGGTGGATCTATCCACCCTGCGCGACGTGGTGGCCACCCTCTTCCACAAGGCCAGCGACCAGCTGTGGGTGCAGGAGGTGGGGCTGGACACCTGGACCGACCTGCTCCACGCCCTGCGCTTCGACGAACTGGACGAAGGCCGGGACGGCCCTCCCCCCCATCCCCTAGCCCAGGTGCTGGAAGCCCTGCGGGTGCTGTCCTACCGCATCTCCGCCATCGGCCTGGAGCCGGAGGTGCTGCGCCTGGAACCAGCCCTGGAGAAGTTCGCCTCGCCGTTTTTGGCCCAGAACGTGGAAATGCTCGCCTACCTGGACAAGTACGAGGCCTGGTGGGCCGATCCGAGCAACGACAAGCTCGACGAAAAACATCTTCTGGTGCTGCTCGGCCAGTGCCGCGACGTGGCCGAGCGCATCCGCAGCCGGGCGGCCCGGGCCGGCACCAGCCTATCCCTGACCTTCCAGCTGCAACGCCTCAAGCAGAACCTGCGCCGCACCGAAACCCTGGTGGACATCCTCTCCGGCCTGCACGACGACAAGGACACCGCCAGCCAGTTGCCCCACCTGCTGCCGCGCATCGCCGTGCTGATGGTGGCCCTGATCCGGGCCGAGTGCCGCAAGAACAACCTGCGCCACTACCTGCGCCAGAACGTGGAACTGCTGGCCCTGCGCGTCACCGAAAACGCCGGCCACACCGGCGAGCACTACATCACCGAGAGCCGGCCCGAGTATTTCTCGCTGCTGCGCTCGGCCCTGGGGGCGGGCTTCATCGTCGCCTTCATGGCAGCTTTGAAGGTGATCCTGTCGAAGCAGCACTTCGCCCCACTCAACGAGGCCCTGTCCTTCTGCCTCAACTACGGCCTGGGCTTCGTGCTGATCCACATGCTGCATTTCACCGTGGCCACCAAGCAGCCGGCCATGACCGCCAACGCCATCGCTGCCTCCATCGGCGAGGCTAGCGGCAAGGTGCGCGACCTGGAGAACCTGGCCACCCTGATCGCCCGCACCATCCGCAGCCAGATCGCCGCCATCATCGGCAACGTGGGCCTGGCGATCCCCACCGCCTTCATCCTGGCCCTGCTCGTCCGCGGCGTGGCCGGAGAACACTTCGTCGGGCCGGAAAAGGCCCTGCACATGCTCGAAGAGGTCCATCCCTGGCACAGCGGCGCGATCATCTACGCCGCCATTGCCGGCGTCTGCCTGTTCCTCTCCGGCCTGCTCGCCGGCTACTACGACAACCTGTGCGCCTACAACCGCATCCCGGAGCGCATCCTGCGCCTGAAGTGGCCCCAGACCCTGTTCGGCGAGGCGCGCATGCGCCGGGTGGCCCGCTACGTGGAGAACAACCTGGGGGCCCTGGCCGGCAACTTCTTCTTCGGCTTCATGCTCGGCGGCGTGTGGGCCATCGGCGTGCTGTTCGGCCTGCCCATCGACATCCGCCACATCGCCTTCTCGTCGGCCAACCTGGGCTTCGCCACGGTGGCCCTGGACTTTGGCGTGCCGCTGGGTATCTGGCTGCCGGCGGTGCTGGGGGTGGCCCTGATCGGCCTGACCAACCTGCTGGTGAGCTTCACACTGGCCCTGTTCGTCGCCCTGCGCGCCCGGGGCGTCACCTTCGCCCAGGGCCGCCAGCTCGGCCGCAGCGTGCTGCGCCGGCTGTGGAGCCATCCACGGGAATTCTTCCTCCCTCCCCGCCCGGCCCTGCCCGATCCCGCGCCGGCGGTGGAGCCGGTGCTGGCCGAGGCCGCACCCGACGCTCCGAGGGATGGAGAACAAGAGCGCCCGCGGGAATCGCAAGCCTGATTTTGCCCCCACTGCCCGGACCCGCTGCCGGGCCGCCCTCCCGCCCGCCCCGGCGGGGGAAAGGCCCCGGGTCTGGTAGAATCGATGACCGCTACATTACACACGGCCCGGACACCCTCCGGGCCGCGCCATTAAGTGCTTCCGCCATGAGAAAACCCCGTTCCTCCGCCCGCTCCCACCTCCCCCGGGAAGCCGCCCAGCTTGTCTGGCTCTCGACCGGCCTGTCCCGCTCCGGCGGCAAGCTGGAAGACGCCTACTGGGAACCCCGCCTCGCCAGCGCGGTGGACGAACTGCTGCGCGACGACAACGAGGCCGACCTGACCGCCGCCCTGGACCAGCTGTTCGAGGCCGACGGCCCGGCCCACGACGAACTGGCCGACATGGTCGAATCCCGGGCCGAGAGCACCCGGCTCAACCACGACGGCAAGGTCTGGGACGTGCTGCTGGTAGCCTGCCCAGTGCTGGCCTGGTCCCGCTTCTCGATTCCCGCCGCGCCCCTCGCCGCGGAGACCCTGGGCGCCCTCAAGGCGCAACTGGCGGGCCACGTGCTGGCCAAGAACGCCAAGGTGGCCCTGGCCAACTTCCTTTTCTCGCCGGACCAACTGCCGCGCAGCTTCTGTGAAACCTTCCAGATCACCTGCGAACTGGGCGTGCGCGCCCTCACCGGCCGCGACTTCAAGCTCAACGCCAAGGACTTGCCGGAAACCAACCGTTTCCTCTCCGACACCCGCTACCTGCTGGCGGCGGTGGCCGTGCCCCAAGGCGAAGCCCTGTTCCGCTGGAACGAGCCCGACGGCGACAAGGACAAGGCCCTCGCCCAATGGATCGCCCAGGCCGGCCCCACGGTGGAAACCCTGCTGCCCGGCTGCGCCTTCCAGCCGCAACTGCCGGACGCCTACCACGCCGCCTGCCGCCAGACCGACCAGGCTTCGCGCCCCTATTCCCTGCGCGCCGCCATCGCCTTCCTACAGACCACGGTGAACCTGGAGCCGGCGGCCATGAAGGCGGTGATCGGCCCCTTCCACGACCAGCGCCTGGAGGAATACCGCATCGGTCTCGGCCCCCGGGATTCGGACGACATCTACTACGGCGTGGTCTGGCCCCTGCTCGGCACCGAGGACGACAACGCCGAAGTGGTGCCGGAAATCGAAGCCATCCTCGCCGAAGCCGGCTTCCAGGACGTGACCATCCACGATCACCGCTTCCCCCTGGAATTCTGCGACGACTGCGGCAGCCCCCTGTATCCCAACAAAGAAGGCGAACTGATCCACGCTGAAATGCCGGAACAACCGGCCCACGGCGCGGCAGGCGGGATGCTGCACTAACGCTTGCGATCTCGCTCACCAAAGAAAAACCCCGCTGTTGCACATCGCACAGCGGGGTTTTTCTTTCCAGCCCGTCAAAAATACAAATTGTGTTTCTTCAACAGATTTTCCGCTCCTGGCAATCCACTGACTCTAACCCAATCTTTCGGGCTACCGACCCCCTCGGGGAGATCTTTTGGAATTTTCGCACCATGTGCCAGCAATGTTTCAACTAATTTCAGTGCGACATCCTGACTCCCGAAATGCTGGCCGGCACCACATTTTTCTCTAACCAGCCGCGGAGTTCCACCCAATCCTTGAGGAGTACCCACACCCAAGGGCTTCAAGGTATCTGACTCACACTCGTTGGCTATATAGACTTGGCGCAACGCAAAAAACAAGGGAGGCACACTGGACTTCAAGGCATTGACGTCACCGCCGGCATCAATCAGTTGCATAACCACGCCAAACTGATCATCAACCGTCGCGAGCGCAGTTAAATACCCAGCCTTTTGCATCCTCCTGGCCTCAAGTGCCGCGCTGACAACGTTTCCTTTGGGTTTTATCCCCTGACTCAACAGAAATGAAACCCCCTCGGCATTCGTAAAGTTTGAAGCCACTATCAAGAACTCACTTCCCCACACCTGCCATTGGTTGTTTTTTCCCGCATACTCGCGCACCAACTCCAGACGCTGCCTGTAGTCCTCTTTGACGAACAGGAAAAAATCGCCTTGGGGCGATCCGGATCTGATTCTTTTCAGAACATTGGTACTCGGCCGAAACAAGCCACTGATCACCACTTTTTTCCGGGCAGCCGGCCATGATTCAAATTGCTTGCTCAACAAAAGAGGCTTTAGGTAATCAGCTGGAAGTTCGGCCACGACTTCGTCAACTTCTTCTGCTTCCCAAGCATCGGGGCGCTTAGGATTGCTCATATCTTCCGAAAGAAGAAGGCCAACAACTCCTTCCTGGCTTTCTGTCCTGAGAATCTTTAGTGCTTGATATACCGTTACTTCTGCAAATGAATTCATTGCAAAAAAACAAAAAAAGCAACCAACCAATATTTTTTTCATCATCCCCTTCCCATACAAAAAGAACGATGTCATTTTTATCATCACCTATAAAAACTTACAAGACACGAAAGAACAAGGGCCGATCATTTGATCGGCCCTTGTTCTTTCAATGCACTTACCAGGAAGGATTCAATCCAGCTTGAAGAACCCAATCGTCTCCTGCAAGCGAACTGCCTGGCCGTGCAGCTCCTGGGCCGTGGCCGAGAGTTCTTCGGAGGCGCTGGCGTTGTGCTGGGTGGCCTGGCTGACCTGGACGATGGCGGTGGAGATCTGGCCGGCGCCGGTGGCCTGTTCCTCCGAGGCCAGGACGATTTCCTTGACCAGGGCGGCGGTCTTTTCGATGTTGGGCTGCATCTGGCCGAACAGGCCGCCGGCCTTTTCCGCCAAGGCTACGCTGCCGGTGGCCAGTTCGCCGATTTCCTGGGCGGCTTTCTGGGAGCGCTCGGCCAGCTTGCGCACCTCGCCGGCCACCACGGCGAAGCCCCGGCCCGCCTCGCCGGCCCGGGCCGCTTCGATGGCGGCGTTCAGGGCCAGCAGGTTGGTCTGGTAGGCGATCTCGTCCACGATGCCGATCTTGTCGGCGATGCGCTGCATGGCCTCCACCGTGGCCCGCACCGCCTCGCCGCCGGCGCCGGCATCCTCAGCGGCACGCACGGCGATGGTTTCGGTGGCCCGGGCGTTGTCCTTGTTCTGCTCGATGCTGCTGGCCATCTGCTCCACGGCGGCGGTGGTTTCATCCACGCTGGCCGCCTGTTCGGAAGCGGACTGGGACAGAGAGTGGGAGGTGCTGCTGACCTGGTCGGAGGCGCTGGCCAGGGCCTCGGCGCTGGCGCGCACTTCCAGCATGGCGGCCTTGTTGCGGCTGATCATCTTGTCGGCGGAGCGCATCATCTGGGCGATCTCGTCCTTGCCGTCGGCCTCGGCATGCACCGTCATGTCGCCTTCGGCCAGGGCTTCGAGCACGTTCTGGACCTGTTTCACCGGGGCGAGGATGCCGCGCACCACCCACCATGACAGGGCCACCAGCAGCACCAGGACCACCGCCGCCACGCCGCCCTGGCGGACCACGTTCTCGCGGAACACCTGATCCACATCGTCCACGTAGATGCCCGAACCGACCACCCAGCCCCAGGCGGGGAAGGCCTTCACGTAGGAGATCTTTTCCACCGGCACGTCGCTGCCCGGCTTGGGCCAGACGTAACTGACGAAGCCCTCGCCCTTGGCCTTGGCCACTTCCGACATTTCGCGGAAGAGATGCACGCCGTTGGCGTCCTTGGCGTCGGACAGGTTCTTGCCCTCCAACTCGGGCTTGATCGGGTGCATCACCGACCCGGCATCGAAATCGTTGAGAAAGAAATACTCGTCGCCGCCGTAGCGCAGCCGGCGCACCGCGGCAATGGCGGCGGCCTTGGCCTCGTCCTCGCCCAGGGCGCCGCTGGTCTGCAGGGCGTAGTAGTGGGACACCAGGCCGTGGACCGTTTCGACCACGTGGCGGGTCTTGAACTTGCGGTCTTCCAGCAGGTTGTCGCGCAGCTGGGCCAGGCCCATGGCGATGCTGGCAACGATGCCCAGGGCGGCCAGGGCCACCAAAAGGGTCAGTTTCCAGCCCAGTTTCAGGTTCTTCATTATCGTTTTCCCCTTGCCGGCCGGCGGTTGGCGGCCGTGTCGCTTCCTCGTTGGCGGGACTCCGGGCCAACGCGCCCGGAAGTGCAGGCGGTAGAATGTCGGCCTTTGTCGGAATCTGCAATATCCCAGCCGCGTTTTACACGCGCCCGCGCACTCCATGAGGCGCCCGGCGCGACGCCGTGGATAGCTCCTGCCCCCTCCCATGCCCCACGCTCCCGCCTCGTCTTCCCTGCTCGACCGCAGCCTGGCTGCCGTCTGGCACCCCTGTACCCAGATGCGCCACCATCTGGAGGCCGGCGCCAACGCCCTGCCCCTGATCCCCATCGTGCGCGGCCAGGGGCTATGGCTGTACGACGATTCGGGCCGGCGCTTTCTCGACGGCATCAGTTCCTGGTGGGTTAACCTGTTCGGCCACGGCAACTCACGCATCAACGCGGCGCTGCGCGACCAGCTGGAAACGCTCGAACACGTCATCCTGGCCGGCTTCACCCATGAGCCGGTGGTGGAACTCTCCGAGCGCCTCTCGGCCCTCGCCGGCGGCGCCCTGGGCCACGCCTTCTATGCCTCCGACGGTGCCTCGGCCACCGAGATCGCCCTGAAGATGTCCTACCACTACTGGCAGAACACCGGGCACCCGGCCAAGCGCCGCTACGTCTGCGTCGCCGGCAGCTACCACGGCGAAACCGTGGGCGCCCTGGCGGTCACCGACGTGGCCCTGTTCAAGGACGCCTACGGCCCCCTCACCCACCCGGCCTACGTGGTGCCCAGCCCGGACGCCCGCCTCGCCCGGGACGGCGAGAGCGCCGCCGACGTGGCCCGCCGCGCCGCCCAGGGGCTGGAGGCCCTGTTGGCCGAAGAGCACGAGCACATCGCCGCCCTGATCGTCGAACCCCTCATCCAGTGCGCCGGCGGCATGGCCATGCACGATCCGGAGTACCTGGTGCAGGCCCGCGCCCTGTGCGACCGCTACGGGGTTCATCTCATCTGCGACGAGATCGCCGTGGGCTTCGGCCGCACCGGCACCTTCTTCGCTCATGAGCAGGCCACCGTGGCCGGCGCGCCGATCCGCCCGGACTTTCTCTGCCTATCGAAGGGCATCACCGCCGGCTATCTGCCCCTGTCGGTGGTATTGAGCACCGACGCCATCTACGCCGCCTTCCTTGACGAGCGGCTGGCCCGAGGTTTCCTCCATTCCCACTCCTACACCGGCAACCCCCTGGCCTGCCGGGCGGCCCTGGCCACCCTGGACATCTTCGCCAGCGACGACGTGATCGCCGCCAACCGGGCCACCGCCGCCGCCTTCAGCGAATTGCTGCGGCCCCTGGCCGAGCATCCCCGGGTGCGCCACTTCCGCCAGCGCGGCATGATCTGGGCCGCCGACATCGACACCGCCGACCCGAGCTTCGGCCGCCGTTTCTACCGCGAGGCCCTGGCCCGTGAAGTGCTGCTGCGCCCCCTGGGCAACACCCTGTACTTCATGCCCCCCTACATCGCCACGGAAGCCGATCTGGCCTTCCTCGCCCAACGGGCGCTCCAGGCCCTGGAAGCGGCCCTGGCCGCCGGCGACGCGGCGCAGCCCGGCGGTCCGGCCTCGCCCACCTTCGCCGCCTGAACCACATCCATGATCTGGGACGACCTCGACCTCGAACTGGCCAAGCGCCGCGACCAGGGCCTGCTGCGTACCCGGCGCACCCTGCAATCCCCCGCCGGCCCCCACGCCATCGTGGACGGCCGGCCGCTCCTGGCCTTTTGCAGCAACGACTACCTGGGGCTGGCCGCCGACCCCGCTGTTGCCAACGCCATGGCCGAGGGCGCCCGCCGCTGGGGCGCCGGCTCCGGCGCCTCCCACCTGGTGTCCGGCCACCTGGAACCGTTCCAGCAGCTCGAAGACCGGCTCGCCGCCTTCACCGGCTTTGCCCGGGCCCTGACCTTTTCCACCGGCTACATGGCCAACCTGGCCATCGTCCCATCCCTGGTGGGCCGTGGCGATGCGGTGTTCGCCGACAAGCTCAACCACGCCTCCCTGATCGACGCGGTGCAGCTATCCCGGGCCGACCATGTGCGCTACCCGCACAACGACGTGGCGGCCCTGGAGCGCCTGCTGGAAAAATCCACCGCCCGCAAAAAGCTGATCCTCACCGACGCCGTGTTCAGCATGGACGGCGACCTGGCGCCCCTGGCCGAACTGTTCGCCCTTGCCGAGCGTTCCGACGCCTGGCTAGTGGTGGACGACGCCCACGGCTTCGGCGTGCTCGGTCCCCAGGGCCGGGGCAGCCTGACCCACCTGGGCCTGCCCGCCTCCCCGCGCATCCTGCTGATGGGCACCCTGGGCAAGGCCGCCGGGGTCTCCGGCGCCTTCGTCGCCGGCGCGGAATCGGTGATCGAGTGGCTGATTCAGACCGCCCGGCCCTACATCTTCACCACCGCCGCCAGCCCTGCCGTGGCCTGCGGCCTGCTCGCCGCCCTGGACACGCTGGCCGGCCCGGACGGCGACGCCCGCCGCGCCCACCTACAAACCCTGATCGCCCGGCTGCGCGCCGGCCTGGCCGACACGCCCTGGCGCCTGCTGCATTCCGACACCGCCATCCAGCCCATCGTCGTCGGCGACAACCACGCCGTCCTCGCCGTGGCCCAGGCCCTGCTCGACCAGGGCCTGTGGGTGCCGGCCATCCGCCCGCCCACGGTGCCCGCCGGTTCCGCCCGGCTGCGGGTGTCCCTGTCCGCCGCCCATAGCCTGGACGACGTGGACCGCCTAACCGCCGCCCTGGCCGCCGTTGCTGCCCTTGCCCCATGAACATCACGCCCCTCAACGCCCCCGTGGCCCCCGCGCGCCCATCTCTCGCCCTGCTGCACGGCTGGGGCCTGGACGGCCGTATCTGGGACGATCTGCTGCCCCACCTCGCCACCCTGGCGCCTGATCTGCCCCTGCTGCGCGTGGACCTGCCCGGCTACCACGGCACGCCCTACGCCGGCGAGAACGCTGCCGATGTGGCCCGGCAACTGGCCGAGCAGCTGCCCCCCGGCTGCACCCTGGCCGGCTGGTCCCTGGGCGGCATGCTCGCCCAGATGGCGGCGGTCCGGCCGAATAGCCCCATCGCCCGGCTGGTGCTGCTCGGCACCACCCCCTGCTTCGTCAAGCGCGAGGGTTTCGAAGCCGGCCAGCCCCCGGCCCTGCTCGCCACCTTCACCGCCGGCATCCGCGCCCTGCCCGCCGCCGTGGTGCCCCGCTTCGCCACCCTGATCAACCAGGGCGACAGCCGTGCCCGGGACATCAACCGCCTGATCAAGCCCCTCACCCAGGAGCCTCTGCCGGAAAAAGCCGGCCTGCTCGCCGGACTGGCCTGGCTGGGGGAACTGGACCTGCGCCCCCTGGCGGCCACCATCGCCCAGCCCGCCCTGGTCATCCACGGCGCCAAGGACGGCCTGATCCCCTGTGAGGCCGGCCAGTGGCTGGCCGGGCACCTGCCCCGGGCCGAACTGCTGACCCTGCCGGAGGCCGCCCACACGCCCTTCCTGCACGACCCCGCCGGCTGCGCCGCCGCCATCGCCCGCTTCGCCACGGCCGGCGCCGCCGCCGACACCGGCACCGCCACGGCTGCATGAGCCCGGTTTCCGACCGTCCCGCCAAGCATCGGGTGCGGGCCGCCTTCGACCGGGCGGCGCGCACCTACGACGGGGCCGCCATCCTGCAACGCCGGGCCGTGGCCGGCCTGCTGGCACGCCTGGAGGCCGCAGCCCCCGCCCTCGCCGGCCCCCTGCTCGACGCCGGCTGCGGCACCGGCTATGCCCTGCCCCTGCTGGCCGCGCGCTACCCCGGCCAATCCCTGATCGCCGCCGACCTGGCCCCGGCCATGGTGGACGCCAGCCGCAAGGCCCTGGCTGCGCTGAACGCCCCAAGCCAGGCCCAAGCCCTGTGCGCCGACCTGGAGGCCCTGCCCCTGGCCGATGCCAGCCTGGGCCTATACTGGTCGAGCCTGGCCCTGCAGTGGTGCCACCTGCCCACGGCCCTGGCCGAAGCCAGGCGCCTGCTGCGCCCGGGCGGGATGCTGGCCGTCGCCACCCTGGGGCCCGGCACCTTTGCCGAGCTGGCCCAAGCCTTCGCCGCGGTGGATCGGCACCGCCACGTGCTGGCCTTCGACGACGGGGCCGCCATCGCCGCCGCCATCGCCGCCGCCGGCTTTGCCGACCCGTACCTGGAGAGCGAAACCCTCACCGTCCATTACCCGGACCTGCCCAGCCTGCTCGCCGCCATCAAGGCCGTGGGCGCCAACCAGGTGGGCCCCGGCCGGCGCACCGCGCCTCTGGGCCGGGCCGGCCTGGCCCGCCTCACCGAGGCCTACGAAGCCCTGCGCACGCCGCAGGGCCTGCCCCTGAG
Organism: Oryzomicrobium sp.; assembly: GCF_036820405.1. Lineage (NCBI taxonomy): Bacteria > Pseudomonadati > Pseudomonadota > Betaproteobacteria > Rhodocyclales > Rhodocyclaceae > Oryzomicrobium > Oryzomicrobium sp. Next base: position 221,843 of record NZ_DAISLS010000001.1, read on the forward strand.
CTACCGGGTGGTCTACGCCCTGGCCCGTGCCTGAACCGGGCAGCCGGCGCGACGGGCCCGGCGCCTTCACTCCTATTTCCCGACAGCCATGAACGCCCCCCGCTCCTTCTTCATCGCCGGTACCGACACCGAGATCGGCAAGACTTTCACCACCGCCCTGCTGTTGCGCAGCGCCCGCCTGGCTGGCCTCACCGCCCTGGGCATGAAGCCGGTGGCTGCTGGGGTGGACGCCAACGGCCGCAACGACGACGTGGAAGCCATCCTCGCCGCCAGCAGCTTCCAGCCCCCCCGGGACGACGTGAATCCCTTTCTCTACCGGGCCCCGGTGTCGCCCCACATTGCCGCCCGGGACGAAGGCCGGCCGGTGGATCTGGCCACGATCGCGGCCGCCTACCGGCGCCTCGCCGCCCAGGCCGACCTGGTGCTGGTGGAAGGCGTGGGCGGCTTTCTGGCGCCCCTTTCCGACACGCAAGACGGCGCCGACCTGGCCCGGGCCCTGGGCCTGCCGGTGATCCTGGTGGTGGGCCTGCGCCTGGGCTGCCTCAACCACGCCCTGCTCACCGCCGAGGCCATCGCCGCCCGGGGGCTGCCCCTGGCCGGCTGGATCGGCAACCACGTGGACCCGGCCATGGCTCGCCAGGAGGACAACGTGCGCTACCTGCGAGACCGCCTGCATAATGCGTTCGGCCTGCCCTGCCTGGGGCTGACGCCCCACCTGGCCGAACCCGCCGGCCCAGCCCGGGAAGCCCGGCTCGACATCATCGCCCGCACCCTGCGCCTGCCCGGCCAGCCCTGACTACGTCCCGTCCACCCCATGCCCAGCCTCAAGCTCACCCGCCAGCGCCTGCTCATCGCCCTCGTCGCCGTAGCCGTTGTCGTGCTGATCTTCTGGCCCCGGGCCAAGCCGGTGGAAACCGTGACCGTGGCGCGGGGCCCCATCGTCCAGTCGGTGGTGGCCACCGGCCGGGTGACCACCCCGACCCGCATCGAGATCGGCGCTCAAGTCACCGGCACGGTGGAAACCGTCACCGTGCGCGAGGGCGACCTGGTCAAGCCCGGCCAGCTGCTCGTCACCCTGCGCGACGACGAAGCCCGGGCCGCCCAGGTCCAGGCCCAGGCGTCCCTGGTGGAAGCCCGGGCGCGCATCACCCAGCTCGACCGGGTAGCCCAGCCCATGGCCGACCAGGCGGTGCGCCAGGCCGAAGCCAACCTGCGGGTGGCCGAAGCCGAGTACCAGCGCGCCCAAGCCCTGGTGGCCCAGGGCTTTTACAGCGGCTCCAAGGCCGACGACGCGGCACGCAACCTGGACACCGCCCGGGCCGCCCTGCTCTCGGCCCAGGCCCAGGCCGAGGGCAACGCCAAGGGCGGCGCCGAGCGCGCCCTGGCGAACGCCCGCCTGGTCCAGGCCGAAGCAGCGCTGAAGGCCGCCCAGGCCCGCCTCGACAACCAGCGCCTGACCGCTCCGGAAACCCTGGGCGAGGCCGCCCGGGTGCTGACCCGCACGGTGGAGCCCGGCACCATCGCCCAGCCGGGCAAGGTATTGCTGACCCTGGCCGACCAGGGCGAGACCCGCATCTACGTTGACGTGGACGAGAAGAACCTGCGCTACCTGGCCCCCGGCGCCACGGCGCTCGGCGTAGCCGACGCCTACCCGGGGGAACGCTTCGACGCCCGGGTGTATTACGTGGCCCCGTCCATCGACCCCAAGAAGGGCACGGTGGAGGTACGCCTGACGGTGCCCAAGCCCCCCGCCTACCTGCGGCCGGACATGACCGTGTCGGTGGAGATGGTCACCGGGCACAAGGATGACGCCCTGGTGGTGGCCTCCGACGCGGTGCGCGGCGCCGATACCCAGGAACCCTGGGTGCTGGCGGTGCAGGACGGCCGGGCGGTGAAGGTGCCGGTCAAGCTCGGCCTCAAGGGTGTGGGCAGCAGCGAGATCGTCGCCGGCGTCCAGGCCGGCGACATCCTGGTGGTGGCCCAGGCCGCTGCCGGCCCCGGCGACCGGGTCAGCGCCCAGCCCCGGGCCGTCGGCCCCCGGCGCAATTTCGACGTGCCGGGTCTGTCGCGTTGAGCGCCGCTCCATCGGTCCCACCAATCCTGGATACGCCGCCATGGCCCGCCTGATCCGCCCCGGCCCCCTGCACCTGCCCTTCGAGTGGCTGGTGGCCCTGCGCTTTCTGCGCGAGGGGCGGATGCAGACCTTCCTGATCCTGGCCGGGGTCACCGGCGGGGTGGCGGTAGTGATCTTCCTCACCCAGCTGATCAACCAGCTCCAGGGCACCATCATCGACAAGGTGCTGGGCTCCCAGGCCCACGTGGTGATCAAGCCCTTGGACGACCTGACCCGCCGCGCCCTGCCCGCCGACGCGCCGGTGGCGGCCACGGTGCAACCCCGGGCCCAGCGGCTGCGCCCCCTGGACCAGTGGGAGGCGGTGGCCCGCCTGGCCGAGGCCACCCCCAACGTGGTGGCCGTTTCGCCGGTGGCCAGCGGGCCGGCTTTCGCCATCCGCGGCGGCGCCAACAAGTCGGTGGCCCTGATCGGCATGATCCCGGAGCAGTACCGCCGGGTGGTGAAGATGGACGACTACATGACCCAGGGGCGCTTCGACGTTTCCGGCACCAACGCCCTGATCGGCGTCGACCTGGCCAAGGACCTGGGGGTAGGCCTGGGCGACAAGCTGCGGGTGCTGGCCGCCGACGGCCGGGACGAGACCCTCACCGTCACCGGCCTGTTCGACATGGGCAGCCGGGACATCAACCGGCGCTGGGTGTTCATCACCCTCAAGCTGGCCCAGACCCTGCTCGACCTGCCCGGCTCGGTATCCAACATCGACCTCACCGTCACCGACATCTTCGTCGCCGACCAGGTGGCGGCCCGGCTCGGCAACCAGACCGGGCTGACGGTGGAATCCTGGATGCTGACCAACTCGGGCCTGCTCACGGCGCTGACCAACCAGAGCGTCTCCAACAACCTGATCCGCACCTTCGTCATCCTCATCGTCGCCCTGGGCATCTCCAGCGTGCTGGTGGTGTCGGTGGTGCAGAAGCAGAAGGAGATCGGCATCCTGCGGGCCATGGGCACCAGCCGGCAGCGCATTCTCACCGTGTTCCTGCTCCAGGGCGGCATCGTCGGCGCCATCGGCTCGGTGGCCGGCACGGCCCTGGCCTTCGGCCTGCTGCACCTGTTCTCCCACATCTACAAGGCGCCGGACGGCTCCCAGCTGTTCTCCGCCCAGCTCGACCCGATGCTCGCCCTGGCCGCCTGCGGGCTGGCCACGGCGGTGGGGGTGGCCGCCGCCGCCCTGCCGGCGCGGCGCGCCTCCCGCCTCGACCCGGTCCAGGCGATCCGCGTATGACCCCGGGTACAACCGCCACCGCCGACGCCGGCGCACCGATCCTGGAACTGCGCGGCATCCGCAAGTCCTACGGCATCGGCACGCCGGTGGAGACCGAGGTGCTGCATGGCATCGACCTGACCCTGGGCGAGCACGAGTTCGTCGCCCTGACCGGCCCCTCCGGCTCGGGCAAATCGACCCTGCTCAACCTGATCGGCCTGCTGGAGACGCCCACCCAGGGCGCCCTGCGCATCGCCGGGGACGAAACCACCGTCCTCGACGACACTGCCCTGACCCGGCTGCGCGGCCGCGCCATCGGCTTCGTCTTCCAGTTCCACCACCTGCTGCCGGCCTTTTCGGCCTTGGAGAACGTGATGATGCCGGCCATCATCCACCAGGGCATCGCCACCGACGAGGCCACCGCCCGGGCCGAGGAACTGCTCGCCGCCGTGGGCCTGGCCGGGGCCGGACAGAAGAAGCCGGGGGAACTGTCCGGCGGCATGCAGCAGCGGGTGGCCATCGCCCGGGCCCTGTCCACCCACCCGCGCCTGCTGCTCGCCGACGAGCCCACCGGCAACCTGGACACCAAGACCGCCGACGACATCTTCGAGTTGATGCGCCACTTCAACCGGGAACAAGGCAGCGCCTGCCTGATCGTCACCCACGACCCGCGCCTGGCCGCCCGCTGCGACCGGGTGATCGAGCTAGTGGACGGCCGCCTCACCGCCTGAGCCATCCCGCCCCTTCGTGAAAGTCGGCGCCAGGCTTGGCTTTCCGGGCACATGCCGCCAAGGTCGGCCACCATGGCCGATCTCCAGCCACCCATCGCCGAAAACCGCGCCAATGCTCATTATCCGGGCGGTTCGTCATATGGCTGAACCACCAGGGATTTTTCACCTTATCCACAGACTGACGCACAGAAACTGTGGGCAAGCGCCGCCTTCCCCGCCGCGAGGCAATGGTAGGAAATGGCTCGGACATGGACGGCGCCTCGCCCCGGCCGTTATGCTCACGGCGTTCCCGCCCCGATCCGGGGCGCCGTGCCATTTCATCCAGGAGCGACCATGACCTTCGTCGATGCGATCAAAAGCGGCTTCACCAACTACCTCAACTTCGAGGGCCGGGCCTCCCGGTCCGAATTCTGGTGGTGGGTGCTCTTCGTCTTCCTGGCCACCCTGGTCACCACCCTCATCCACCACCTGTTGGGCAACCTGTTCTCCCTGGCGGTGCTGCTGCCCGGCCTGGCGGTCACCGCCCGCCGCCTCCACGACATCGACCGCAGCGGCTGGTGGCAGCTGGTGGGCATCATCCCGGTGATCGGCTGGCTGGTGATGGTCTACTGGTGCCTCCAGCCGGCCCGGGAACCCAACCGTTTCGGCACGGCATGACCCGGTGCGCCATGCTAGCTTGAAGGAAGCCGCCGGCGCTTCCGGCGCCGGCGCCCCCCATCCCCATAGAGCCCTTGCCATGGAAAACGCCATCCACAAACTCAGCGACCTGTTCCGCCAGCTCGGCCTGGCCGACGACGCGGAATCCATCGACGCCTTCATCGCCGCCCACCGCCCTCTCCCCGCTGGCACGCCCCTGGCCGACGCGCCCTTCTGGAATCCCGCCCAGGCCCAGTTCCTGCGCGAGGAACTGGGGGACGACGCCGACTGGGCCGAACTGGTGGACGAACTGGCGGCCCGGTTGAGCCGTTGAACCTCCGAGCCGCTGAGGCGATGCCGTTTCCCGACGCTCCCGTCCTGCTGACGGTCATCCTGATCGCCAACAGGCCGATCTGCACCCGCCTCATGCGGATTTGCTTCGGCAATCCCAACGGCTTCGCCCAGGCCCTGGGCTACAGCTCCCCGACTGGCGGGCACTGCGCATGCACCGTTTCTGGGAAAACCAGTGGGCCGACCTCCGCCTCGCCGCCCTGCTGCACGACGGCGGGTACAGCCACGTGATGCGCTGCAAGCCGGCCGGCCCCTGAGTTCACCCGTCCCTTCGCCATGCCCCCCATCGCCACCTTCCTCGACGGCCGCATCGCCATCCACGTCGGCGACCTGACCCACCACGACGTCGACGCCCTGGTCAATGCCGCCAACGCCACCCTGCTCGGCGGCGGCGGCGTGGACGGCGCCATCCACCGGGCCGGCGGGCCGGCCATCCTGGAGGCCTGCCGGGCCATCCGCGCCAATCGCTGGCCCGACGGCCTGCCCACCGGCGAGGCGGTGATCACCCCCGGCGGCAACCTGGCGGCGCGCTACGTCATCCACACCGTCGGGCCGGTCTACGGCCGCCACGACGGACGGGAGCCGAAACTGCTCGCCAACTGCTACCGCAACGCCCTGGCCCTGGCGGCAGGCAACGGTCTTGCCAGCCTGGCCTTTCCGGCCATCTCCACCGGCGTCTACGGCTATCCGGGGGACGAGGCGGCCCAGGTGGTCTCCACCGCCCTGCGCGACGCCCTGACGGAACAACCTGGGCGCACGCCCCTGGCCGCCGTGGCCGAAGTCCGCCTGGTATTCTTCTCCGCCGAGGCGGCGGCGGCCTTCCTCGACCACCAGCGTTTCTAGCGCCATGCCCGACCTGGTTTTCCGCCTGGCGCTGCTGGCCCTGGCCTGGCTCGCCTACTTCGCCCTCCATTCCCTGCTCGCCTCCCTGCCGGTCAAGGGCTGGGTCGCCCGGCATCGGCCCGGGGCCATGCCCGCCTACCGGCTCGGCTTCAACCTGGTGGCCCTGGTCACCCTGGCCTTGCCCCTGGGGCTGCTCTACGGCACGCCCTGGCCGCCGCTGTGGCGCTGGCAGGGCGTTGGCGCCTGGCTGGCCGACGGCCTGGCCCTGGCCGCCGTGGCGGGCTTCGCCTGGTCCCTGCGCTACTACGACGGGCAGGAATTCCTCGGCCTGCGCCAATGGCGCGGCCGGGTGCGCCAGGCCGAGGACCAGGAACGTCTGTGCCTCTCGCCCCTGCACCGCTGGGTGCGCCATCCCTGGTACGCCCTGGCCCTGGTGCTGCTGTGGACCCGCCCCATGGACGCCGGCATGTTGCTCACCGCCCTGCTCGCCACCCTCTACTTCGTCGCCGGCTCACGCCTCGAAGAGCGCAAGCTGATCGCCCGCCATGGCGACATCTACCGGCACTACCGGGCCTGCGTCCCGGCCTTTGTTCCCCGCCCCTGGCGGCGCCTCACCCCGGCCCAGGCCGAATCCCTGTTACGCCAGCAAGGTTGAAGGGAAAGCGGCCCCTGGGCTATGCTTCGCCCCCATGCGCCGCCTTCTCGTCCTCTTCCTGATGGTGATCTTCCCGCTGCAGTCCGTCTGGGCCGCGGTGGGCAGCCTTTGCCAGCACGAAGCGGGACGCACCGCCCAGCAGCATCTCGGCCACCACGCCCACCAGCACCGGCAAGCGGCTGGCATCGGCGCCGACGATGCCAGCCAGGTCATGGCCGATGCGGCCTTCGCCGCCTGCCCCCACGACAAGGCCGGCCATGGTAGCCACGGCCACGACGGCACGCCGGCCGACCATGCCGCAGCTGGCACCGGCCACGCAAGCGGTAGTGCATCCGGCAACGGCTTCGACGGCGATTGCGGCACCTGCCACCTGAGCTGCCTCAGCCTGGTTCTCCTCCCTCCGCCCCTGCCCGCTCTGGGCACGGGCTCGACCCCGCCGCCACGGGCGGTCCCTGCCTTCCTCTCCGCCGTTCCCGACGGGCCCGAACGGCCCAACTGGGCTCCCGCCGTCTGACCGGCGGGACCCGAACGCACCTTCCCCTGCGCTGACCGGCGCGACGGCCTGACCGTCCCCGGCCCCGGTTCCACGCCGTCCAGCCCCGCTCGCCCGTCTTGCGCGCCGGCCCATGCCGCGTGCGGGCCGGCCAAGCGGAATGGACGGTACGCAACCGACTAGCCGCAGCCCCCTGGCGCCCCACGCGCCCCGCGTTTTCCCCCGCCGGATTCCTCCTCCCCGTTTTGCTTTTGGAGAATCCGATGCGTTGGAACGTATCACCCCGACCCGGCAGCCGCCCCCCCGGCCTGGCTGCCCCGGCCATGCCAGAGCGCCCGATCCGCATCGCGCGCATCGTCCGGCTGGCCCTGGCCGCCCTGCCCCTGCTGGCGGGCGGTGCGGCCACCCCGCTGCTGGCCGCGCCAACGGCCGCCGCCCCTTCACCTCCCCCGTCCATCGGCCAGCCTGGTACCGCCGCGCCACGCCGCGCCATCGGCCTGGCCGATGCACTCGCCGCCGCCTGGCAGCGCCATCCCGCCGCCCGGGCCCTGAGCGCCCGGCTCGACGCCTTTGCCGCCCGGGAGGATGCGGCCGCCAGCCTGCTGGCGGAATCGCCCTCCCTGGCGGCGAGCAACCGCAGCGACAAGCTCAACCGCAACGCCGGCGTCGCCGAATGGGACGTGTCCCTGGCCCTGCCCCTGTGGCTGCCCGGCTACCAGTCCCGCACCCTGGCTCTGGTGGAATCCGAACGCGACGCCTTCGCGGCCCTGGTGGACCAGGCCCGCTGGCGCCTCGCCGGCGAGGTGCGGGAAGCCTACTGGCTGGCCCGCCTGGCCGAGAACGAGCGGATCGTCGCCAACCGCCGCGCCGAGGACGCCGCCCGCCTGAGCGAGGACGTACGCCGCCGCGTCGCCGCCGGCGAACTGGCCCCCATGGACCTGAACCAGGCCCGGGGCGCGGAACAGGCCGCCCTGGCGGCCCAGGCCGACGGCGAGGCCCGGGCCCACCGGGCGCGCCGCGCCTTTTCCGCCCTCACCGGCCTTGGCGCCCTGCCCGAGGAAAGCGCCGCCCGGGAATCGGCCGTCTCAACTCCGGCCCCGGCGCCCGCAGTGCCCTCCACCGCAAGTGTCCCCCTGGCCGCGGACGACGCCGGTTTCGACGCCCCCCTCGACGAGCGGGAAGCCGCCCATCCGGCCCTCTCGCCCCTGGTGCGGGCCATCGAGGCGGCCCGCTCCCGCCTGGCCCTGGCCCGGGGCAACGTGCGCGACGCACCGGAGCTGACCGTGGGCGTGCGCCGCGAGCGGGACAGCTTCGACGGCCCCTGGCTCAACTCCGCCACCGTCGGGGTGCGCATCCCCCTCTCCACCGGCGCCCGCAACCGGCCGCGCATCGCCGCCGCCAGCGCCGAGCTGACCGAGGCCGAGGCCAGCCTACCCCTGGAACGGGCCCGGCTCGCCGCCGAGCAGGACGCCAGCGCCCGGGAAGTGGAGCAATCCGCCGTCGCCCTGGCCCGGGCCGAGCAGCGCCTGGCCTTGGCGGTGGAAACCCAGCGCGAATACGCCCGGGCCTTCCAGCTCGGCAACATCGACCTGCCCCAGCGCCTGCGCATCGAATTCGACCGCTTCGACGCCGAACTGGCCGCCGCCCGGGCCCGCATCGAGGCCGCCCGGGCCGTCGCCCGGCACAACCAATCCCTGGGACTCCTGCCATGACCTTCCCTACCCCCCTCTTCGGAAAGCCGCGCCAGTGCTCGATCTCCGGGCAACCGGCCGGGAAAGCCGCGCCCCTGCTCGCTCTCACGGTCGGCCTTACCCTGGCCGCCATGCCGGCCCTGGCCCACGAGGGCCACGACGCCCCGGCGGCCCCCGCCAGCCGTGGCGCCTCCCCGACCTTCGAGGCCCACTCCGACCTGTTCGAGGTGGTGGGCCGCCTGCAAACCGCCGCCGACGGCCACGGCGAACCCCGCCTGACCCTGTGGCTCGACCGCTGGGCCAGCGGCGAGCCGGTGGCCGGCGCCAGCATCGAGATCGAGGCCAGCCAGGCAAACGGCGACAAGGGCGGCAAGGACGGCGCGCCACTCAAGGCCCAGGCCGAAGCCCGGCCCGACGGCACCTACGCCCTGCCCACCGCCTTCGCCCGGGCCCTGGCGGCCCCCGGCGAGTATGCCCTGACCCTGACGGTGACCGCCGGGGACCAGGCCGACCTGCTCGCTGCCGACTTCGACGTGGCGGCGGACGCCGTGCCCGCCGCCGCCAGCCCCTGGGCCGCCCGCCTCGGCATCGCCGCCGCGACCCTGGCACTGGCCGCCCTTCTCGCCTTCGCCGCGCGGCGCCTGCGCCGCCGAGCCCCCCGTTCCGGGAGCGCCTCATGATCCGACCCATGCCCCATCGCCCTGGCCGTGCCCGGGCTTATCCCACAGCCCCCCTCGCCCCCCTTGCCGCCGCGCTCGCTCTAGCCCTGGCCGCTCTGCTGCCCGCCACCGCCCAGGCCCACGAGGGCCATGACGACGCCCCGCCCCCGGCGGTACGCGGCGACGCACCCCAGCGCCTGCCCGACGGCAGCGTCTTTCTGCCCAAGACCTCCCAGCGCCAGTTGGAACTGCGCACCGTCGTGGCCCAGCCCTCGGCCCAGCCCCAGAGCGTGGAGCTGCCTGGCCGGGTGGTGCTCGATCCCAGCACCGGCGGCCGGGTCCAGGCCATGATCGCCGGGCGCATCGAGTCCCCCGCCGGCGGCCTGCCGGCCCTGGGCGAGAAGGTGCGACGCGGCCAGCTGCTGGCCGCCATCCACCCCTCGGCCTCGGCCCTGGAACTGGGCAACCAGGCCGCCCAGGCGGCGGACTTCCGCGCCCAGCTGAAGGTGGCGGAAAAGCGCCTGGCCCGCCTCCAGTCCCTGGAAGCCACCGTGGCGCGCAAGGATATTGAGCAGGCCGAGGCCGAGGTGCAGAGCCTCAAGGACCGGCTCGCCACCCTGTCCGGCAGCCTGCGCTACCACGAGGAGCTGCGCGCCCCGGTGGCCGGGGTGGTAGCCACCGCCAACGCCATCGCCGGCCAGGTGGTGGACGCCCGGGAAACCCTGTTCGAGATCGTCGATCCGGCCGGGCTGCGCATCGAGGCCCTGACCTTCGACCCGCGCCTGGCGGCGCGCATCGCCGCCGCCCGGGCCAGTGCCGCTCCGGGGGAATCCCTGGCCCTGCGCTTCGTCGGCGCCGGCCGGGCCCTGCGCGAGCAGGCCATCCCCCTGCACTTCCAGGTGGACGCCCAGGCGGCCCAAGACGGCGGCGGCACCCTGGCCCTGGGCCAGACGGTGACGGTGCTGGCCCAGACCCGGGACACGGTGAGCGGCGCCCCGGTGCCCGCCGCCGCCCTGGTCAAGAACCCGGCTAACCAGGACGTGGTGTGGGTGAAGGCCAGCGCCGAGCGCTTCGTGCCCCGGCCGGTGCGTTTCGTCCCCCTGGACGGCGCCCGGGTGACCCTGACCGACGGCGTCGCGGCCGGCGAGCGGGTGGTGGTGCAGGGGGCGACCCTGCTCAACCAGGTGAGGTGACCCATGTTCGCCACCCTCGTACAGAAGAGCCTGGCCAACCGCCTGCTGGTGCTGGCCACCGCCGGCGCCCTGATGCTCTACGGCGCCTTCGTCGCCAGCCGCACCCCGGTGGACGTCTTTCCCGACCTCAACAAGCCCACCGTCACCCTCATGACCGAGGCTGGCGGCATGGCCCCGGAGGAGGTGGAAACCCTCATCACCTTCCCCCTGGAAACGGCCATGAACGGCATGCCCGGGGTGAGCGCGGTGCGTTCCGTGTCCTCCGCCGGCCTGTCCTTCGTCTATGTCCAGTTCGATTGGGATATGGGTGGATCGGGCGGTGGCGACATCTACCGGGCCCGGCAGATGGTCAACGAGCGGCTGTCCCTGGTGCAGGAGCAACTGCCCGCCGGGGTGGTGCCGCGCATGGGGCCGGTGTCGTCGATCATGGGCGAGGTGATGCTGATCGCCCTGCCGGTCGATGAAGCCAAGATCAGCGCCATGGCGGTGCGCGAGTACGCCGACTGGGTGCTGCGCCCGCGCCTTCTGACCCTCCCCGGGGTGTCCCAGGTGATCCCCATCGGCGGCGAGGTGCGCCAGTTCCAGGTGCAGCCGGATTCAGCGCGCATGGCCGCCCTGGGCATCACCCTGGACCAGGTGGAAACCGCCCTGCGCGGCTTTGCCGCCAATACCAGCGGCGGCTTCCTGGAGCTGAACGGGCGGGAATACCTGATCCGCCACCTGGGCCGCACCAACCGCCTGGAGGACCTGAAACGCCTGGCCCTGACCGCCCGCAACGGCCAGCCGATCCTGCTCGAACAGGTCGCAAGCGTCGGCTTCGCCCCGGCCATCCGCCGCGGCGACGCGGGCTTCAACGGCCAGCCGGCGGTGATCCTGGCGGTGCAGAAGCAGCCCGCCGCCGACACCATCGCCCTCACCGGGCGGATCGAGGCGGCCCTGGGGGAGCTGGGCAAGTCCCTGCCCCCGGGCATGGCCGCGCCCCAGGTGACCTTCCGCCAGGCCAGCTTCATCGAGTCGTCCATCGGCAACCTCAAGACCAAGCTGCTGGCGGCCGGGGTGTTCGTCGCCGCGATCCTCTTCCTGTTCCTCGGCAACTGGCGCACCACGGTCATTTCCCTGGCGGCCATCCCTCTGTCGCTGCTGGTCACCGCCCTGGTCTTCCAGGTCTTCGGGCTGTCGATCAACACCATGACCCTGGGGGGCCTGGCCATCGCCATCGGCGAGCTGGTGGACGACGCGGTGGTGGGGGTGGAGAACGTGCTGCGCCGGCTCAAGCTCAATCGGGCCAGCGCCGCGCCCCAGGCGGTGGGCAAGGTGGTGCTCGATGCCACCCTGGAGGTGCGCTCGGCCATCCTCTACGCCACCTTCATCATCGTCCTGGTGTTCGTCCCCCTGTTCGCTCTGCCCGGGCTGGAAGGGCGGCTGTTCGTGCCCCTCGGCGCGGCCTACCTGACCTCGATCCTGGCCAGCCTGGCGGTGTCGATCACCGTGACCCCGGTGCTGTCGGCCTGGCTGCTGCCCAAGGTGGCCGAACAGAGCGCCGGCGCCGGCCACGACGACACCCGGCTGGTGGTCTGGTTGAAGCGCCACTACGCCCGCCTGCTCGCCCGGGGGCTGGAAAAGCCCAAGGCGGTGCTGGCAGGTACGGCGGCGGCGGTGCTGCTGGCGGCGGCCTCGGTGCCCTTCTTCCCCACCACCTTCCTGCCGCCCTTCAACGAAGGGTCGCTGCTGGTGGGGCTGCGCCTCAACCCGGGCACCACCCTGACCGAATCGGTGCGCATCGCCCGCCAGGCCGAGGACCTGGTGCGCGGCCTGCCCGGCATCGAGCACGTCGGGCGCCGCTCCGGCCGGGCCGAGCTGGACGAGCACGCCGAAGGCGTCCATGTCTCGGAGCTGGACGTGAAGCTGGCCCCGGACGCCGACACCCGCCAGGTGTCGGCGGCGATCCGCGACAAGCTGGCGGTGCTGCCGGCGGCGGTGAGCCTGGGCCAGCCCATCTCCCACCGCATCGACCACATGCTCTCCGGGGTACGCGCCCAGATCGCCCTGCGCATCGTCGGCGACGACCTGGACGTGCTGCGCGGCGAGGCGGCCCGGCTGCGCGACAAGCTGGCGGCCATTCCCGGCATCGCCGACCTGGAGATCGAGAAGCAGGTGCTGGCGCCCCAGATCAAGGTGCGCATCGACTACGACCGGGCCAGCCAGTACGGCGTTTCCCCGGCGGTGCTGCTGGCCCAGTTGCAGACCCTCACCGACGGCGAAAGGATCAGTCAGGTGATCGAGGGCAACCGCCGCTTCGCCCTGGTGCTGCGCTTACCCGAGTCGGCGCGCAGCGTCGAGGGGCTGTCCAACCTGCTGATCGAGACCCCTGGGGGCCGGGTGCCCCTGGCCCGGCTGGCCAGCATCGAGGATGGCGACGGCCCCAACCAGATCAGCCGCGACAACGGCCGGCGGCGCATCGTGCTCTCGGCCAATGCCCAGGGCCGGCCCCTGTCGGCGGTGGTGGAGGACATCCGCCGCACGCTCGACACCACGCCCCTGCCCGAGGGCTATTTCTTCGCCCTGGACGGCCAGTTCAAGGCCCAGGAGGAAGCCAGCCGCCTGATCGCCGGCCTGTCCCTGGTGTCCCTGGCCCTGATCTTCGTGGTGCTCTACTCGCGCTACCGCTCCACGGCCCTGGCCCTGCTCATCATTGCCAACGTGCCCCTGGCCCTGGTGGGCAGCGTGGCCGGCCTGTGGCTGGCGGGCCAGCCCCTGTCGATCGCCACCCTGATCGGCTTCATCACCCTGGCCGGCATCGCCACCCGCAACGGCATCCTCAAGGTCAGCCACTACGTTAACCTGTGCCGCTTCGAGGGCGAGACCTTCGGTCCGGCCATGATCCTGCGCGGCTCCCTGGAACGCCTCACCCCGGTGCTGATGACCGCCCTGGTGGCGGCCTTCGCCCTGGCGCCCCTGCTGTTCGAGGCCGACCAGCCGGGCACCGAGATCCTCCACCCGGTGGCAGTGGTGATCTTCGCCGGGCTGATCTCCTCGACCCTGCTCGACAGCTTCGTCACCCCCCTGCTCTTCGCCCGCTACGGCCGGGCGCCCCTCGAACGCCTGCTGGCCGACAGCAGCGACGAAACCTTTTAACCCGTTCTTTCCGGAGAAAACTCATGAAAACCATTGCCAACTTCCTGCGCACGTCCGCCCTCGCCCTAGCCCTGGGCGCCGGCCTCGCCACTCCGGCCCTGGCCCACGAGACCCACGGCCAGCCCCAGTACGGCGGCGTCTTCGCCGAGGCCGGCATCTTCCAGGCCGAGCTGACCATGGCCGAAGGCGGCGCCACCGTCTATCTAACCCAGCACGGCCAGCCCATCGCCGCCCAGGGCGCCACCGGCAAGCTCACCTGGCTGGCCGGCGGCAAGAAGAGCGAAGCCCCCTTGGCCCCGGCCGGGGACAACAAGCTCGCCGCCAAGGGCGACTTCAAGGCCCCGGCCACCGCCGTGGCGGTGGTGGCCCTGCCCGGCCAGGCCCCGGCCACGGTGCGCTTCGCCATCAAGTAAGGCCAAGCCCCGGGTGGTTCGGCCGCCCGGGGCGCAGCGAACGGCCCCGCCAGGATTTCAGGAATGCTTGCAGCAATGCCATCAGCTTCACGATGCCCCTTGCCGGACGCGAGGGACGAATTCGCCTTGAAATCCGCCTTACAACCTGAAACAACCCTGCCGGTAGGCTGCCCGTATACTCGCGCCCGCCAGGCAGCCAGGCTTGCTCAAGCCCCTTCAGCCACCCAGCACGCAAAAGACCCAGATCCGGTCCGCATCCCGCGGGCCGTTCCCCTTTTCTGCGAGAGTCCCGTCATGCTGGCGCTGTCACGTCCTCCCCTGCCCCTGCCTCGTCTACTTTCCCTGGCCCTGTCCACCCTATCCACCGTTTCCCTGGGCGCCGCTGCCGCCGACACGGCTGAAACGGCCGATACCGCCCCGGCGGAAAAACGGGCGGCACCAAGCAAGGACAACCGCACCCTGAACGAGGTGGTGGTCTCGGCCAACCGCCTGGACGATATCGAGCAGCGCCGCTACTCCACCGCCGCCAAGATGGTGTTCGGCCGGGAGGAACTGGACCGCTACGGCGACACCTCCCTGGGCGACGTGCTCAAGAGACTGCCCAGCGTCACCATCTCCGGCACCCCGGGACGCGGCGGCGACATCCGCATGCGCGGCCTGGGCAACGGCTATACCCAGATCCTGCTCAACGGCGAGCCGGCGCCCCGGGGCTTTTCCCTGGACAGCATTCCGCCCGACCAGGTGGAGCGGATCGAGGTGATGCGGGCGCCGGTGGCCGAGCACAGCACCCGGGCCATCGCCGGCATCATCAACATCGTTCTGCGCGAGGATTTCGCCCGCAAGCAAAACGACTTCCGCCCCTCGGCCAGCCTGGAAAACGGCCGGCTGCAATCCTTCGTCTCATTGCAGCGCAGCGACAGCGACGGCAGCTTCGGCTACAACCTCAACGCCAACGTGATGCACCGCAACCAGGCCAGCCAGGTGGACACCACCACCAGCGCCCGGGACCTGGGCACCGGCCTGGCCACCCTGCAACGGGACGAGCAGAGCCGCAGCAACACCGTCAGCGACGGTCTGCACCTGTCGTCGCGCCTCAACTGGAAGCTCGACGGCGGCGACAGCCTGGCCCTCAACCCCTTCCTCGCCGTCAACCGGGGCGTCACCACCGGGGACAGCCGGCTCACCGAAAGCATCGGCATCGCGCCCTACAGCACCGCCCAGTGGCGCACCGAGAACGAGAGCACCCTGCTGCGGGTGATGGGCAACTGGAAGCACCGCCTGGAAAGCGGCTCGCGCCTCGACATCCGCTTCAACGCCGGCCTGGCGAGCAGCGACAGCACCACCGACCGCCGCGAGTACGACGGCGGCGGCGCCCTGGCCCACACCAGTTGGAGCAACACCCAGATCCGCGACACCACCTTCAGCACTGCCGGCAAGCTGTCCAACCCGGTAGCCCGGGGCCATAGCCTGGCGGTGGGCTGGGAACTGGAGCGGGGCCAGCGCAAGGAGACCGCCACCACCATCCAGGACGGCGCCCTGCAACTGGCCCAGTTCGGCAGCGACCTGGAGGCCAGCACCACCCGCCTGGCGGCCTTCGGCCAGGACGAGTGGGAAATCTCGCCCCTGTGGTCGGTCTACGGCGGCCTGCGCTGGGAAGCGATCCATACCCGCAGCGACTGGGCGTCCGGCTCGGCCAGCAATGACAGCAGCGTGGCCAGCCCCCTCTTCCACAGCGTCTGGCGCTTCACCGAGGAGAGCAAGGACCAGATCCGCCTGGGCCTGACCCGCAGCTACAAATCCCCCACCCTCGGCCAGCTGGTGCCCCGCCCCACCCTGTCCAGCACCTATCCCACCAGCGTGCAAAACACGGTGGACAAGCCGGACAGCGCCGGCAACCCCAACCTCAAGCCGGAACTGGCCTGGGGCCTGGACCTGGCCTACGAGCACTACCTGGCGGAGGGCGGCATCCTCAGCGCCAGCCTGTTCCAGCGCAACATCGACAACCTGATCCGCAACGTCACCTCGTTGCAGAACGTCGGCTGGTCGCCGACCCAGCGCTGGGTGACCACGCCCCAGAACATCGGCAGCGCCGTCACCCGGG
Organism: Oryzomicrobium sp.; assembly: GCF_036820405.1. NCBI lineage: Bacteria > Pseudomonadati > Pseudomonadota > Betaproteobacteria > Rhodocyclales > Rhodocyclaceae > Oryzomicrobium > Oryzomicrobium sp. The sequence continues at coordinate 238,082 of NZ_DAISLS010000001.1, forward strand.
GCATCGAGCTGGAAGCCAAGTTCCGCCTCGCAGAACTGATGGCCGGCGCCCCGCCCCTGGACATCCGGGCCAACGTCAGCCGCTTCTGGTCCAAGGTGGACGGCATCGACGGCCCCAACAACCGGCTCGACCAGCAGCCCACCTACACCGCCAACCTGGGAGCCGACTACCGCCTGCGCAGCCTGCCCCTGACCGTGGGCGGCAACCTCAACTGGACCCCGGCCTTCACCGTGCAGCAGAGCACCACCCAGACCTACACCCAGCAGTTGAAGCGGGTGTACGACGTGTATGCCCTGTGGCAGGTGGACCGGGACACCCGGGTCCGCTTTTCCGCCGCCAACCTGCTGCACGTCGACTACGCCACTGGCACCGCCTACCTGACCGGCACCGGTGAGCAGTCGGTGCAGAGCAGCGCCCGCACCTACCGGGTGTTCTCGGCCCGGCTGGAGATCCGGATCTAAGGCGCCGGGATTCGCGACGGCGCGATTCGATGCGGAATGCGGCCCGGCCCCTGGCAACCACCACCCTCGAACCTCGTCGGCCGGCGCCTTTTCAGGCAATGCCGGCCGGCACCACGCCGGGGAATTCCCCGGCACCTTTACGGGAGATGACCATGCAGCCAACCCTTCAGGAAATCCGCACCTCCGCCATTCCCAGCGCCATTCCCAGTGCCATTCCCAGTGCAATTTCCCGTCGCATTCTCCGCGGCGCCGCAACCCTGGTCCTGGCCCTCGGCGCCGCCGGCGCCCTGGCCCAGGCGGCCCTGCCCACCGTGGAGGTGTTCAAGAGCCCCTACTGCGGCTGCTGCACCGACTGGGTCAAGCACATGCAGGCCGCCGGCTTTGCCGTGAAGGTGCACAACGTGGACGACACCCAGGCCGCCCGGGCCGCCGCCGGCATGCCCGATTCCCTGGCTTCGTGCCACACCGCCAAGGTCGGCGGCTACGCCATCGAGGGCCACGTGCCGGCCCAGGACATCCGCCGCCTGCTGGTGGAAAAGCCCAAGGCGGTCGGCCTGGCCGTGCCCGGCATGCCCCAGGGCGCCCCGGGCATGGAAGTACCCAAGCCCCAGCCCTACGACACCCTGCTGGTGAGCCGGGAGGACGGGCGCGAGAAGATCAGCGTGTTCGCCCGGCACTGAGCGGCGCAACGAGCCTGAACGGGCCTGGCCTCCCGCCGCTACCGGCGGGAGGCGGAAGGCGGAAGGCGGCTGAATTTGGTGGGAGTCGGCGTGACTCGGCGCGCTATAGTTTTTCTATGCCATTTACCGGGCGAGCCGCCAAGCTCGAATATCGGCGCGGACTTTTGGCCAACTCCCGGATTCATGCCGTAGTTTTTCTATGGCATCCAAGGGGGATTGGGGGCGCTCGCCAATCCGGCCCATCTGGCCACTCCACCCTGGACGGCGCCGCATCCGGCCGCACTCCGGCCGCAGGACCACTCTGGATGCTCGACGACGGCGCCGCGTCAGGCGGCCAGCCAGCCTGCCAGTTCGCCGTCCACCGCATCCAGGGTGGCGAGCAGTTCGCCGACCCGCTGCTGCAAGGCCGTGAGTTCGGCCCCGCCGGGCTGGCTCAACTGCCCGGCCTGCCCCGCCGCGCAGGCCTTGAGCACTTCCTTGGCGGCCTGTTCCAGCCCCAGGGCCTGGGCAGTGGCGGCGGGGGCGGAGAAGGTGGCGAACAGGCTTTTCAGGGTGTGGGCTTCCTCGGCGATGCGCTTCACCCAGACGGTACCCTCCTCGCTCCCCGGTGGCGCCAGGTTGCTGCGGTGGCGCGGCAGTTCGGTGCGGAACATGTCCGCCAGGGTCGCCACCAGGGCCGGGTCGTCCCCCATGCGCGCCAGGGTTTCGGCCCGGTCGAGGAGCGGCCCGCCGGTCGCCACCGGCGCGGCTTCGGCCACGGCGGCGGCCGCCGCCGGACCGGCCAGCACCGCCCCGGGCAGGCAGCGGCCCAATTCGGCGAACAGTTTTTCCGCCACCACCGGCTTGGCCACGTAGCCGTTCATGCCGGACTGGAGGCAGGCTTCCCGGTCCCCGTCCAGCACGCTGGCGGTCATGGCGACGATGGGGATGGCCCGGGCCAGGCCCCGGGCCGCTTCCGCCGTCCGGATCGCCCGGGTGGCGGTCAGGCCGTCCATTTCCGGCATGTGCACGTCCATCAGCACCGCGTCGAAGGCTTCCGGATCGGCGGCCCAGCGGTCCAGGGCCTGGCGGCCGTTTTCCGCCACCGTCACCCGGTGGCCCCGGCCGTTGAGCAGGGCCAGGGCCAGCTTGCGGTTGACCGGGTGGTCTTCGGCGAGCAGCAGGGAGAGGGGCTGGAGCACGGTTTCCCGCTCTCCGGCATCCCGGCCCTCCTCCTCGTCCGCCGCGCCGGACGGCATCGCCACGGCGCTCTCCACCAGGCCAAGATGTACGTCGAAATGGAAGGTGGCGCCCTGGCCGGGCCGGCTGTCCACGCCGATCCGGCCGCCCATCAGCCCCACCAGCCGATTGCAGATGGCCAGGCCCAAGCCGGTGCCGCCGAAACGGCGGGCGATGCTGCTATCGGCCTGGGAGAAGGCGTCGAAGATGAGCTGCTGCTTTTCCGCCGGGATGCCCACCCCGGTGTCGCTCACCGCCACCCGCAGGTGCCCCGGGGCTCCGCTCCCGCCCCCGGTTAGGGTCAGGGTGACGCCGCCGCGCTCGGTGAATTTGATGGCGTTGCCGATCAGGTTGATCAGCACCTGCTTGAGGCGCCCCGGGTCCCCCACCAGCCGCTCGGGCACGTCCTCGGTGACCACCGATTCCAGGGTCAGCCCCTTCTGCCGGGCGCGCAAGGCCAGGAGCTTGACCACTTCGCGCACCAGGCGGCGCGGGGCGAAGGCGATGGACTCCAGGTCCATCCGGCCGGCTTCGATCTTGGAGAAGTCGAGGATGTCGTTGATGATCACCAGCAGGGATTCGGCGGAAACCTTGACCGTTTCCAGGTAGTCCCGCTGCACCGGGTCCAGGTCGGTTTCCAGGGCCAGGTCGGTCATGCCCAGGATGCCGTTCATCGGGGTGCGGATTTCGTGGCTCATGCTGGCGAGGAACACGCTCTTGGCCCGGTTGGCCTCCTCCGCCGCCGCCCGGGCCTGCTCCAGGTCCCGTTCCGCCTGTTTGCGCTCGGTCACGTCGCGGAACAGCCACAGGTGGCCCCGGTAGCCCTCCGGGTCCGGGGCGTCGGGGAAGAGGAAGATCGGCACGTAGTCGATTTCCAGCACCCGGCCGTCCTTCAGCCGCATTTCCTGGCCCTCGGCGTGCTCCCGCTCCAGCACCCGGCCTTCTACCCAGTCCCGCAGCTCTTCGGCGTTTTCCATCAGAGGCAGGTGGCTGGCCAGGACGTCGCGGCAGTCCTGGCCGATATAGCTTTCGGCCAGGGACGAATCCAGGCCCAGGGCCGCCGGCATGGCCTGGTTCACCAGCAGGATCTGGCGGTGCTCGTCCTCCACCAGGATGCCGGCCTGGAGGCTTTCGATCAGGGCGGTGAGGCGGGAGGTGGTGGCGAGCAGGTATTCCTCGTCGCGCTTGCGCTCGGTGATGTCCTGGAAGGCGGCCACGGTACCGGTCAGGCGCGGGCCTTCGAGCAGGGGCACCTGCACCACGGACACCGGCAGCAGGCTGCCGTCCTTGCACACGAAGGCGTCGTAGTCGGAGCGGAAGACGTGGCGCAACACCGCCGGGGCGTGCATCGGGCACTCGTCCCGGGCCACCGGCTGGCCGCTCAGGGTGCAGGGGTGGATGCGGTCGTGCAGGTACTCGCCTTCGAGTTCGGCCCGGGTGTAGCCGAGCAGGCGCTCCGCCTCGGCATTGACGAAGGTGACCCGGCCCAAGGCATCGGTGGCCACCACCCCTTCGCCCAGGGCGTCGGTGAGGCTCTTGAGAAAGCGGGTGTGCTCGGCGATCACCGCCTCGTGGGCAGCCAGTTGCAGGGATGCCCGGTTGAGGGCCCCAACCAGCTCGCCGGTTTCCTGGTCGCCGGCATAGGCCGGCAGGGTCTCACCGCGGCGCAGGTCAAGTTCGGCGGCAAAGCGGGTCGCCTGGCGCAGCGCCTCCAGGGGACGGGCGAGGAAGACCAGCAGGACGGCGGCGCTGACCGCCACCGAAACCAGGGCGATGAGCAGGCTGGTGCGCCAGGTCTGGTGCCAGGCCTGGTCGAGGGCGTCCAGCCCCACTTCCATGCGCAGCCAGCCTTCCAGGCGGCCCCGCTCGATGGGGTGCCACAGGATCAGCCGGGCGCTGGAGGACGACGATGCCTGCCGCCGGGGCAGCAGTTCGTAGATGGCCGCTGTCTCCTGGGGTACCGCCAGGGGCTCCAGGCCATAGACCGCCTGGACGTCGCTCTTCGATCCTTCTCCGCTGCCACCGTTGCCACCGCTGCCAACGCTATCCACATTGCGCCGGGTGGCGGCCAGCACCTTGCCGGCCGGGTCGGTGACGGTCAGGGCGAGCACCTCGGTGGCCTCGTTGGCATGCAGCAGGGCGTATTCCAGCCCGGCGCCGTTGCCCGTCACCAGATGGCTGTCCACCGCATCCGCCACGCCCCGCGCCAGGGTGCGGGATTGATTGATCACCAGATTTTCGGCCAGGGCCATGTCCGCCGACGCCGTGGCCCAGGTGTAGACAAGCACCGTGCCGGCAAAGAGCAGGGACACCAGCAGGGTGAGCTGGGCACCGAGATGGCGGGGCAGCCAGCGCGACCAGAAGGGGGGCAGGCGGAACGAAGAGGCCATGGCGAAGGGGGGAATGGGGTCCGGCAGCTGGGCATCCGCGGCAACGGCCTCGCGGCGGCGAGCGGCGAGTATAGCGCGGCACCGCAGCCCCCCTGCTGTGGCGGATTACATATTGTCACCAAAGATGCGGCGATTGCATGGACATTCCCCCTCGGGACAGCCCATAATCGACGGACTTTTGCCGCGCTTTCCTGCCTTTCCGCCCTACACCCAGCTGCCGATGAAGTTCCTCTTCGACCTGCTCCCCGTCATCCTGTTTTTCGTGGCCTTCAAGACGGCCGGCATCTTCGCCGCCACCGCCGTGGCCATCGCCGCCACCGTCGCCCAGATCGCCTGGGTCTGGCACCGCCACCGCAAGGTGGACACCATGCTCTGGGCCAGCCTGGCCATCGTCTCCGTGTTTGGCGGCGCCACCTTGCTGCTCCACGACGAGACCTTCATCAAGTGGAAGCCCACGGTGCTCTACTGGCTGTTCTCCACGGTGCTGCTGGGGGCCTCCATCTTCTTCCGCAAGAACCTCATCCGCTCCATGCTGGGCGCCCAGATCAGCCTGCCGGAGCCGATCTGGCACAAGCTCAACCTGGCCTGGGCCGGCTTCTTCGTGGTGATGGGGCTGACCAACCTGTACGTGGCCTTCAGCTATTCCCTCGACGCCTGGGTCAATTTCAAGCTGTTCGGCGCCACCGGCATGCTGCTGGCCTTCATGATCGCCCAGGGCCTGATCCTGGCCCGCTACATGAGCGATCCTTCCCAACAACCCGACGCCCGCCCTTCCGAGGCCGGCCTGGAGGAAAAACAATGATGTGGTACGCCATCGTCGGTGAAGACGTTTCCGGCTCCCTGGAGCAGCGCTTGGCCGCCCGCCCGGCCCACTTGGCCCGGCTCCAGGCCTTGCAGGCCGAAGGCCGCCTGCTGCTGGCCGGCCCCTTTCCCGCCATCGACTCCCCCGACCCCGGCCCTGCCGGCTTCTCGGGCAGCCTGATCGTGGCCGAATTCCCCAGCCTGGACGATGCCAAGGCCTGGGCCGACGCCGACCCTTACGTGGCCGCTGGTGTCTATGCCAAGGTCGTGGTCAAGCCCTTCAAGAAGGCCTTGCCCGCCTAAGTCCGTCGCCATGGCCTACACCGCCGAAGCCCTGATCGCTGAACTGCGCCAGCGCCTGGAGGCGTCCCTCGCCCCCGTCCGGCTGACCGTCGAGGACGACAGCCACCACCACGCCGGTCATGCCGGGGCCCGGGGTGGCGGCCGGCACTTCCGGGTGCGGATCGTCTCGGCGGCTTTCACCGGCAAGTCCACGGTGGCCCGCCACCGCCAGGTCTATGTCGCCGCCGGCGACCTGATGCGCGGCCCGATCCATGCCCTGGCGCTGACCACCCATACCCCGGAGGAAGAGGCCTGACGCCGTTCTTCGCCCGCCTCACCCGCCCTTTCTCCGCCGTATAATCCCTTCGTCATCAACGCAACGCTTTCCCCCACCAAGGACTCATATATGCATACGCTGTCCAAACTGGCCCTCTCGCTGGTTGCCGCTTCCGTCATCAGCGCCCCCGCTTTCGCCCAGTCCGTGGCAAAGGTCAATGGCGTGTCCATCGCCAAGCCCCTGGCCGACGCCATCGTGAACGAACAGAAGGCCAAGGGCGCCTCGGACAATGCCGAGCTGCGCGCCGCCGTGAAGGAAGAGCTGGTACGCCGCGAAGTGCTGGTCCAGGAAGCCAAGAAGAAGGGTCTGGACAAGAAGCCCGAAGTCTCCGCCCAGATGGAACTGGCCCGCCAGTCCGTGCTGATCCGCGCCTTCCTGCAGAACTACGTCCAGTCCAACCCGGTGACCGACGCCCAGCTCAAGCAGGAATACGACGCCATCAAGGCCCAGATGAGCGGCAACGAATACCACGCCCGCCACATCCTGGTGGAGAGCGAAGACCAGGCCAAGGACATCATCGCCAAGCTGAAGAAGGGCGAAAAGTTTGCCGACCTGGCCAAGGATTCCAAGGACCCGGGTTCCAAGGACAACGGCGGCGACCTGGGCTGGGCTCCTCCCAACGCCTACGTGAAGCCCTTCGCCGACGCCCTGGTGAAGCTGGACAAGGGCCAGTACACCGACGCCCCGGTGAAGTCCGACTTCGGCTGGCACGTGATCCTGCTCGAGGAATCCCGTCCCCTGTCCGCCCCGCCCTTCGACCAGGTCAAGCCCCAGCTGAGCCAGCGCATCGAGCAGAAGATGGTGGACAAGCTGATCGGCGACCTGCGCGCCAAGGCCAAGGTCGAATAAGCACCGCCAGCCTGCCGTACCGCCAGCGGGGCGCCCGGGAAACCGGCGCCCCGTTTTTCATGGGCGCGCGGCATGGGCAGGGGCAAGCGTTGTCACGAAGGCGTCACGCCGCGCCGGTACAGTGCGCGGCGCTTTGGGTCATTCCCGGGTTACTTCTCACGACAACGAAAACGACATGCCCCATACCCACCCGCCGCACCTTGCCCTGATCCCCCGCCCGGACGCCGAAACGGCAGCGCCGCCGGATTCCGCTGCCTTCCGGGAGCTGGAAGGCATTCTCGCCGGGCAGCTGCTGCGGGCGGTGTTCCAGCCCATTCTCGACCTGCGCGGCCGGGCCTACCTGGGTTTCGAGGGATTGATCCGGGGTCCGGAGGGTTCGCCCCTGGAATTTCCGCTCCAGCTGTTCGCCGCCGCCCGGGAGGCCGACCGCCTGCTCGAACTGGAACGTTCCTGCCGGGAAACCATCTTCAAGGCCTTCGCCGAGCAGCACCTGCCCGGGCGCCTGTTCGTCAATTCCAGCCCCACCTCGCTGCGCGACCCGGCCTTCCGCAACGGCACCACCATGGACCTGCTGCGGGACCTGGGGCTGACCCCCAGCCGGATCGTCATCGAAGTCACCGAGAACCAGCAGATCGACGACTTTCCCGCCCTGCGCGACGCCCTGCTGCACTACCGGGGCCTGGGCTACCGCATCGCCATCGACGATCTGGGCGAAGGCTTTTCCAACCTGCGCATGTGGTCCGAGCTGCGCCCCGAGTTCGTCAAGATCGACCGGCACTTCGTCCACGGCATCGCCGACGACCCCCTCAAGTTCCAGCTGGTGCGCTCGATGCACGACATCGCCGAGACCAGCGGCGCCTTCATCATCGCCGAAGGCATCGAGCGGGAAGCCGACTTCACCACCATCCGCGATCTGGGCATCGCCTGCGGCCAGGGTTACTTCATCGCCCGCCCCACCGCCAAGCCGCCGATCCAGCCGGAAAAGACCGCCCTGTCGGCCCTGGCCGCCGGGCAGATCATGGTCTTCCCCAACGCCAGCGCCGGCAGCGGCATGGCCACGGCGCGCAACCTGCTCCAGTACATCACCCCCATCTCGCCCCTGGCGCCCAACGACAAGGTCTACGAGCGCTTCGAGATGGACCCGGAGATCCAGGTGCTGCCGGTGGTGGACGACGGCGGCACGCCGGTGGGGCTGATCAACCGGCACAACCTGATCGACCGCTTCGCCCGCCCCTTCCGCCGCGAGCTGTATGGCAAGAAGCCCTGCACCATGTTCATGGACCCGGCGCCCCTGGTGGTGGACCACCAGCTGCCGGTGCAGGAGGTCAGCCGCATGGTGTCCCGGGCCTCCAGCCACTACTTGCAGGATGGCTTCGTCATCACCGAGAACGGCCGCTACGCCGGCGTGGGCAGCGGCCAGGCGCTGATGGCGCTGATCACCGAACTGCAGATTTCCGCCGCCCGCTACGCCAACCCCCTCACCCAGTTGCCGGGCAACGTGCCCCTCAACGAGCACACCGACCGGCTGCTGGAAAGCCAGAGCACCGGCGGGGCCGCCTTTGCCGCCTGCTACTTCGACATCGACAACTTCAAGCCCTTCAACGACGCCTACGGCTACCGCCGCGGCGACGACGTGATCCAGCTGCTCGGCCGGCTGCTGGTGGGGGTGGCCGACAACCGGCGCGACTTCGTCGGCCACGTCGGCGGCGACGATTTCGTCATCCTCTTCCAGAGCGACGACTGGGAAGAACGCTGCGCCAAGGCCCTGCGCCAGTTCGACGAGCAAATCCTCAACCTGGTGGAACCCGAGGACCTGCGGCGCGGCGGTTTCGCCGGCGAGGACCGCAAGGGCCGGCCGGTGTTCAACCCCCTGCCCTCCCTGTCCATTGGCGCGGTGCGCGTCCAGCCCGGCCAGTTTCACACCCACCACGAGATTTCGGCGGTCTGCGCCGGCGCCAAGAAACAGGCCAAGAAACAGCCCGGCAGCAGCCTGTTCATCGAGCGCCGCCGGCCCATCCTTTCTCCCGCGGGCGGGATCGGGCTCGAAGAAATCGACGGGTCCGGGGAATCCCCGCAATCCGACGGCAACGAACTCGTCGAACCCTTCCTCCCCTGAGCGTTCAAGCCCCCGGCACCGTGGGTTGACCTTCCCACGATGGGAAGGTCCAAGCTAGAGTCATTCCCTCAACAAGGAATGACACCATGAGCAGCGAACTCACCCTTCCCGTGGCCGGCATGAGCTGCGCCGCCTGCGCCGGCCGGGTCGAAAAGGCCCTGGCCGCCGTGCCCGGCGTCGGCAGCGCCCAGGTCAACCTGGCCAGCGACACCGTGCGCGTCGTGCCCGCCGCCGGCGATGCGGACCTTCCCGTGGCCCGCCTGGCCCGGGCCGTGGCCGACGCCGGCTACCGGGTGGCGAGCCAGGCCACCCGCCTGACCGTCACCGGCATGAGCTGCGCCACCTGCGCCGGCCGCATCGAGCAGGCTCTGGCCGCCGTGCCCGGCGTGATCTCGGCCCAGGTCAACCTGGCTACCGAGACCGCCGAAATCGATGGCGTCGGCCCCGGCGCCGACCCCTATGCCCTGATCGCCGCGGTGGAAGCCGCCGGCTACGGCGCCGCCCTGCCCTCTACGGCGGAAACCGGCGCTGCCGCGATGGAAACCGCCGAGCGGGCCCGGGCCCGCGGGGAGCGCCGCGAGGGGCTGCTGGTGGCCGGCGGCGCCCTGCTCTCCCTGCCCCTGGTGCTGCCCATGGTGTTGCAGCCCCTGGGCATCCACTGGATGCTGCCGGCCTTCGTCCAGTTCCTGCTCGCCACTCCGGTCCAGTTCGGCCTCGGCGCCCGTTTTTACAAGGCCGGCTGGGGGGCGGTGAAGGCCCGCAGCGGCAACATGGACCTGCTCGTCAGCCTGGGCACCAGCGCCGCCTACGGCCTGTCCCTGTACCAGTGGCTGGCCCTGGACGAGCCCCACCTGTATTTCGAGGCCGCCGCCGTGGTGATCGTGCTGGTGCGCCTGGGCAAGTGGCTCGAATCCCGGGCCAAACGCCAGACCACCGAAGCCATCCGCGCCCTCCAAGCCCTGCGCCCGGACACCGCCCGGGTGGTGCGCGGCGGCGAGGAAACCGAGCTGCCGGTGGCCCAGGTGCGCCTCGGCGACCTGATGGTGGTGCGCCCCGGCGAGCGCATTCCCCTGGACGGCAAGATTCGCACCGGCGCCTCCAGCGTGGACGAATCCCTCATCACCGGAGAGAGCCTGCCGGTGGACAAGAATCCCGGCGACCCGGTCACCGGCGGGGCCATCAACGGCAACGGCCTGCTGCGGGTGGTGGTCGGCGCCGTGGGCAACGAAACCGTGCTGGCCCGCATCATCCGCCTGGTGGAAGACGCCCAGGGCGCCAAGGCACCGATCCAGAAGCTGGTGGACAAGGTAGCCGCCGTCTTCGTCCCGGTGGTGCTGGTCATCGCCTTCGCCACCCTGCTCGCCTGGGGCCTGGGCACCGGCCAGTGGGAAACCGCCCTGATCAACGCCGTGACCGTGCTGGTGATCGCCTGCCCCTGCGCCCTGGGGCTGGCCACGCCGGCGGCGATCATGGCCGGCACCGGGGTCGGCGCCCGCCACGGCATTCTCATCAAGGACGCCGAAGCCCTGGAGCTGGCCCAGCAGATTCGCCTGGTGGCCTTCGACAAGACCGGCACCCTGACCCGGGGCCAGCCCGGCCTGGTGTTCCAGCGTGCCGCGCCCGGGGTGGACGTGCCGGTGCTGGCCTGGGCCGCCGCCGTGCAGAGCGGCAGCGAACACCCTCTGGCCAAGGCCACCGTGACCGCCGCCAAGGCCGAGGCCAATGCGGGCGCAGGCAATGGCAGCAATGGGACGCTGCCCGCCGCCCACGCCATCGAAGCCCTGCCCGGCCGGGGCATGGCCGGTGAGGTCGCAGGCCGTGCCCTGCGCCTGGGCAGCACCCGCCTGATGAGCGAACTGGGCCTGGACGGCGCCCTGGCCGCCTTCGCCGCCGACCAAGAACGCCTCACCGCCCAGGGCTGCAGCCTGGCCTGGCTGGCGGACGCGAGCGAGCCGGCGGCGCCGCGCCTGCTCGGCCTGTTCGCCTACGGCGACCCGCTTAAGCCGGAATCGGCGGAAGCCATCGCCACCCTGCATCGCCAGGGCATCCGCACCGTGCTGGTGACCGGCGACAACCGGGGCGCCGCCCAGGCCGTGGCCGGCCAGCTTGGCCTCGACCAGGTGGAGGCCGAGGTGCTGCCCGCCGACAAGGCCGCCACCATCGCCCGGCTGAAGGCTAGCGGCAAGGGCGGCAACGTGGTGGCCATGGTCGGCGACGGCATCAACGACGCCCCGGCCCTGGCCGCCGCCGACGTGGGCATCGCCATGGGCAGCGGTACCGACGTGGCCATGCACGCCGCCGGCATCACCCTGATGCGCGGCGACCCGCGCCTGGTGGCCGCCGCCATCGCCCTATCGCGCATGACCGTGCGCAAGATCCGCCAGAACCTGTTCTGGGCCTTCATCTACAACGTGGTGGGCATTCCCCTGGCGGCCCTGGGCCTGCTCAACCCGGTGTTCGCTGGGGCGGCCATGGCCATGTCCAGTGTCTCGGTGCTGACCAATGCCCTGCTGCTCAAGCGCTGGCGGCCCACCGGCCTGCCCCGGGCGGTCGAGCCCGATCCCCTCGCCCGGGAAGCGGGCGACGTGGCCCCGGGCCCCCGGGCGGCCTGACGGAGAAAATGGATGGAGACAGCACCATGAAGATCGGCGAAGCGGCCCAGGAAAGCGGCATCAGCGCCAAGATGATCCGCCACTACGAAACCATCGGCCTGCTGCCGGCGGCGCCCCGGCGGGATTCCGGCTACCGGGAGTACCAGGGCCGGGACGTGGAGACCCTGCGCTTCATCCGTTCCGCCCGGGACCTGGGCTTCGGCCTGGACGCGATCGGCGAGCTGCTCTCCCTGTGGCGCAACCAGCAGCGCGCCAGCCGGGACGTGAAGGCCCTGGCCGAGCGCCACATCGCCACCCTGGAAGCCAAGGTGGCCGAGCTGAACGCCATGATCGGCGCCCTGCGCACCCTGTCGGCCTGCTGCCACGGCGACAACCGGCCCGACTGCCCGATCCTGGAAGGCATCGGCCACCGGGCCGCGCCGGCGGAGTGACCGACATGACGGCCAATCGGTATCGGCCGCCGGTATCGGCCGTCACTCGCCAGCCGATGAAAAAGGGCGCTTCCACGGAAAGCGCCCTTTTTTGTGCGCCGCTCCAGGCGGCGCCGGATCATGCGGCTGAGGCGGAGCGCGCTCAGGCCGGCCGGCACTCGTTGATCAGGGGGGTGTTGGTCTTGCCGTCGAGCAGCAGGCTCTTCCACGGCAGGTCGATCCACACCAGGCCGCTGGCCCGGTCCTCGAAGCGCGGCAGGCCGGAAGAGGAGGCATCGCGCACCAGGCGGTAGCTGCCGCCGTTCCAGTTGAGGCTGATGCCGGAATTGACCTGATTGCGAATTTCCCGGTCGACGCGTACGCGCACCTGGTTCTCACAGTTGTAGGTGCCGCTGGCCAGCTTGAATTCGAGCTGCTGCCCACTCTGGGCGGCGGGCGGCGCCGACGGGGCCGTGCCGCAGGCAGCCAGGATCAGGGAAAGAGACAGGGCGCCGGGCGCCAGGAGGGAACGGAGGTTCATGCGGTGAGGCCCCTTTTGACGGAAATCGGGGCCATTTTACGCCGTTGTGCCTCCGGCATATGCATTGCAACAAATGAGCACCCCGTGAGGCTAGCTTTGCCGTCCGGGCAATCCCGCCTTCACTGCCCACTCCAGTTCAAGCCCGCTTTCCCATCCGCTCCCGCAAAAACTCCACGAACAACCTCACCTTGGGGGGCTGGGCCGGCCGATAAGGCATCACCGCCCAGATGTCGGCCTGCTGGCGGTAGGCGGGCAACACCCGCACCAGCTGGCCGCTGGCCAATTCTTCATCCACGTCCCAGCGCGAGCGCAGCATGATGCCGTGGCCGTCCAGGGCCCAGCGGTGGACGATCTCGCCGTGGTTGGCGGACAGGGTGCCGCGCACCTTGACCGTCTCTTCCCCGCCCGGGCCGGCCAGACGCCAGATGCCGAAGACGTGGTCCCGCTCGCGGATCACCAGGCAGCGGTGGCGGGCCAGGTCGTCGAGGCGCTGAGGCGTGCCGTGGGCCGCCAGGTAGGCCGGAGCGGCGCACAGCACCCGGTGGTTGTCGGCCACCTTCTGGGCCACCAGGTGGGGCTCCAGGGGGCCGCCCAGGCGCACGTCCACGTCCACCTGCTCGGCTACCGGGTCGATGGGCCGGTCCAGGATGTCCAGGCGCACTTCCACCAGGGGGTGGCGGGCGGCGAACTCCGACACCACCGGCGCCACGTGGCAGCGGCCGAAGCCGAAGCTGGCGGTGATGCGCAGCAGCCCTTCCGGCTCGGCCCGGCTGGCTTTGACCTCCAGGGCCATTTCCTCGACGTCGGCGAGCAGACGCCGGGCCCAGCGCAGCACCGTCTCGCCGTCCTCGGTCACCGCCAAGCGCCGGGTGGTGCGGTGGAGAAGGCGCACGCCGAGCTGCTGCTCCAGGATGCCCAGGCGCTTGCTGACGTAGGAGGGCGAGGCCGACAGGGCGGCGGCCGCGGCGACCAGGCTGCCGCCGCGCACCACTTCGCAAAAGAGGCGCAGGTCGTCGAGTTGGGGGTAGGCGGCGGGTAGCTGCATGGGACATCAATCACCACGAATCGTGGTTAATCAATTCACAGAAACGGTATTTTTTCACAAAACAGCACGGGTAAAGTGAGAGCACTTCTTTATCACCGATCCGGAGCCTCCATGACCTCCCCCGCCACCTCCCGCCCCGTCCATCGCATCGCCGTCATCGCCGGCGACGGCATCGGCCGCGAAGTCATGCCCGAGGGGCTGCGCGCGCTGGAGGCGGCCGCCGGCAAGTTCGGCATCGGCCTGGAATTCGTGGAGTTCGACTGGGCCCACTGCGACTACTATCTGGCCCACGGCAAGATGATGCCGGACGACTGGTTCGAGCAGCTCTCCGGCTTCGAGGCCATCTACTTCGGCGCCGTGGGCTGGCCGGACAAGGTGCCTGACCACGTTTCCCTGTGGGGCTCCCTGCTGCAATTCCGCCGCCGCTTCGACCAGTATGTGAACCAGCGCCCGGTGCGCCTGATGCGCGGCCTGCCCTGCCCCCTGGCCAACAAGGAGGCGGGCCAGATCGACTTCACCATCATCCGCGAGAACACCGAGGGCGAATATTCGTCCGTGGGCGGCAAGATGTTCGAAGGCACTGACCGGGAGCTGGTGTTGCAAGAATCGGTATTCACCCGCCACGGGGTGGACCGCATCCTGCGCTACGCCTTCGAACTGGCCCGCAACACCAGCCGGACCGACCGGCCCAAGCGCCACGTCACCTCCGCCACCAAGTCCAACGGCATCGCCATCAGCATGCCCTACTGGGACGAGCGCCTCGCCGCCGTGGCCGCCGAGTACCCGCAGATCGGCTGGGACAAGCAGCACATCGACATCCTGTGCGCCCGCTTCGTCCTTCAGCCCGAGCGCTTCGACGTGGTGGTGGCCTCCAACCTGTTCGGCGACATCCTCTCCGACCTGGGCCCGGCCTGCACCGGCACCATCGGCATCGCCCCCTCGGCCAACATCAACCCGGAGCGCACCTTTCCCTCCCTGTTCGAGCCGGTGCACGGCTCGGCCCCGGACATCTACGGCAAGGGCATCGCCAACCCCATGGGCATGATCTGGTCCGGCGCCCTGATGCTGGACTTCCTCGGCCAGGGCGACGCCACATACCGGGCCGCCCACGACGCCATCCTGAAGGCCATCGAGCAGGTGCTGGAGCACGGCCCGCGTACCCCGGACCTGGGCGGCAAGGCCAGCACCGCGGAGCTGGGCCAGGCCGTCGCCGCGGCGATCTAAGCGCCCCATCCCTTACCGCCACGCCGCCGTGCCTCCCGGGCGGCGTGGGCCGGGCAGCGCCGGGAGGCCCCCAACCCCGACAACCATAACGAAAGAGAGACAAC
This sequence comes from Oryzomicrobium sp., assembly GCF_036820405.1. Taxonomy (NCBI): domain Bacteria; kingdom Pseudomonadati; phylum Pseudomonadota; class Betaproteobacteria; order Rhodocyclales; family Rhodocyclaceae; genus Oryzomicrobium; species Oryzomicrobium sp. The sequence goes on from NZ_DAISLS010000001.1 coordinate 253,152, forward strand.
CATGACCCAGCGCTTCAAGCGTTCCGCCCTCTGTCTCGCCCTGGCCGGCCTCGCCACCAGTCTCCTGACCGCCGGTGCCGCCCAGGCCCAATCGGCCAAGCCGGTGTGCGAGCTGATCGCCACCGGCGGCACCATCGCCATGAAGATCGACCCGGTGAAGAAGGCCCCGGTGCCGGCCATTTCCGGCGAAGACCTGCTCGCCACCGTGCCGGAGATCGCCGACTACGCCCGCGTCGAGGTTCTCAACCAGTCCAACGTCCCTTCCGACTACATGGACCCGCCCCGCTGGGTAGCCTTGCAGAAAGCCGTGGACAAGGCCCTGGCGCGCAAGGAAGTGGCCGGGGTGATCGTCTCCCACGGCACCGACACCCTCGAAGAGACCGGCTACTTCCTCGACCTGACGGTCAAGAGTGACAAACCGGTGATCCTCATCGGCGCCCAGCGCAATGCCTCCGAGAAGGACTTCGACGGCCCGCGCAACCTGCTCGGCGCCGCCCGGGTGTGCGTCACCCCCGAAGCCAAGGGCAAGGGCGCCATGCTGGTGCTCAACAACCAGATCAACGCCGCCCGGGAAGTGATCAAGGCCCACACCTCCGACGTGGAGACCTTCAAGTCCGGCGACTACGGCTTCCTCGGCAACGTGGACAATGACCGGGTGATTTTTTACCGCGCCCCCCTGCGCCGCCAGCACGTGCCGCTCATCAGCGACAACCTGGCCAAGGTCGAGATCATCCCCATGTTCGGCGGTGCCGACGGCAGCCTGATCAAGGCCGCCATCGCCGGCGGCGCCAAGGGCATCGTGATCCAGGGCCTGGGCTGGGGCAACGTCAACATCCCCATGTACGAGGCCATCAAGGACGCCATTGCCCAGGGCGTGCCGGTGGTGGTGTCCACCCGGGTGCCCAACGGCCGGGTGCTGCCGGTGTACGGCTTCCAGGGCGGCGGCAAGACGCTGCAGGACCTGGGCACCATCTCCGCCGACAACCTGCCGCCGCACAAAGCCCGCATCCTGCTGATGCTGGCCTTGCAGCACACCCAGAAGCGCGACGAACTGCAGAAGTACTTCGACCGCTAAACGGCCGGGATACGACTGTTACCACCAGGCCCTCCGGCCTGGTCGCGGGCACCTGCGGGTGCCCGTTTTTTATCCGCAAATCTACGACAAGAGCATCGCCAACCCCATGGGGGCGATCTGGTCCGGCGTCGTGATGCTGGACTTCCCCGGCCAGGACGACGCCACCTAGCGGGCCGCCGCGGCAAGCCGGCCGAAACAGCCTGGAAGGTGGCCGTACCCGCCAGCCGGGCAGCCAAAACCGGGCCCCGCCGCCCCTACCAAGAAGCCTCTTGCGTTGCCGCTCCCCGCCGCCTAGAACCAAATCATCGGTGAGCCCATCATCAATCGCCCTTGCCTAGCGCTTGAGCGTTCTCGGTCCATATTGGCTGTCACCTTGAATGCGCCGGGCACCTCCCATCAACTTCACGAAGGAGGTTTGCAATGGGAAAGGCGGAACTACGGAGCTTCGGGAAACCCGACGAGGTGCGGGAATTCCCCAAAGGACGGCTGGAAGTAGTGAAGATCGGCGGTGCCACCGTCGGACGTGCCATTTTCGAACCCGGATGGCGGTGGGCAACCTCGGTACAGCCTATTGCCCAAACCAAAAGCTGCGAGGCGCCCCACTTTCAATACCATGTGGCGGGCGTGCTCAAGGTGGTCATGGACGACGGCGCGGTGCTCGAATGCCACCCCGGCGATGTTTCCCTGCTCCCGTCAGGGCACGATGCCTGGGTGGTGGGCGATGAAGTCGCCATCGTCGTAGACTTCCAGGGCATGGTGGATTACGCCAAAGCCCACTAACCCCAGGAGAGGCGGACAGGCAGCCACCTGATCGTTTCACACCATCAAGCCCCTTGAAACTCAAGGGGCTTTGCCATTCGGCCCCGGGAAAAAGCGGGTAGCGCGAGAACACTTAAATCGCCCCATCTCCCCCTCACTTGTGACGATAGGCAGTACCAACCGGCATCGGGAAAATAACGTCCCCCAGCCGTCCCTGCCGCCCCGGAATGAATCCCGCCTCAACCCTGCGCAACTTCGCCCTGCGCCACCTGGTGGCCGACGCCGCGCCCCTGTCCGCCGCCGAGCGCTGGCGCTCCGCCCTGGCCGCCCTGCTCGGCTTCCTCATCACCGAGGGAGTGCTCGCCGTCCTGCCCGCGACGACGGAAACCCGGCATCTGCTGCTGCCCCTGGGGGCCACGGCGGTGATCCTGTACACCTTGCCCCACAGCCCCCTGGGCCAGCCTTGGTCGGTGGCCGGCGGGCTGGTGGTATCCGCCCTGGCCGGGCTGGCGTGCGGACGCTGGGTACCCTGGCCGGCCCTGGCGGGGGCCTTGTCGATCGCCCTGGCGATCTGGCTAATGACCCGCCTGCGCTGCCTCCACCCGCCCGGGGGCGCCCTGGCCTTGACCCTGGCCCTGGCGCCCCCGGCCGTAGGGGTGGAAATGGCGGTGGTGGGCGCCAACGTGCTGGCCACCCTGATCGCCGTGGTGGCGGTCAACAACCTGGTCCCGGGGCGCCGCTATCCCCAGTGCGTCACCAGCCACGCCCCGGCGGCGGATTCCCCGCCGCCCCTGGCCCGGCCGGGCGTCGCCCACGAGGATCTGCAATACGCTTTGGGGCGGCTCGACACCTTCCTCGACATCAGCGAGGACGACCTGGTGGCGGTCTACAACCTGGCCGCCGAGAGCGCCTTCCGCCGTCACGTCACCCTGCGCTGCAAGGACATCATGACTCCGGCGCCGGTGACCGCCGAATTTTCCACCGAGCTCAACGACGCCTGGGGCCGCCTGCGCCGGCACCACATCAAGGCCCTGCCGGTGGTGGACCGGGCCCGGCGGGTGATCGGCCTGGTGGGGGTGGAGGATTTTCTCGCCCACGTGGCCGCCGACGCCCGCCGCCCGGTGGGCGACAACATCCGCGCCCTGCTGCGCCCCACGCCGGGGATGTACGCCCACAAGCCGGAAGTGGTCGGCCAGATCATGGAGGAAGGGGTGCTGACGGCCCGGGAGGACGATGACCTGGGGGCCGTGGCCGCCGCCCTGGCGGTGCGCGGCCATCCCCGGGCGATCCCAGTGGTGGATGGCGACGGGCGCCTTACCGGCATCCTCAGCCAGACCGATCTGGTGGCCGCCGTCTTCCACCAGTTGGCCCTGGAACGGGCCGCCGGGCCGGATGCCGGGGACGCTCGATCCGACCCGCCCAATTCATGACCCGGCCAGGCAAGCGCCATTGAACCAGGCCCGTTTGATTTCCTGATGTCGCCCTCAGGCACCGGAATACCCGGGACCACAACCGCCTAAGCAATCGCCCCGGCCGCGTCGGCCGGGCCGAGCGACGCCACCGGCCCCTGGCAGCGCTCAATCCGCTCTGCAAAGCCGCGCCGCGCCCGCTCCAGCGCCGTAGTGTCACCGAGCAAACGCAGGTGATGGTGGGCCGCCAGCACCAGGCCGAAGAGTTCGAACGCCAGTTGCTCGGTGTCGCTGTCCGCCGCCAGATGGCCGCATTCCACCGCCTGGGCGGACGCCCGGGCCAGAGTGGCGAGCAGATGGCGGTGGCCCGCCGCCAGTCGGTCCCGGATCAGCCCGGGCTGGTCGTCGAATTCCACCGCCGCCGCCAGAAGCGGGCAGCCGCCGGGGCGCTCGGGCAGGTCCAGGTTGGCCAGCCACAACTCAAACAGCCGGCACAGCCGGGGCAGGCCCCGGGGCTCGGTCAGGGCGGGCTTGATCGCCCGGGCGACGAAGTCCGCCTGGGCCGCCTCCACCACCGCCAGCTGCAAGCCTTCCCGGGAGCCGAAGTGGGCGAACAGGCCGCTCTTGGACAGCTTCAGCCGCTCGGCCAGAACGCCGATGGTCAGCCCCTCGATGCCCACCTGGCTGGCCAGGGCCACGGCCTCGCCGAGGATCAGGGCCCGGGTTTGTTCACCTTTTCCCATGGTCTTCCCTTCCGGATATCGATGGCGCGCCTCGCTGCCGGCCTGTGGGCCTGGGAATCGACAATTGCGGCAACTGCTGCACCTGCGGCAGCCCGGCTGCGCGCAAGGACTTGCACAGGGCCATCATTTCCACTAAAAATAGCACGATCGTTCGTTTATTTATCGATTTTTACAGGAGCCCGACATGGCCAAATTCAACAAGACGGTGGAAGTGCGCTGGTCCGACATCGACATGAACCGCCACGTCCGCCACAGCGCCTACGCCGACTTCTGCACCCACGTGCGGGTCGAATGGCTGACGGCCATGGGCTTTCCGCCGGAACGTTTCATCGAACTGGGTTTCGGCCCGATCATCTTCCGCGAGGAAACCGAATACTACCGGGAGGTGCATCTGGGCGAGCGGATCACGGTGGACGTGGAACTGGCCGGAGCCAGCGCCGACAACGGGCGTTTCCGCTTCCGCCATCACGTCATCAAGCCCGACGGTCAGGTGGCGGCCACCCACGAGATTCTTGGCGCCTGGCTAGACCTGGGCGAGCGCAGGCTGATCGCCCCGCCGCCGGCCTTGGCCGAGGTGCTGACCGGCCTGGAGCGCAGCCCGGATTTCAGCGAGATCGTCCCTAGCAACCGCAAGGCGACCCAGGCATAAAGGACCACGCCGGGCGCCTGATATGTGGGGCGGACAGGGCGGGCCGAAGCGAACGGCCCCGGCCTCACCGCTAGACGCCGCGCCGCCGGTTGCGGATCACCCACAGCAGCAGGCCGCCGAGGAGCACGCTAGCGGCCACGGTGGCGGCCACCGCCGCCTGCCAGAAGCCGGCCACGCCTTGCGGCACCGGGGCGTGGAAGGCCAGCCAGTAGCCGCCCCCCAGGCCGATCAGCCAGAAGCAGGTGATGTGCATCAGCAACGGCACGAAAGTGACCTTGTAGCCGCGCAGGGCAAAGGCGGCGATGGTCTGGGCGGCGTCGCAGAATTGGTAGACGGCGATGTAGATCACCAGCCCGACGGCCACGGCACGCACCGCCGGATCGCTGCTCACCGGCGCCACCACCGCCTCCCGGGCCAGCCACAGGGCGCCGCCCATCAGCACCGACAGGCCGCAGGCCAGCCACAGGCCGGCCATGGCGGTGCGCCGGGCCCGGGTTTCGTCCCGGGCGCCGACGGCCTGGCCGACCAGGGCCGAGGTGGCGATGGCCAGGGATAACGGCAGCATGTAGGTGAGCGCCGACAGGTTGGCGACGATGCGGTGGCCGGCCACCGTCTCGGCCCCCAGCCGGGCGACGAACACCGCCATCAGGGTGAAGGCGGAAATTTCCACCAGGTAGGAAAAGCCCATGGGCACGCCCAGGCGCAGCAGTTCGGCCTGGCGCCTCCAGTGGATGCCCTCCAGGCGGCGGAAGATGTTGTAGGGCCGATAGACCTCGCCCTTGAGCATGACCAGCAGCGAGGCGCCCAGGGCGACCCAGACGCAGATCGCCTGGGAAACGGCCGCCCCCACCGCCCCCAGGGGCGTGCCGGTCAGGTGGCCGCCCACCAGCAGCCAGGCGAGCAGCGCGTGGCTGACGGTTTCCACCAGGGCGATGACCATCAACGGCTTGGGCCGGCCCACGGCGTTGGCCACCGAGGCGAAGGCCCGGTAGCCCAGGCCGGCCGGCAGGGCCAGGATCAGCACGTTCATGTAGGCCCGGGCCTTGGCCTCGATCTCCGGCGCCAGCTCGGCCCAGCCGAGCAGCGGCCCGGGAAAGTGCAGCACCAGGGCACCGACCACGGCGAGCAGTAGCACCAGCCAGACCCCCTGGCGCACCATGGGGCCGATCTCATCCCCCTTCTGCGCCCCCACTAGGTGGGCCACCACCGGCGACAGGGCCTGGACCACCCCGGCCAGGGCCAGGGCCACCGAGACGTAGATGCCCGACCCCACCGCCACGGCGGCCAGGTCCTCGGTGCCGGCGCGGCCGACAATGACGGTGTCGGCCACCATCATGCCGATGGAGGCGAGTTGGGCAATCAGGACGGGCCAGGCCAGTTGGGCAATTTGCCAGGCCAGGGGCCGGGTGGTGCGAAGCATGGGGAGACGGGACAGGGTAAAAAACGGAAGGGGCGAATGGTACAAAATTAGCGGTGCCTTGGCCCGGGGAATCGGCACAGCGCCCAGCCCGACCCGTGGCCCCGGAAAATCATGCACCGCGTGGAAACCAAGGCAGAGCGCGGACTTTCGAGCAACACCCCTGAAAACCCGCGCCCAGACTGGCACTCCCGGCACACCCCGTGAAGAACAAGGACTGGCGCGGGGTTTGGCGGGGTGCCGAGTGACCTGGGCGACAGGGCGCGCAACGACAAGAGCAACCGCAAGATCGACAGCGGATGACGGGCAGCGACGGCGGCAACCAAGCGCAACTTATACCCGGCTAAACCCCAGGCGGGGCGGGCATCTCCAGACACCTGCTTCGGATCGCCGCGCCAGTCCTCGATCTCCAATGGCACCCCTTGGAGATCCTTTATCGGCGCGGGGTTTACAGAGGGTGACTGCCGGAACGCGGCTGGCGGCGGGCACGAAGCCCGCCCGGTGCACCGCCTTACAACTCGTCGTCGTCCTCGCCCGGCTCGTTGGGGTAGACCCTCACCAGCACGATGCGCGGGCCGACCATGCGCTTGACCACCACGTCGAAGGCGCCGAAGCCGATGCGCTGGCCCTCGTGGGGCAGGTCGCCGAGCTTTTGCAGGATCAGGCCGCCCACCGAATCGACGCCTGCCTCTTCGATGTCGATGCCCAGGGCCCGCTCCAGGGTGAAGATGGGCAGGCTGCCCTTGCCCATCAGGGAGCCGTCGTCGAGGCGGGTCCATTCGTTCTGGGACTGGCGGAACTCGTCGCGGATTTCGCCCACCAGGGCGCCGAGCAGGTTGTCCAGGGTGACGAAGCCCAGGGGGCGCTTGTCCTGGTAGGCCACCACGGCGAAGTGCGGCGCCCCTTCGCGAAAACGGCGGAACAAGGCCATGGCCGACTCGTTGGGCGAGACGAGCTGCACCGGCCGCACCAGGTCGTCCAGGCTGGTCAGGTCCTCGCGGCGTTGCAGGGCGATGAAGATGTCCTTGAGATGCAGCACGCCAATCACCAGCCCGTCCTCGTCCAGGTAGGGGTAGCGGCTGTAGCGCTGCTGCACGATGCGGTCCAGGTTGTCGGCCACCGGATCGTCCCGGCGCAGGGCCACCACTTCGCTGAAGGGCCGCATCAGGTCGGCCACGTCCAGGTCGCCGAAGTCCAGGGCCTGGGCCAGCACCCGCCATTCGGCCTTGGTGTAGTGGCCCTCGGAGCCGGAGGAACGCAGGATCAGCTTCAGTTCGTCGGCCGAATACTGGCTGTCCTGCCCCTTGGCCGAACCGCCCAGGCCGAGCACCCGCAACACCGTGGCGGCGCTGTGGTTGAGCACCCAGATGGCCGGGTACATGCCCCAGTAGAAGGCGTAGAGCGGCGGCGCGGTCCACACCGCGATGGCCTCGGAGCGGCGGATGGCCAGGGACTTGGGCGCCAGTTCCCCCACCACGATGTGCAGGTAGGAGATGGTGAAGAAGGCGAAGAAGAAGGAGATACCGTGGATCAGCTGTGCGCTGTCCAGGCCCAGGGCGGCAAGCAGGGGCTCCACCACCCGGGCGAAGGCCGGCTCGCCGATCCAACCCAGGCCCAGGGAGGCCAGGGTGATGCCGAGCTGGCAGGCCGACAGATAGGCGTCCAGGTCGCTGTGCACCCGGAGCAGGAAGCGGCCGCGCCACCCCCGGTTCTTGGCCAGGGCGCGCACCCGGGTGCCGCGCAACTTGACCAGGCCGAACTCGGCGGCCACGAAGAAACCATTGAGCAGCACCAGAAGCAGGGCTGCGACGATCAACAACAGGTTACTACCCATGAGCGGGACCGCGCCGTACCGCTGTCACGGGCCGTCCCTGTCCTTTCTCGGCACAAAGAGGGCCGTATTCTGCCGGAATTTTGCCGCCCCGTCCCCCTGGCAACGTCATGATGCGGCCGTCGAACCCGGCCGTTAAAGCCATATCCGGCGGGCATCGACGCCTTGTCATACCCCATCGTGCCCACCGCGCGCCTGCATTGCGCCTATGGCGCGGGAAGCACGACCGCCGTGGCGGATCAGGTCAGGCCGCCGGTCTGGCTGCCGTTGCGGATCAGACCCACGGCAATGCCCTCGATGGCCAGGGATTCATGCTCGGTATCGACGACGATGGGCTCGAACTCCGGGTTTTCCGGCAACAGGTGCACCACCCCTGCCGGCAGGCCGCGGTGCTTGAAGCGCTTGACGGTGACCTCGTCCCCCACCCGGGCCACCACGATCTGGCCATCCCGGGCCTCACCGGTGCGGTGCACAGCGAGCAGGTCCCCTTCCATGATGCCCACGTCGCGCATCGACAGGCCCCGCACCTTGAGCAGGAAATCCGCCCTGGGCGAGAACATGCCGGGGTCGATCTGGTAGCGCCCCTGGATGTGCTCCTCGGCCAGGATCGGGCTGCCGGCGGCCACGTTGCCCACCAGGGGCAGGCCAAGCTGCTGCACCAGGCGGATGCCCCGGGCGGCGCCGGGTTCGAGCACCAGCACGCCCTTCTTGGCCAGGGCCTTGAGGTGGTCCTCGGCGGCGTTGGGCGAGGCGAAGCCGAAGGCGCTGGCGATTTCCGCCCGGGTCGGCGGCGCCCCGAGGATTTCCAGGGTGTTGCGGATGAAATCGAGGATTTCCTGTTGGCGGGGGGTGAGCTTCATGGGCGGGCACTCCGGCAGGGACGGGCAAGACAGGGCGGGAATCGGCTGATGCGGCCGGGTACTGGCGCCGGCAGCGGCATTGCAGCATTGGTTGGCTGCGGCGTTGGCGGCGCTTTCACCCATTACTGTATTTTTATACAGCCAGGCAAAAATAACAACCCGGTGCCACTCCAGCGCACTCCCGCGGCATGATGCCGCCGGCGTCATGCCAACCCATGGGTATAATCGCCGCCCCATGGTCCCGTTCGCCCGCATCCTGTTCGCCCTGCTCCTCTGCCTGTCGTGCCCCGGCGCACTGCTGGCAGCCGCCGGGCCGCAATCGCTGGTGCTGGACGGCAAGACCCGCCACTTCAGCCTGGACAGCGGACAACTGTCGTTCCTGGTGGACAAGGGGGGCAAGCTGGACATCGGCCAAGTGGCCGCCCCCGAGACCCAGGAAAAATTCGCCCCCCTGCCCGGCAACCTGGGAGCTGGCTACGTGCGGGACGTGTACTGGCTGCGCTTCACTCTGGACCGGAGCGGCACGGCGCCGGTCGAGTGGATTCTCGATGTGCTGCCCACCTACTTGGACGACCTGCGCCTCTACGAGCCCGACGGGCACGGCGAGATGCGCGAGCACCGTTCCGGCGACCTGCTGCCCTTTTCCACCCGGGAGGTGGAATACCGGGGCTTCGCCTTCCGCCTCACCGTGCCCGAGGGCACCTCCGTCTATTACCTGCGCCTGCGCTCCACCAGTTCCATGGCCGCCATCCTGCAACTCTGGCAGGAAGCGGACTTCGCCCCGGCAGTGCAGCGGGAATACCTGTTCTTCGGGCTGCAATCGGGCCTGCTGTTCGCCTGCGCTCTGCTCAGCCTGATCACCTGGCTGGCGATCCGGGAACCCCTGCACCTGCAGTTCGGCGTCATGGTCCTGCTGGTGCAGTTGCTCGCCCTGACCCTGCATGGTTTCACCGCCCAATACCTGCTGCCCGACGATCCCGAGCTGGCGGGCTCCATGGTCGGCGTGCTGGTGGGGTTGAGCACTGGCATGATCTTCTTCTTTCTGCGGGAATTGCTGGAAATCCCCCGCTACCACCCGATACTCAACGTGGTGATGCTGATCGGCGTCGCCCTGGGCTTCATCACCGCCGCCAGCGTGCCCTTCGGGCTCTATTCCTACACGGCGCCGATCTTGATGTTCCTGCCCCTGCCCACCTACCTGTTCCTGCCCTTCGTCTTTCGCCGCCTGCTGCGCCAGCGGGGCCGCAGCGGCTGGATCGACGTGGCCGCCCTGGGCATGTACGTCGGCGTCAGCACCCTCAACGTGGCCGGGCTGGTGGGGCTGGGGCCCTTCCTGCTGTGGGTGCTGAACGGCAACCAGCTGATGACGCTGATCTACCTGCTGCTGTTCAACTTCAGCGTGCACATGCGTGTCGCCGAGGCCAACCAGCTGCGCATCCAGGCCCAGGAGGCCGTCGAGCGGGAACGACTGATACGGGACGACCAGACCCGTTTCCTGGCTATGATCGCCCACGAGCTGCGCACCCCCATCGCGGTGGTGTCGGCCGCCATGCAGAGCCTGCGGCTGCTCGACCCCCAGCCCGGGGAACCGCGCCAGATCCGCTACCAGCGCATCGAGGGCTCGGTGCGGCGCATGGATACCACCTTGCAGGCTTGCCTGACCGAAGACCGGATCATGACCGGCCGCTGGCTCACCAAGGTCGAGCGGATCGAACTGGATCGCCTGACCCTGGAGCTGATCGACGAAAGCGGCGACGAGGCACGGCGCCGCACCTGCATGACCCGGATCGGCAACCCGCCGGCGGTGGAAGGCGAACAGGCCCTGCTCGTGGTCGTCCTGCGCAACCTGCTCGACAACGCCCTCAAGTACGCTCCAGCCCCGGGGTCCATCGACATCAGCATCGAAGCCAGCACCCATGAAAAGCGCCCCGGGGTGCTGTGGCGCATCATCGACCACGGGCCGGGCCTCGCGCCGGAGCTGGCACGCAAGGTCTTCGACAAATACACTCGCGGCGGCGAAAACAGCGCCAAGCCTGGCCTCGGGCTCGGCCTCTACCTGTCGCGCCGCATCGTGCAATCCCATGGCGGCTGGCTCGACGCCGACCCGGACTACCGGGGCGGCGCCTGCTTCCGCTGCTGGCTTCCCCTCACCCCTCCCGACATCGCCTCACGCAAAACGGTATGAAACGGATCATCGTCGTCGAAGACAATGCAGACCTCCTGGATGAAGTCGTCTTCCACCTGCGTCACCAGACCGGCCACCAGATCAGCGGCGCCGGCGATGCCCGCAGCCTCTACGCCCTGCTGGACGCGGAAGGCGCCGACCTGGTGATCCTGGATCTGGGCCTGCCCGACGAGGACGGCCTGGAAGTCGCGCGAAAGCTGCAACAGCGGCCCAACCTGGGCCTCGTCATGCTCACCGCCCGGGGCAGCCTGGACGACCGGGTGCAGGGCCTGCTGGCCGGCGCCGACAATTACTTGGTCAAGCCCGTGGACATGCGCGAACTGGCGGCCGTGGTGGAAAGCGTGCTGCGCCGCCTGCCCTTCCCCACCGCCCTCGCTGCCGGCGCCTGGGTGCTCTATCCCACTCGCTGGCAACTGCGCGCCCCCAACGGCACCCTGCTGCCCCTCACCTCGTCGGAAAACCGGGTGCTCCACGCCCTGGCCGAAGCGGGCGGCGAGACGGTCTCGCGCCAGGAACTGGTGACCGCCCAGGGCAAAACCGGCCTGGATTTTGATTTCCGCCACCTGGAATCCATCGTCAGCCGCATGCGCCGCAAGCTCGACCCCCACGTTCCGTCGGGCAAATCGCCACTCAAGGCGGCCCGCGGCATCGGTTACGCCTTCATCGACCCGATTCTCATCGAGGGCTGAGGGGGTTTTCCCCCTGTTTTTCCTGGAAACATGACGCCCATGGCTGGCGATTCCTGACAAAACAGGGGGCTAATCGTGATTTTTTTCGTCTTTTCCAGCAAAAGCTAGCAAATGCCAGTTTTCGCCAGCTAACGGCAAGCGCTTTTTCTTACCATTCTCCGCAATCCTCCCCACCGCTGGGGGCGTCTGCCTTGGAGAATGAAAAAATGGCGAAAAAGCCGTTCCGCTCTGTCCGTACCGTTCTTTTCCCGCTCACCCTCGGCGCCGTTCTGGCCGGCTGCTCGACCCTGCCTCAGCCGCTTGCCCAGGACGAGCAAAAACAGATCACCAGTGCCGACCGGCAAGCCTCCCAGGCCGACGTCGAGCCCCTGGACCATCCCCTGACCCTGGCCGAAGCCATGGCCCGGGCCCTCAAGTACAACCTGGACCACCGCAACCGGCTCATGGAGCAGGCCGTGGCCATGGGGCAGCTCGACGTCAGCCGTTATGACATGCTGCCCAAGCTGGTGGCTTCCGCCGGCTATTCCGGCCGCAACAACGAGAGCATCTCCCGGGCCAAGGATTCGGTTACCGGCAAGCCCTCCCTGGCCAACCCCTACATATCCTCGGACAAGTCCCACACCACCACCGACCTGGGGCTGAGCTGGAACATCCTCGACTTCGGTGTCAGCTACTTCAACGCCAAGCAAAATGCCGACCGGGTGCTGATCGCCTCCGAACGCCGGCGCAAGGCCATGCACAACCTGATCCAGGACGTGCGCAGCGCCTACTGGCGCGCCGCCTGCGCCCAGAAGCTGGAAGGCGAGCTGCGCCAGACCATTGCCATGGCCGAAGCGGCCCTGGATGACTCCCGCAAGGCCGAAGGCGAGAAGCTGCGCAACCCGATGGATGCCCTGCGCTACCAGCGCACCGTGCTGGAAAACCTGCGCATCCTCGAGAGCATCCAGCAGGAACTGTCCGCCGCCCGCATCGAACTGGCCGCCCTGATCAACCTGCCCCCGGGCAGCGCCTTCCGCCTGGCCGAGCCGGGCGGCAAGGAACTCGCCCCGACCTACCAGGACCTGCCCGTCGAGGCCATGGAAGAAGCCGCGGTGGCCAACAACGCCGATCTGCGTGAACAGTTCTACAACGTGCGCATCACCGTGGCCGAGACCAAGAAGTCCATGCTCAAGATGTTCCCTGGCCTGAGCTTTAGCTACACCGGCAAGCACGATTCGAACAGCTACCTGATCAACAAGAGCTGGGAAGAAACCGGCGTCCAGCTCAGCTGGAACCTCTTCAACCTGCTGTCCGCCCCGGCCAACGCCCGCCTGTCCGAAGCCAACGAGAAGCTGGCCGAGCAAAAGCGCATGACCGTGCAGATGGCCGTGCTGGCCCAGGTGCACCTGGCCCGCCAGCAGTACGAGAACGCCTACCGCCTGTTCCAGCGCGCCGACGCCATCTGGTCGGTGGACCAGCGCATCTTCGAACACAGCGCCAACCGGGAAGAAGCCCAGACCCAGAGCAAGCTGGAGCGCATCTCCAACAACACCGCCGCCATCGTCAGCCTGCTGCGCCGCTACCAGGCCCTGGCCCAGGTCTATGCCGCCAATGGCAAGGTCCAGGCCACCCTCGGCCTGGAACCCCAGGTCGGTGACCTGAACACCCTGCCCCTGACCCAGCTGACCCCCCAGCTGGAACAGTCGATGAACCAGTGGAGCCAGGCCCTCCAGGCGCCCGTCGCACCGCCTCCCGCAGCAGCCGCGCCGGCCGCCCCGTCCGTGGCCGTAGCGCCCCCCGTCGCCGTTACTGCGGCAGCGATCGCGCCGGCCGCAGAGCCCGCCCAACCAGGCGATGCCAACGCGGCGGCCCAGCGTTTCTTCCTCGCCTCGTTCTCCCTGCCGGCCCGGGCTCCCAGCCTCAACTGGCAGACGGTGAGCCAGGCCGACTTCGCCTGGGTCGCCTCCGCCGGCGAAGCCACCGCCATCGCCAACGGCCGCCTGGTTCTGGGAGTCCCCCGCCAGGGCAAGCGCGAAGCGGTGATCGAGTGGACGGTCAGCGACGCCACCGGCCGCCCCCTCGGCCAGGTGCGCCACGTCGGCCAGCTGTCCAAACCCGCCACCGCCGCCGAGTGGCAGGCCCTCAAGAGCGGCGCCACCGCCGCCCTGGCCTCGGCCCAGTACCCGCAATGATGCCGCTGCGCACACCCCGTCGCTTCGGGGGGACGTTTCTGCTTCCCCTACTGGCCGCGACGCCCCTCGCCCTGGCCCAACCCGCCGCCCCCGCGGCGGGCGGCGCCCCTGCAACGGCACCAGCCAAGCAGACCCTGGAACGCCAGGAGATCCGCGCCCAGCTTTCGCCGCGCCGCTACACCACCCTGGGCGCCGAACTGGGCGCGAAGATCAACCGCATCACCGTCAAGGAAGGCGAACGCTTCAAGGCCGGCCAGGTGCTGGTGAGCTTCGACTGCTCGCTGCAAAGCGCCCAGTTGCAGCGCGCCAAGGCGGCCATGGCCGCCGCTGACAAGACCTACTCGGCCAACCGCCGCCTGGCGGAACTCAACTCCGTGGGCAAGGTGGAATTGGAAACCTCCGAGGCCGAAGTGGCCAAGGCCCGGGCCGACGTCAACCTGATGAACGCCACCCTGTCCAAGTGTTCCCTGGCCGCCCCCTTCTCCGGCCGCGTCGCCGAGCAGAAGGTGCGCGAGCAGCAGTTCGTCCAGCCCGGCCAGGCTCTCCTCGACATCCTCGACGACAGCACTCTGGAACTGGAATTCATCATCCCCTCCAAGTGGCTGTCCTGGCTCAAGCCCGGCACCGGCTTCAAGGTCCGCATCGACGAGACCGCCCGGGAATACCCGGCCAAGATCACCCGCATCGGCGCCCGGGTCGACCCGGTCAGCCAGTCGGTCAAGGCCGCCGCCGTCATCGACGGCAACTTCCCCGAACTGATCGCCGGCATGAGCGGCAAGATCCAGCTCGTTCCGCCCGCCGGCAATCCCTGAGCCGCGCCCGCCTCCATACCGCATTGACGTCCCCACTCCGGAGATCGCCATGAAAACCGCCGCTTCCACCTCCCAACGCCGCCTCGCCCGCCGGGCTCCCGCCCCCATGGCCCTGGAACCCCGCGTGATGTTCGACGGCGCCGCCGTGGACACGGCCGCCGCCGCTGTTGCCGCCGCCGAGCGCGCCGCCCAGGAGGCGGCGGCCAAGGAAAGCGCGGCAAACGCCGAGCGCCAAAATCAGGTAACCCAGACAGCCCAGGCAACCCAAGCGGCCCAGGCAACCGAGGCCGACAAGGCTGTCGGCGAGACGGCCAGGAGCGGCGGCCCCCGCCTCATCGCCCTGGGCGACCCTTCGGCCAACGGCGGACGGCGGGAAATCGTTTTCGTGGATTCGGCGGTCCCCGGGTGGCAGACCCTGGTGTCGAGCATGCATGCCGGCCTGGAGATCGTCCTGCTCGATTCCAGCCGGGACGGGGTGCTGCAGATCGCCGACTACCTCCAGGGTCGTACCGACATCGATGCGATCCACCTGGTCAGCCACGGTGAATCGGGCATGGCGGTTCTGGGCACGGCCCACCTGGATCACACCACGATCGGCGCCTATCAAGGCGCCCTGAGCGCCATCGGCGCCGCCCTCAATCCGGGTGCCGACCTTCTCCTCTACGGTTGTGACATCGCCAAGGACAGCGGCGGCCTCAGTTTCATCGGCGAGTTGTCTCAGGCGACCGGCGCGGATGTGGCGGCCTCCACCGACACCACCGGCGCCAGCGCCCGGGGCGGTAACTGGACCCTAGAAGCCCGCACCGGCGCCATCGAAACCGCGGCCCTGCTCCGTCCCGATGCCCTGGACGCCTACGCCGACACCCTGGCTCTGCCCGGCGCCCATACCGGCAGCACCGCCACCGGCATCTTCCTCGGCGGCAACTACATCGAGCTGGGCATCCGTACCGGAGACCAGATCGGCAAGTTCGGTACCAACGACAAGCCGGGCAATTTCGCCGGCCGCAAGGATTCGCTCCCGGGAATCGGCATGGTCGGCGATGCTGACGGTTTCGGCACGGGTGCCGACCTGCGCATCGACTACTTCCTGCCCGGCACCCCCGAAGAAGGCTTCTACGCCGGCTACAAGATCGGTGGGGTTGCCACGGAAGGCAAGAATTTCGGCCAGACCGTGGTGGACCAGTCCTCGGGGGACACCCTCTCGGCCAAGGTCACGGGCACCATCGGCGGCAACCTCAAGGTCGAGCAGGTCATTTCCTTCAACAAGGACGACCGTTTCTTCAAGAACACCGTCACCCTGACCAACGTCAGCGGCAGCATCCTCGATGCGGTGCGCTTCATGCGCAGCTTCGACCCGGACAACACCGAGGACATCGCCGGCGCCAGCGGCTTCACCACCACCCAGACCATCGAGCGCTCCTTCCAGGCGGGCGATTCGGTCGCCGTGGTCAGCGCCCGTAGCGCAGTCGGCGATGCCTACTACACTGCTGCCGGCAACAAGCAGGCCACCATCCTCTACTACTCCAGCGACAACCGGGCCCGGGTTTCCTATGGCACTTCCGGGCTTGCCCCCGCCGCCGGCATCTATGACAGCAACGTCTATAGCTCCGTTCCTGCCAAGGGCAGCACGCTGACCGCCGACTCCTACATTTCCATCGCCTTCGACGTGGGCACCCTGGCGGTGGGCCAGTCGGTCACCTTCACCTACTACACCTCCCTCGACAACCGGGACATCGCCACCATCCTCAGTGAAATTGCATCTGCGGATAACAAGGCATTCACCCCTATCCCCGAAGACCCGACGAGCAACCCGGGCCAGGCGGTGAGCACGGTTTTCGGCTCGCCCATCGCCGTGACCTCTGTGGACAACACCCACGGCACTTGGCAGTACTCCAGCGACGGCACCACCTGGAACAACTTCAGCAACACCACGGGTAGCGTGGTGAACATCGCCTCGTCGGCCCGTCTGCTCTCCAACACCGATCTGGTGCGTTTCGTCCCCGACGCTGACTGGAACGGTACCGCCAAGCTCAGCTACCGGACCTGGGACGGCGGCGGTTACACCTCCGGTGGTACTGCCGATGCCAGCGGCACCGGTGGCGGCCATTTCAGCGCCAACGCCGCCGACGCCAACCTGACCGTGACCCCGGTCAACGACCCGCCTGTCATCACCTCCGGCTCCTCCGCCACCGTTCCGGAAAATATCTCGACCAGCACCGTGGTCTACCAGGCCACGGCCTACGACGTGGACGTCGGCGACACCCTGACCTATGGCCTGAGCGGTACCGACGCCAGCGCCTTCAACATCAACGCCTCGACCGGTGCCGTAACCTTCAAGGCCAGCCCGGACTTCGAGACCAAGTCCAGCTACACCTTCAACGTGACGGTTTCCGATGGCACGGCGACCGTTACCAAGGCCGTCACCATCACCATTACCGACGTCAATGAGCCGCCGGTGTTCACGTCGGGCGGCAGCGCCAGCGTGCTGGAAAACGTCGCTCCGGGCACCGTGGTGTACCACGCCACCGCCACCGACCCGGATGCGGGGACGACCCTCACCTACAGTCTGAGCGGCGCGGACGCCGCCCTGCTCGACATCGACGCCCATACCGGCGTCGTCACCATCAAGGGCAGCCCGGACTACGAAACCAAGTCCAGCTACAGCTTCAACGTGGTGGTTTCCGACGGGGAACTCAGCGCGACCAAGGCGGTGGTGCTGAACATCATCAACGTCAACGAAGCCCCCATCCTCAGCAGCGGCCCCGACGTCACCTACAAGGAAAACGCCGCCAACACCCCGGTGCTCGTCGCCCCCGGCATCACCCTCTCCGATGACCTGTTCAACGGCAACCTGGGCGGCTCGGTGCTGACGGTGAACATCACCAACGGCCAGGCCGGCGACCAGCTGACCCTGCGCAACGAAGGCACCGGCCCCGGCCAGGTGGGGTTTTCCATCAACCAGAGCACCGGCGCCATCACCTATGGCGGCGTCGTCGTCGGCGTCTTTTCCTCCACCAACGAAGGCAAGAGCATCACCATCACCTTCGCCAGCAGCGTGCCGCCGGTGGTCAACCCGGCCAACGTGACCCGGCAGGCCGTCGAAGCGGTGATGAAGAACCTGCAGTTCTTCAATACCTCCCAGAACCCGGTGGTCGGCGACCGCAACCTGCACCTGAGCCTGAACGACGGCGGCGGCACGGCTAATGGCGGCGTCGCCGTGGGCAGCGTCGATTACACGGTGCATGTCGAGCCCACCAACAACGCGCCTACCGATATCGTCTTCGGCAACAGCGCCGGTAACGGGGCCTGGGGCACCACCAACGTCGCGCCCGGCCACAACCTCGTCACTGGCCTGGGCCACCCGACCGTCACCCCGGGCGAAAACGCCGACGGCCGCTACACCAACGCCGATTTCGGCAACATCCTCATTCCCATCGGCGACGACGGTTTCACCGCCATCAACGTCTCGGACGTGTTCCCGGACGGCTTCAACTTCTGCGGCAAGACTTACACCGGCGGCCAGTTTTACGTCGGCTGGAACGGCTACGTCACCTTCGGCCAAGGGATGACCTCCTACACGCCGAGCGGCATCAGCCAATCCACCGTGCCTATCATCGCCCCGATGTTCCTCGACTTCGACACCCGGGGCGGTAAGTCCACCGCCAACTGGGGAGCCGACGGCGGCAATTCCACCGGGTCGAACCGCATCTACGTCGCCAAGGACCCGGTCAACAAGGTGGTCACCATCACCTTCGACGACGTGGGCGAATACAGCAACCGGACCAACGTGGCCAATGCCTTCCAGATCCGCCTCTGGGACAAGGGCAACGGCGACTTCGACATCGAGTTCCGCTACGAGCAGGTGGGCTGGGCCCAGCATGGCGCCTGGACCTCGGCCGGCTGGTCGGCCGGCGACCGCAAGACCTATTCGGAAATCGAAGGGTCCATGACCTCCCAGATGAGCAACCTGGCGAGCATGAGCAACATCGGCCAGGCCGGCGTCTTCCTCTGGCAGGTGCGGGACGGCGGCGTGCGCACCGCCGGGGTTGCCGTCACCGAGAACAGCCCCCCGGGAACAGTGATTACTCCCCTGTCCACCGCCGACGTGGACGACACCAACTTCACCTACCAGATCAAGCGCGCCGACGGCACCTATGGTGACAGCGACGGCTACTTCAAGGTGGTGAAGAACGCGGCCGGCACCTGGGAACTGCAGGTCGCCCCTGGAGCGAACTTCGACTACGAAACGGCCCAGTCCCACACCGTCACCCTGCGCGTCACCGACAGCGGTGGCGGCGAAGGGCCGGGCCACGAGCTGTCGTTCGAAAAGACCTTCACCATTCCGGTGATCGACGTCAATGAAGCGCCCAGCGCCATTTCCCTGTCGGGGCACACGGTGGTGGAAAACAGCGCCGGCGGCACCATCATCGGCACCCTGGGCACCACCGACCAGGATGCGGGCGATGCCCACACCTACAGCATCGTCGGCGGCGACATGGACAAGTTCGCCATCTCCGGCAACCGTCTGATCGTCAAGCCCGGCGCCAACATCGACTACGAGACGGCGCGCACCCATACGGTCACCATCCGCACGACCGACAAAGGCGGCCTGACCTTCGACCAGACCTTCGTCATCGACGTGGAGAACGTCTACGAGCCGGTCTGGTTCGACAGCAACGGCGCCCGCAACAGCTACACCGAAAAAGCCGCACCGACGATCATTGACGGCAACATCCGCCTGCTCGCGCCGGAGAACAACTTCAACGGCGGTTACCTGCAGGTGGCCCTCAACGGCAACGGCGAGGCTACGGACAAGCTGACGGTGGTGGGCAACGCCGACAACCTGATCAACATCAGCGGCAACAACGTCACCTACAACGGCACCGTCATCGGCACCATCGACGCTACCGAGAACGGCCTGGGCGGCCAGCCCCTGCGCATCCGCCTGAATGGTGCGGCCAACGTCGAATCGGTCCAGGCCCTGGCCCGCAGCATCGGTTTCTCGTCCACCTCGAACAACCCGAGCGCGGCCCAGCGCACCATCCAGTTCACCCTGAGCGACAGCATCAGCCAGGCGACCAAGCAGGCCCACATGGACGTGGTGCCGGTCAACGACCCGCCGGTGGCGGGCCTGCCCGGCACGGCCATGGTCACGGAACGGACCAACGCCGACCCGAGCGCCACCACCTACATCCGCGGCCTGTCGGTGACCGACGTGGACGAAACCGGCGTGATGACCGTGGTGCTGTCCAGCCGCGACCTGGGGGGCGGCAACCGCTACGGCAGCTTCACCCTGGATACCACCATCGCCGGCGGCCTGCGCGCCACCGACATCACCGGCAACGGCACCGGCCAGGTGACCCTGCGCGGCACCCTGGCCCAGATCAACGCCACCTTGGGTGCCTCCAACGGGGTCGCCTATACCCCGGGTCTGGCCCGGGATTCGGTGGAAACCGGCAACGACCGGCTCACCCTGTCGGTGACCGACAGCGGCGGCCTCAACGCCACACGCAGCGGCGACATCCTCGTCATTCCCGGCGCTCCCACCGCCCACAGCCAGAACTACGTGGCCGAGGAAGACAGCAGGGCGATCAGCGTCGACCTGTCCCGTCTGGTGGTGGACCTCAACCTGACCAACGCACATTACTTCCTGGGAACGCCAGTACCCGGCATGCCGGATCTGATGAAGAACTTCGGGCCCGACGAAGCAATTCTGGATGGCAATGGCAACCTGGCGGGTTACCGCCTGGCCCACGGCAACCTGATGCTGCAGCCCGGCACCACCCTCGATCAGGGCAAGTTCGTCTACACCCCCGACCCGGACTGGAACGGGTTCGAGACCTTCCACTACTACTTCCAGAACTCGCAGCAGTCGTCCGAAATGGCCCAGATCCGCATCTTCATCACTCCGGTGAACGATGCCCCGGTCAACGTCACGCCGCCCGCACTGAGCGGCGACCTGCGCGAGGATGGCACCCTGCGCCAGAACGGCACGGTGACCGGACACGGCACCTGGAACGACGTTGATACCCCCCTGTCGGAGCTGACCTACCGTTACCAGTGGCAGATCGCCGACGACGCCAGCGGCACCAACCTGCGCGACATCGACGGCGCCACCCTGGCCCAGTACAAGGTCAGCGGCGCCGACATCGGCAAGTTCGTCCGGATCAAGGTCATCGCCAACGACGGCGAGCTCGATTCCCAGCCCGCTTACTCCGCCTTCAAGCAGGTGACCAACGCCGACCCGGTGCTGGCCAACCCGCCTGTGCTGCCCGCGGCCACCGAATCGGTGCCCTTCAACGTCACGCTGCCGGCGAACACCTTCACCGACAGCGACGGCGACACCCTGACCTACCGGGCCACCCGGGCCGACGGCAGCCCCCTGCCCACCTGGCTCCACTTCGACCCCGCCACCCGGACCTTCTCCGGCACCCCCGAGGGCGGCGACATCGGCGACCTGTCGATCAAGGTGACGGCCACCGACGGCGGCTACCATCCCGCCTCGGCCACCTTCACCCTGCGCGTCGTCGGCGTTCCCCCGGTCCGGCCAGAAGCCCCCGCCACCCCAGGTGGCGGCGGCCAGCCTGGCGGTACGCCTCCCACGCATCCCGGCACCACCGGCGTGCCGCCGGGCCTGCCTGGCGTTCCCGGCGACGGTCCGGGGCACCCGGGCATCCCGGGCACGGGCGGCGGCACCGGCGGCCACCCCGGCGAACCGAGCACCATCCCGGGCTCCCCGGGCGGTCTGCCCCCGGTCATCGAGCTGCCGGGCCACGGCGGCATTCCGGGTTACAACCCGCCGGCAACCACCGGCGGCATTCCCGGCGAACGACCGGGCGGCGGCGGTGGCTTGGGTGGCGAAACGGGTACCGGCACTGGGACCAGCACGGGTACCGGGGCTGGCAGCAACGCCGGCACAGGTACGGGTGCCGGCAACGGCCGCGGCCAGAACGAATCTGGCGGCAACGGCCAGGGCAGCAATGGTTCGGCGGGTTCCTCCGCATCGGCGGGCAACCGGACCGTGGCCGGCCTGGGCAACCAGGAAGGCCTGACCCGGGCCGAAGGCTTCCAGATTCTGGTGCGCAGCGGCAACGAAAGCGATACCCAGTCCCTGCGGCCGGGCCGTACCCTGGACGACCAGGACCTGCCGATCAACAAGCTGTTCAAGGTCAGTGTGCCGGTGGATGCCTTCGTCCACACCAAGACCGATGCGGTGATCACCCTCCACGCCACCCTGTCGGACGGCACCCCGCTGCCCCCGTGGGTCGAGTTCGACGGCGGCAAGGGGGTGTTCCGCGGCACGCCGCCCCTGGGCTACGAAGGCGACCTGGAAGTCGTCATCACCGCCCGGGACAGCAATGGCAACGTGGCCACCCAGCGCTTCCGCATCCGCGTCGGCGACGCCACGGTCGGCAAGGCCGCGCTAAGCGAGCAGCTGCGCAGCGCGGGCAGCCACGCCCGCCACGCCGAGCGGCTGAATCTGGTCAAACTGGCCCGGGCGGCCACGGTAGCCAAGCGCGCCGCCTGAGCCCGAATCAATCACCTCACGCCGGGAGGCCTTGGCTTCCCGGCAATTTTTTTGAGCATCGAAGTGGCCAGAAAGCAATTTCTCTTTCTCGCACCGCGTCCCCGCTGGATGCGGCGCCTTGTCCTGACCTCCCTGTTCGGCCTAGCTCTGACCCAGAACCTCTCGCTGCCCGCCGCGGTACCCGGCCTGGGGGGATTCCACGGGAAAGCCGAGGCCATGGCGGTGGAGCAGCCCACTCCAACCAAGATTCCGGATACCTCCCACGCCGGAGAGCGCCCCCCCGGCACCAACGTAAAAGCGGCCGCCACCGCTCCGCGACCACCCCGCCACCGCACCGCCCCATCGGACTGAACGTCCGCCTGCCATGACGCCGCACCATTCCGCCCCAACCGCCCCCGAGGGCGAAGCCCCCAACGTCGAAGCCCTGGCCCTCGGCACCCTGCTCCACCTGGCCCGCCGGGCCCGCCATGCCACGGCCCCGACGGAACTGGGCTTCATCATGGTCAACGAAACCAACGCCCTGGCAGCCTACCGCCAGGGCGTCCTCTGGTTCGCCGACCGGGGGGTGGCCAGCCTGTCCGGAGTGGTCTCCCCGGAAGCCAACGCTCCTTACGTGCAATGGCTGGAACGGGTGTGCGCCGCCTTCGATGCCGCCGAGGGAAAAGGTCCCCGGGCGGTGGACGCCCGCCAGCTCCCCCCCGAGCTCGCCGCCGAATGGCAGGAATGGCTGCCCAGCCACGCCCTGTGGCTTCCCCTGCCGGCCGTGACCGCATCCCGCCGTCAGGATGAAGTGCCGCAGCATGGCGCCCTGCTGTTGGCCCGGGACGGTGAATGGAGTTCCGGTGAAGCCGGCCTGCTGGCCGAATGGGCCGACATCTGCGCCCACCGCTGGGCCGATCTGCGCCGGCCGTCTACGGCCTCGCGCCTGCGGCAACTGCGCACCCAGCTGGCCGAAACCTTGCCCAGCAGCGAACAGATGCGTGCCCTCTGGCATACGCTGCGCAGCCCCCGGGCTTGGTGGCACGGTATCTCGGCAGCGGCCGGACGGTTCGCACGCCTGCCCTGGCGCGACCTGACCCTGACCCTGGTCCGCCCCTGGCGCTGGGGCGCCCCCCTGCGCCGTGCCGGCCAGGCCCTGGTGAACGGCTGCCGGACCACCTGGCGACGCCCCCGCCGCCGCTACACGGCCCTGGCCCTGCTTTTCCTGTGTTTTCCCGTGCGCCTCACCATCCTGGCCCCCGGCGAATTGGTGCCGGCCCATCCGGCAGTGATCCGGGCGCCCCTGGAAGGCACGGTGGACAAGTTCTTCGTATCGCCCAACAGCCGGGTCAAGGCCGGCGATGCCCTCTTCCAACTCGACCTGACCACCTTGGAATCCCGCCTCCAGGTCGCCCGCCAGGGCCTGGCCACGGCCGAGGCCGAATACCGCCAGTCGGCCCAGCAGGCCGTGTTCGAAGCCAAGAGCAAGGCCCAACTGGCCTTGCTCCAGGGGCGCATCGCCGAGCGTCGGACCGAGGCCGAGTACCTGGAATCCCAACTGGCCCGCGCCCAGGTGACCGCCCCCCTGGATGGCATCGCCTTGATGGACGACCCGAGCGAATGGGTGGGCAAGCCGGTGAACACCGGCGAACGCATCATGACCGTGGCCGACGAGCACGACGTGGAGGTGGAAGCCTGGATCACCCTGGGGGACGGCATTGCCCTTCCCGAGGATGCAGCAGTGACCCTCTACCTCAACGCGGCCCCCCTCTCCCCCGTTTCAGCCCGGGTGCGCTACTACGCCCACGAGGCGGTGCCCCGCCCCGATTCCAGCTACGCCTACCGGCTGCGCGCCCGCCTCGAACCCGGTGAGACCCCGCCCCGGGTAGGCATGAAGGGCACCACCAAGATTCGCGGCCCCTGGGTGCCCCTGTCCTACTGGGTGCTGCGTCGTCCCCTGGCCATCCTGCGACAGGTGACCGGCCTATGAGCGTCACCCCGGCCAGCACGCCCCTGCTCCCGCTGCGCGAAGAACTGACCCTGCACCCCGGACCGGCGGCCGCCGACGGCGCCCCCACCTGGAGCCTCCAGGACCCGGTGCGCAACGCTTTTTTCCGCATCGACTGGCCCACCTTCGAAATCCTCTCCCACTGGCACCTGGGCACGGCCGAGGCCATCGCCGAAGCCGTCGGCGCGGCCACCACCCTGCACCTGGAAAGCGACGAGGTGCTGGCGGTGATGCGCTTTCTCCAGGAAAACCAGCTGTGCCGGGTGGACGGCCCCGGCGGCACGGCCTGGCTGGTGGAGCGGGAAAAGGCCACCCACAGCACCGTCACCCAGTGGCTGCTGCACCACTACCTGTTCTTCCGCCTGCCCCTGGTACGCCCCGACGCCTGGCTGAAGCGGATGCTGCCCAAGGTCGAGATGTTCTATGGCCGCGGCTTCTTCCGCCTCACTGGCCTAGTCCTGCTGCTCGGGCTGGTGGAGGTCTACCGGCAGTGGGAAACCTTTTCCGCCACCCTGGTGGACACCCTGAGCTGGAAAGGCGCCGCCGGCTATGCCGTGGCCCTGGTATTCGTCAAGATCCTGCACGAACTGGGGCACGGTTTCACCGCCCGCCGCCTGGGCTGCCGGGTTCCGGCCATGGGCGTGGCCTTCCTGGTGATGTGGCCGGTGGCCTACACCGACGTCAACGAAGCCTGGAAGCTCACCCGGCGGCGCGACCGCCTCGCCGTAGGCGCTGCCGGCATCGTCACCGAATCGGTGGTGGCCGCCTGGGCCACCCTGGCCTGGGCCCTGCTGCCCGACGGCACCCTGCGCGGCGTGGCCTTCATGCTCGCCACCACCACCTGGATTTCGACCCTGGCGATCAACGCCAGCCCGTTCATGCGCTTCGACGGCTATTTCCTGCTGTCGGACTGGCTCGATTTCCCCAACCTGCACAGCCGGGCCTTCGCCCTGGCCCGCTGGGACATGCGCGAACGCCTGTTCGCCCTGGGCGAGCCTGTACCCGAGCACCTGCCGCCCGCCCGCCAGCGCAGCCTGATCCTGTTCGCCTGGGGAGTGTGGATCTACCGCCTGACCCTGTTCCTCGGCATCGCCGCCATGGTCTATTACATGTTCTTCAAGGCCCTGGGGTTGTTCCTCTTCGCCGTGGAGATCGGCTGGTTCGTGCTCAAGCCCCTGTGGAGCGAGATCAAGGAGTGGCGGGAACGCTGGCCCCGTATCCGGCAAAGCCCCCGAGCCCGGCGCAGCGCCTGGATCGCCGCCGCCATCGTCCTGGTGGGCCTGGTACCGTGGAACTTCCAGGTGGGCAGCCAGGGCGTGCTGCGTACCGCCCGCCATTACCCCCTGTTCGCCCCCGGCAGCGCCCGGGTGGTGTCCCTGCCGGTGCCCGCCGGCACCCGGGTCGCCGCCGGCACGCCGCTGGTGGTGCTGGAATCGCCCGATGCCGAATACCGGTCCCGGCAATCCACCCAGCGGGTCGAGCGCCTCGGCTGGCAGGTGGACGTGGCAGGCTTCGACGACACCCTGCGCGCCCGCCAGTTGATCACCCAGGAAGAACTGGCCACCGCCGTCAGCGAACAGGACGGCGCCGAACGGGAGCGGGGCCGCTACGTTCTGGCCGCCCCCTTCGACGGCGTGCTGCGCGACCTCCAGCCGGACCTGCGACCCGGCGACTGGGTCAGCCGCATCGAACCCCTGGCAGTTCTCACCGACCCCGGCCAGTGGCAGGTGGAAACCTACCTGAGCGAGAGCGAGGTGGCCCGCATCCAGGTCGGCGACGGCGGGCGCTTCTATCCCGAAACCCGCGGGCTGCCCACCTTGGGCCTGCGCGTGGCCAGCGTGGACCGGGACGCCACCCGTGCCCTGTCCGACCCCATCCTGGCCAACAGCCACGGCGGCGAGCTGATCGTGCGCGAACGCAAAGGCCAACTGGTGCCCGACCATGCGGTCTACCGGGTGGTGTTGCGGGTCGAGGATGCCGCCGGTGCCCGGGAGGCCGACAAGGTTCAGCGCGGCCATCTGGTGATCTACGGCACTCCCAAGACCCTGCTCGGCGACTTCCTGCGCACCGCCCTGGCCGTGCTGGTACGGGAATCGGGCTGGTAGCAGGCGACCTCCCGCCCCGGGCGGCACCGGCGCGGCCCCGTGCCATGCTTCCTGCAGCCGGGGCGCCAACAGTGCGATAATCCGCGCCGGCTGACGCCTGCCGAGATCGTCGTCCACCGATTTTTCACCGCCGCTTTCCGCACCACACCCGCCCATTCCCGTGCCCGCCCCCCGCCGTCCTTCCCCCGCCGCCGCCGGCCGCAATGTCGCCGGCCTGGGCCAGGTATTTACCCCGCCCGACGTGGTGCAGGCGATGCTCGACCTGCGCCGCAACCGGGGTCGCACCCTGGAACCCTCGGCCGGCGACGGCGCCTTCAGCCGCGCCATCGCCGCGGAGGGGGGCGAGTGCGTGGCCATCGAGATCGACCCTCGAGTGGCTCCGCCCGGCGCCATCGTCGGCGACTTCTTCGCCTATCCGGTGCGGGAGAAGTTCGCCACGGTGATCGGCAACCCGCCCTACGTGCGCTACCAGGACATCCGCCCGGCCACGCGGCGGCGCCTGCCCCACGACCTGTTCGATGCCCGCTCCAACCTCTTCCTGTTCTTCATCGAGAAGGCGGTGCAGCATCTTGAGCACGGCGGCGAGCTGATCTTCATCGTGCCCCGGGACTTCCTCAAGCTCACTGCCGCCCGGCGCCTCAATACCTGGCTGTTCGCCCAGGGCACCATCACCGATTTCCTCGAAACCGGCGATGCGCGCATCTTCGAGGGGGCGGTGCCCAACTGTGCCATCTTCCGCTTCGAGAAGGGGCGCTTCGACCGCCGCCTGCACGACGGCCGGACCTTCACCCTGGCCGATGGGCAACTGCTCTTTCTCGCCAGCGGCGACCAGGAGCAGCGCCTGCCCTTCTCGGCCCTGTTCGAAGTCAAGGTGGGCGCGGTCTCCGGCGCCGACGACCTGTTCGAGCACCCCGACGGCAACCTGGAGTTCGTCTGCTCCAAGACCGCCGAAACCGGCGAAACCCGGCGCATGCTGTTCGACGTGCGCCACCCCCACCTGGAACCCCACAAGGGCCGGCTCATCACCCGGCGCATCAAGCGCTTCGACGAAACCAACTGGTGGCAATGGGGCCGGGGCCTGCCCGCCCTGAGCGGCCCGCGCATCTACGTGAACGGCCGGACCCGGCGCAAGGCGCCCTTCTTCCTCCACGCCTGCCCCAACTTCGACGGCGCCCTGCTCGGTCTCTTCCCCCGCCATCCGGGCATCGACCTGGCACGGGCCGTCGAACTGCTCAACACCGCCGTGGACTGGGACGAACTGGGCTTCGTCTGCGACGGCCGCTACATCTTCGGCCAGCGTAGCCTGCAAAATTGCCTGCTGCCCCCCGTCTTCCGCACCCTGCTGCCGGACTGAGGCGCTGAACCTCCCCCCGGCCACCATCCGGGGTGCCTCCGCTTTTTGTCCCTACCGCCGCCATGCCCGATACCGCACCTCCCAACGCGTCCCGGAACGATTTCCCCGTCCTGCGCTGGGAAATCTTTTGCGCCGTGGTGGACAACTACGGCGACATCGGCGTCTGCTGGCGCCTGGCCCGGCAGTTGGCCCACGACTACGGCCAGCAGGTGCGCCTGTGGGTGGACGACCTGGGGGCCTTCTCCCGCCTCGCCCCCGGACTGGATTCGGGCCGGGAACGGCAGAGCCTGAACGGCGTTACCGTGCATCACTGGCCTCGCCAAGGTGGCCCCTTTGCCGTGCCCGCCGACCTGGGTCAGGTGGTGGTGGAAGCCTTCGCTTGCCCGCTGCCCGACGAGGCCGAGGCCGCCATGGCCCGCCAGTCGCCGCCTCCGGTCTGGCTCAACCTGGAATACCTGTCCGCCGAAGCCTGGGTGGAGGATTGCCACCGGATGGTTTCGCGCCACCCGCGCCTCGGTCTGGACAAGCACTTCTTCTTTCCCGGCTTCACGCCGCGCACCGGCGGGCTGCTGCGCGAAGCCGGCCTGATCGAGGCGCGCTGCCGCTTCCAGGCCCCGGGCAGCGGCGAGCGCCAGGCCTTTCTCGCCGTCCAGGGCATCGACCTGGCTCCTGGCGAGCAGCTGGTCAATCTCTTCGCCTACGCCAGCCCCCGCTTGGCCGACCTGTTCCAGGCCATGAACGGCCACGATGCGCCCCCCACGCGCCTGCTGCTGCTCGACCGCCACGCCCGGGAAGCGGCCTCGGCCTGGAGCGGCGAGGCGCTCAGCGAAGGCCGGCCCCTGCGGGTGGGCGCCCTGACCCTGCATCCCCTGCCCTTCCTGCCCCAGGAAGGCTTCGACCGGCTGCTGTGGAGCGCCGACCTCAACCTGGTGCGCGGCGAGGATTCCTTCGTGCGCGCCCAGTGGGCGGCTCGGCCCTTCGTCTGGCAGATCTACCCCCAGGACGAAGAGGCTCACCGCATCAAGCTGGAAGCCTTTCTGGAACGCTATCGCGCCGGCCTGCCCACTGCCGCCGCGGACGCCCTGACCGGCTTCTGGCGAACCTGGAACGACGCGGCGCCGGGCGACGCCGGCCTGGCCGGCGCCTGGGCCGCCTTCAGCACGGCACTGCCCGCCCTCGCGGCTCATGCCGAGGCGTGGTGCGACCGGCTGGCCGACCAGGAAAATCTGGCGGCGGCGCTGGTGCGGTTTTGCGCTAACAGGTTAAAATAGCGGGTTTTTATTTCCTCCGATCTACCCAGGAACGCAACGATGAAGACCGCACAGGAACTCCGCGCCGGTAACGTGATCATGGTCGGCAACGACCCGCTGGTGGTGCAAAAGGCCGAATACAACAAGTCCGGCCGCAACGCCGCCGTGGTGAAGATGAAGCTGAAGAACCTGCTCACCGGTTCCGCCAGCGAATCCGTCTACAAGGCCGACGAAAAATTCGAGCAGGTGATGCTCGACCGCAAGGAAGTGACCTACTCCTACTTCGCCGATCCCATGTACGTGTTCATGGACGCCGAGTACAACCAGTTCGAGGTGGAAGCCGAGAACATGGAAGACGCCCTCAAGTACCTGGACGACGGCCTGGCCTGTGAAGTGGTCTTCTACAACGGCAAGGCCATCTCCGTGGAACTGCCCACCTCCGTGGTGCGCGAAGTCGAATACACCGAGCCCGCCGTCAAGGGCGACACCTCCGGCAAGGTCATGAAGCCCGCCCGCATCAAGCCCAGCGGCTTCGAGCTGCCGGTGCCGGCCTTCGTCGAAATCGGTGACAAGATCGAAATCGACACCCGCACCGACGAGTACCGCAACCGGGTCAAGTAAGCCTTGCCCCCGCGCCGGAAAAAGGCAGCCTCGGCTGCCTTTTTTCTTGGCCTCACGCCATAATCCCGGGAATTCATCCGGCAGCCCGCTGTCAGTGTTTTTGACCTCGGTCATGGGCGCCCGGAGCGCTCCGGGCGATTCTGGCGCCAGCAGCCAGCGGACACTCTCTTCATGCACAACGAAACGCTCCACAGCAACGATTCTGGTTCCGCCACCCCGGGTTCGGCCTTCGTCCCCCCCCGCGCCGACACCTCGCGCCACGCCGCCGGAACCCTGCTGGACAAGTACGGGCGCCGCATCACCTACATCCGCCTGTCCATCACCGACCGCTGCGACTTCCGCTGTCACTACTGCATGTCCGAGGACATGACCTTCCTGCCGCGCAGCGAAGTGCTGAGCCTGGAGGAGTGCCTGGAGATCGTGCGCGCCTTCGCCGAACTCGGCGTCCACAAGGTGCGCATCACCGGCGGCGAACCCCTGGTGCGCAAGAACGCCCTCTGGCTGCTCGGCCAGATCGGCCAGGTGCCCGGCATCCGCGAACTGGTGCTGACCACCAACGGCTCCCAGCTGGAGCGTTTCGCTCCCGACCTGCGCGCCGCGGGCGTCAAGCGCATCAACGTCAGCCTGGACACCCTGGACCCGCTGCGCTTCCATGAGATCACCCGCACCGGCGACATCGCCAAGGTGCTGCGCGGCATCGACACCGCCGTGGCCGCCGGGTTTTCCCGGGTGAAACTGAACACGGTGATGATGCGCGGCGTGAACGACCATGAATTTCCGGATCTGGTGCGCTACGCCATGGACCGGGGCGTGGACATCTCCTTCATCGAGGAAATGCCCCTGGGCGACATCGGCCATGGCCGTACCGCCACCTATTTTTCCAGCGACGAGGCCCTGGAACTGCTCGGCCGCCACTTCACCCTGGAAGCCAGCGACGAATCCTCCGGCGGACCGGCCCGCTATTGGCGCATTCCCGGGTCGGATACTCGGGTGGGCTTCATCTCCCCCCACAGCCATAATTTCTGCGACACCTGCAACCGGGTGCGCATCACCGCCAAGGGCGAGCTCTACCCCTGCCTGGGGCACAACGACGCCGTGCAGCTGCTGCCCCTGCTGCGCGCCCATCCGGACGACCGCCAGCCCCTCACCGAGGCGATCCGCGGCGTGATGGGCATCAAACCCAAGGCCCACGACTTCACCACCCAGATGGACGCCCCCCGGGTGGTGCGCTTCATGTCCATGACCGGCGGCTGAAGCCTGCCTCCGGGCGCAGCACCGGCGCCCATTCCCGTTGCCCCGGCTGCCGCCCGGCAGATAGCGGGCAATGGGCAAAAATGCACAAAAAAAATTAACTTTCCCAGGGCCTCCGGGATACCATCGGCTGGCACGGTGTCCATCGTGAATCCGCCCTGCTTGCAGGCACGCCCCATCGGGTATTTTCCGGAACCGGCCACTCTCCACCGTTCCCATCGCCCATGCCGCCCCTCGCTGCACGCCGTCCTTCGCTTCCCCTGCTCCTGGGCACAGCGCTCGCCTATGCCGTGGCGGGCTGGCTGGCGGTGCGGCTGACCGCACGGCCGGAAATCGTCTCTCCCCTCTTTCCCTCCGCCGGCATCGCCCTGGCGGCGGTACTGCTCTATGGCAACCGGCTGGCCCTGGCGGCCGGCCTCGGTTCGCTCCTGCTCAACCTGCTCCTAGGCTGGGAACACGGCTACGCGGGAACGCAATGGCTCGCCCCCTTTGCCATCGCCGTCGGCGCCACGCTCCAGGCCCGGCTGGGGGCCGCCCTGGTGCGCCGCTACGTGGGCTTTCCCAGCGCCCTGGAACAGGTGGGGACGATCCTGCGCTTCTTGTTGCTGGGCTGCCTGGCCGGCTGTCTGCTGAATCCTTCCTGGTCCGTCGGCTGGCTCCTGGGCCTGGGCATTCTGCCGAAGGCGGAAGCGCCGTTCGCCTGGTGGAACTGGTGGATCGGCGACGCCATGGGCGCCGTGATCGCCACCCCGATCCTGATCGCCCTACTCAGCCCCCGGCCGGCGGACTGGGACCGACGCCGCCTGGGCATCGTCCTGCCCTTCCTGCTGGCCGGCTTCTTCATGACCCTGGCCCTGCTTCAGGCCACCAGCCGGGAAGTGGACAACCTGTACGCCCAGTTCGAGCGGGACACCCGGGTCCAGGCCCAGCTGCTGCGTTCCCGGTTCACCGAGCAGATCACGGTACTGCGCTCGGTGGAACGCCACCTCACCACCAGCCCGGAAGTCTCCCGGGATTCCTTCCACATGTTCACCGCTCCCTGGTTCGAGCACTACCCCGGCATGGCGGTGATCGGCTGGGCGGAACTTACCTCCGCAGCCAGCCTGCCGGCGCTGGAACGGCGCATGCTCGTCGAGCATCCCCAGTTCCGTCTATACGACCGTGGCAGTCGCGATACCGAGCCCCATACCCCGGCATCGGCCGACGAATACCTGCCCGTGCTGTACGCCGAACCCACCCCGTTCAACACTCGGGCCGTGGGGCTCAACCTCCTGTCCATCGCTCCGGCCAGCCAGGCCATCGCCAATACCCGGCTGAATGGTGAACCCCAGGCCTCCGCCGCCCTGCGCCTGGTCCAGGACCCGGAGCAGAAGCTGAGCGTGGTGGTCTACCAGGGGGTATTCCAGCGCCCCAAGTTCAGCCGTCCCCGCTTCGTCGGCGTCGTCTACACCGCCTTCCGGCTCGACGACACCCTGGCGAACCTGGTGGCCGCCCTTCCCGCCGGGGTGGCTCTGTGCCTGACCGACCGCACCGTCGTCGCCTCGCCCCAGCACCTGGCCGGGGCGCCGGGCTGCGGAACGGCGGCCCCCGGTTCGCCCTTCGTCTACGAGACCCTGTTCCCCTTCGCCGGGCGGCAGTGGGAAATCCGCTTCACCGCCAGTCCAGATTACCTGGCCACCCACCGCAGCTGGGAACCCTGGACCTTGCTGCTGGGCGCCTTGCTGCTGATGACCCTGCTGGGCGCCTTCCTGCTCATTACCACGGCCCACGCCCAGCGCATCCACCTGCTGGTGGAGCAGCGTACCGCCGAACTGAGCCAGGCCAAGGCCGTCCTTGAGACCAACCGGGCATCCCTGGCCTATGCCCAACAGATCGCCCGCCTGGGTAGTTGGTCCTGGGAGGCGAACGCCGTGCCCGACATGATCTGGTCGGACGAGATGTACCGCATCCTGGGACTGGAGCCGGGGCAGGCGCCGCCCACCCTGGAATTGCTTGCCTCCCGCTTCCTCCCCGACGAGCGGGCGGGCTGGGAAGCCACCCTGGCCGAACTGCGCGCCGGCCGCGCCTCGACCACCCTGGACACCCGCATCACCGATGCCGAGGGGCGCATCCGCCTGGTGCACCTGGAGATCGAGGCACGCCACCGCAACGACGTGCTGGTCAAGCTGCTTGGCACCTTGCAGGACGTCACCAGCAGCCGGGAAACCGAGGCCCACATCCACTACCTGGCCCACTACGACACCCTGACCGGGCTGCCCAACCGCTCCCTGCTGCGCGACCGGGTCAACCAGTCCCTGGCCGCCGCCCAGCGCCAGAGCCATCCCATGGCCCTGCTGTTCATCGACCTGGACCGCTTCAAGAAGGTGAACGACACCCTGGGCCACCCCATCGGTGACCGCCTCCTGGGCGTGGCCGCCGAGCGGCTGCGCAGTTGCATTCGGGACGAGGACACCATGGCCCGGATCGGCGGTGACGAGTTCATGCTGCTGCTGCCCCACATCGACTTCCCGGCCCAGGCCGCCATCGTTGCGCGCAAGATCGTCGAGCAGTTTTCCCAGCCGTTCATCATCGACCAGCACGAACTGACCGTGACGGCCAGCATCGGCATCGCCGTCTTCCCCGAGGACGGCACCGACTTCGACACCCTGGTCAAGCACGCCGATACGGCCATGTTCAGCGCCAAGGAAAGCGGCCGCAACACCTTCCAGTTCTTCACCGCGGAAATGGACGCCCGGGCCTACGAGCGCCTGCTCATGGAAAACCAATTGCGCCGCGCCGTGGAACGCAACGAGCTGGCCCTTTACTACCAGCCCCAAATCGCCGCCGGCAGCGGCCGCATCATCGGCGCCGAAGCCCTGGTCCGCTGGCGCCATCCAGAAAAGGGGCTGGTGCCGCCGGCCCAGTTCATTCCCCTTGCCGAGGAGTCCGGCCTGATCGTCGAGCTCGGCAACTGGGTGCTCGCCGAGGCCTGCCGCCAGCAGGTGGCCTGGCGCAAGAGCGGCCTGCCGGTGCCGCGCATTGCGGTCAACATCTCGGCCCTCCAGTTCCGCCGCTCCGGCTTCGTCACCCTGGTCCGGCGCACCCTCACCCAGACCGGCGCCGACCCGGCTGGCTTGGAACTGGAACTGACTGAAAGCGCCCTGATGGAGCCCACCGGCGACATCGAGCGCCAGCTCGCCAGCCTCAAGGAACTGGGGCTGAGCCTGTCCCTGGACGACTTCGGCACCGGTTACTCGAACCTGGCCTACCTGAAGCGCTACCCCCTGGACCAGCTGAAGATCGACCGCTCCTTCATCCAGGACCTGCCCGGCGACGCGGAGGATGCCGCCATCACCGCCGCCACCCTCTCCCTGGGCCGCAGCCTGGGGCTGACCGTGGTGGCCGAGGGTGTGGAGACCCCGGCCCAGCGGGATTTCGTCGCCGGGATCGGCTGTCACGTCATGCAGGGCTACCTGTTCAGCCCTCCGTTGCCGGTGAGCGAATTCGAAACCTTCGTCACCGAGTACGCGGCTTCCCGCACCCCCACGGGCAAGACCGCCTGACCGCCCCCCCTCTGGCGCCATCCCTTTTTTACCGGCTGTAAAGACAACGGGCGGGTCCGAAGACCCGCCCGTTGTTCGTGCGCCGTAGTGCGGTGCGCTTAGTTGTTGCCTTCGCGAAAAGCACGCTTGCGGTCGTGCTCCTTGAGGTGGCGCTTGCGGATACGCAGGGACTTGGGCGTGATTTCCACCAGCTCGTCGTCGGCGATGAATTCGATGGCGGACTCCAGGGTCAGCTGGATCGGCGGCACCAGGCGCACCGCTTCGTCGGTGCCGGAGGCGCGCACGTTGGTCAGCTGCTTGCCCTTGATCGGGTTCACCACCAGGTCGTTGTCGCGGCTGTGGATGCCGATGATCATGCCTTCGTACAGCTTGTCGCCCGGATTGACGAACATGCGGCCGCGATCCTGCAGCTTCCACAGGGCGTAGGCCACGGCCTCGCCGTCGTCCTGGGAGATCAGCACGCCGTTGCGGCGCTCAGCCACCTGGCCTTCCTTGGTGGGGGCGTACTCGTCGAACACGTGGCTCATCAGGCCGGTGCCGCGGGTCAGGTTCATGAATTCGCCCTGGAAACCGATCAGGCCCCGGGCGGGAATGCGGTATTCGATGCGCACCCGGCCGCGGCCGTCCGGCACCATGTCCTGCATGTCGCCGCGGCGCAGGCCGAGGGATTCCATAACGCCGCCCTGGTGCTGCTCTTCCACGTCCACCGAGAGCATCTCATACGGCTCGTACACCACGCCATCGATGGTCTTGGTCACCACGCGGGGACGGCCCACGGCCATTTCGAAGCCTTCGCGGCGCATGTTCTCAAGCAGGATCGACAGGTGCAGTTCGCCACGGCCGCACACGTCGAACACGTCGGCGTTGGCGGTGTCATCGACGCGCAGCGCCATGTCGGTGAGCAGTTCCTTGTGCAGGCGGTCGCGGATCTGGCGGCTGGTGACGAACTTGCCTTCGGTACCGGCCAGGGGCGAGGTGTTCACCATAAACTGCATGGACAGGGTCGGCTCGTCGATCTTGAGCAGGGGCAGGGTTTCCGGCTGGTCCGGGTCGGCGATGGTGCAGCCCAGCACCAGGTCCTCGATGCCGGTCACCTGGACGATGTCGCCGGCGTGGCCTTCGTCCAGCTCCACCTTGTTCAGGCCCTTGTAGCCGAACACCTGGTTGATCTTGGCCTTGATGGTGCTGCGCTCGTGGGCGGCAGCCTCTTCTTCGGTGCCGAACATCACCACCACCTGCTGGCCCGGCTTGACCCGGCCGCGCTTGATGCGGCCGATGCCGATGCGGCCCACGTAGCTGGAGTAGTCGAGGGCGGAAATCTGGAATTGCAGGGGGCCGTCGAGGTCGGCATCGGGAGCCGGCACGTGGCTCAGGATGGTCTCGAACAGGGGGCGCATGTCTTCGCGCGGCGCGTCCAGGGACATGGCAGCCCAACCGTTCAGGCCGGAGGCGTAGACGATGGGGAAGTCCAGCTGCTCGTCGGTGGCGCCCAGCTTGTCGAACAGATCGAAAGTCAGGTCCACGGCGTTGTCGGGGGTGGCACCATCCCGGTCCACCTTGTTCACCACGACGATGGGCTTGAGGCCCAGGGCCAGAGCCTTCTTGGTGACGAAGCGGGTCTGCGGCATGGGGCCTTCGACCGCGTCCACCAGCAGCACCACGCCGTCCACCATGCCCAGCACCCGCTCCACTTCGCCGCCGAAGTCGGCGTGGCCCGGGGTGTCCACGATGTTGATGTGCACACCTTCGTAATCCACCGAGGTGTTCTTGGCGAGGATGGTGATGCCCCGCTCCTTTTCCAGGTCGTTGGAGTCCATGACCCGCTCTTCCACCTGCTGGTTGGCGCGGAAGGTACCGGCCTGCTGGAGGAGCTTGTCGACGAGGGTGGTTTTGCCATGGTCGACGTGAGCGATGATGGCGACGTTGCGGATGGGACGGACGGAGGACATGGAGAGGGTTCAGCCGAAAATCAAAAGGGCTGAATCATAGCAGAAGCGGGAGTCAACAACTTGACAGAAACACACGGGGCGGCACCGGTGCCTGGAGCTGCTTTGCCGGCGGCGCACCCTCCGCCACCGGGCCGAGCCGGCGGTGCAGGCTGACAAGGATCTCCTGCCGCATGGCGGCGAGCATCTCGTAGCGCCGCCGGTACATGGCGCGCTTGGACGACTTGACCTCGGACAGGGGGCGCTCCTCCACCTGCACCGGCAGGTGGAAGAAACCGTTGGACAGGGCCACGCCGCCGGCTTCGGTCCAGGCATCGTCGTAATTGGCCTGGATGGTCTTGCCGCCGCCGAAGGTGTAATGCCAGCTCGCGTACTGCTGGAAGCGGTGGGAAATGGCGTAGATATCCCGGGCGTCGATTTCCTGCCCGATCTGGCGCAGCGCCCAGAGCAGCAGATCCCGGGGGCGCAGGCCGTGCATGGCCCGGGTGCAGGCCGCCAGGGTTTCCTTGCAATCCGGCGCGCTGGTGCCTTGCAGGCAACCGACATAGATCACCCGGCGCGATTCCAGCTCGGCCAGGAGGAAGGCCAGGGACAGCTGGCGCTGGCCGTCCACGAAGAGGCTCAGGGCCAATTCGCCCTCGCGGCAGAAGCGGCGGTCCTTGTGCAGCGCCAGTTCGACGCGCCGCCCCTCGATCTCGTCGGTCCACAGGCTGACAGGACGCAGGTGGGCATCGTAGAAGGAGAAGTCGCGCAACGATTCCACCAGCCGGTAGTGCCCCAGGACCGCGACATAGCGCTGCGCCCCCGACCAGCCCCGATGCAGGTAGGGCCGGTGGATGACTTCGAACAGGGTGAAGTGCTGCTTGGCGATCGGCCGCATGGCCGGCTGGTCGAGAAACGCCCACCAGGCCGCAGTCCGGGAATAATTAAACAGGCGGCGGGCGCTCAGCTTGATGCGGTTGCGCCAGCCCTGGAGCGTACCCGATGGGTATAACTCCCTGACTTTTCTATGAAAAATCAATTTCGTCGAAACCTGGAAAAAGTTGTTTCAAATTGTATCAACAACTTTCTCCCAAAAAGCTGACAAACCCTGACTTCCTGTCAGACGCGCTCACCCCTCCCGGTTGCGCATGAAATCCGCCGTCTGGAAGAAGGACACCGCCAGGCGGGTGCGGATGGCCTCGTCGATGCCCTCTTCTTCCATGGCCTGGACCATGCACTGGACCCACTGGTCCCGCTCCTTCTCGCCGATGGAAAACGGCATGTGGCGGCGGCGCAGCATGGGATGGCCCTTGCGCTCGACGAATAGCTGGGGGCCGCCCAGCCAGCCAGAGAGGAACCAGAACAGGTTGTCCCGGGCGCCGGCCATGTCCTCCGGATGCATGGCGCGCAGCTCGGCAAAGCGCGGCTCCAGGTCCATCAGGTCGTAAAAGCGGTCGGTCAGGGCGCGCACGGCGGCCTCGCCGCCGATCATGTCGTAGGGCGTGACCTCTGCGCTGTCGTCGCGTTGCGGGGTCTGGGTGGCTGCGCTGGTGTCGCTCATCGGATCAACGGATTCGGTTGGTCAAAAAAATGGATGGCTGGAAACCCAATAGGGACGGGCACTTTCACAAGGTGTGCCCGCAGCGCCTTATTTAGCGCGACTCTTCACAGGCCCCTTGCCGAAAGCCACGCCAGGCTTGGCGTTGCGGGGAGCGGCCGGTGAACCGCCCCGGGGCGCGGAGCGGGACATACCCGGCTTGGCCGGCCCCCGGCCGACGCCGCCGCGGCCGCAACCGCCTTTGCCCAGACCGGTGCCAGCGGGCTGGAAGAGTGGGATCAGGTGCTTCTTGCCATTGCCGATCAGGTCGGCCCGGCCCATGTCCTTGAGGGCTTCCCGCAGCATCGGCCAGTTCTCCGGATCGTGGTAGCGCAAAAAGGCCTTGTGCAGGCGGCGCTGGCGGCCGGTGCGCACGATGGGCACCGTCTCGCTGTCCTGGCCGACCTTGCGCAGCGGGTTCTTTTCCGTGTGCCACATGGCGGTGGCAATGGCCAAGGGCGTGGGCAGGAAGGTCTGTACCTGGTCGAGGCGGAAGTTATTGCGCTTGAGCCACAAGGCCAGGTTGAGCATGTCCTCGTCCCGGGTGCCAGGGTGGGCAGCGATGAAATACGGGATCAGGTACTGCTCCTTGCCCGCCTCCTTGGAGAACTTCTCGAACATCTGCTTGAAGCGCTCGTAGGTGCCGATGCCCGGCTTCATCATCTTGTTGAGCGGGCCTTCCTCGGTATGCTCCGGGGCGATCTTCAGGTAGCCGCCGACGTGGTGGGTGACCAGTTCCTTGACATATTCCGGCGAGCGCACCGCCAGGTCGTAGCGCAGGCCCGAGCCGATCAGGATCTTCTTCACCCCGGGAATGGCCCGGGCCTTGCGGTAGAGCTGGATCAGGTGGCCGTGGTCGGTGTTGAGGTTCTCGCACACGTCGGGGAAGACGCAGGACAGGCGCCGGCACGACGTCTCGATCTTCTTGTCCTTGCAGGCCAGCCGGTACATGTTGGCGGTGGGCCCGCCCAGGTCGGAGATGATGCCGGTGAAGCCCTCGGTCTTGTCGCGGATTTCCTCGATCTCGTGGAGAATCGACTCTTCCGAGCGGCTCTGAATGATGCGCCCCTCGTGCTCGGTGATCGAGCAGAAGGTACAGCCGCCGAAGCAGCCGCGCATGATGTTGATCGAGAAGCGGATCATCTCCCAGGCCGGAATCTTGGCCCCGCCGTAGCCGGGGTGCGGATTGCGCGCATAGGGCAGGCCGTACACCCCATCCATCTCGGCCATGGTCAGCGGAATCGGCGGCGGGTTGAGCCACACATCCCGTTCGCCGTGGGCCTGGACCAGACAGCGGGCGTTGCCCGGGTTCGCTTCCAGGTGGAAGGTGCGCGAGGCGTGGGCGTAGAGCACCGGGTCGTCCACCACCTGCTCGTAGGACGGCAGGCGCAGCACGGTCTTGGCCCGCTCGGCGCGGCGGGCGGCGAGGCGCTCTTCCTTGCCGACGATGCGGACGGGCTGAACAGCGGCCGTGCCGCTCCCCTCCCCCGTGGCGCAGGCGCCGCCGCTGGACGGGGTTTCTTCCATGGCGTAGGGGTCCTTGTGGGCCTCCACCTTGCCCGGGGTGTCCACCGTGCGGGAATCCTGCTCGCTCCAGTCGGCGCCCGGCTTCCAGCCCCGGGGGACCATGAAGGCGGTGCCACGCACGTCGCGGATCGACTCCACCGGCTCGCCCTTGGCCAGGCGGTGGGTCACCTCCACCAGGGCCCGCTCGGCGTTGCCGAAGAGCAGCAGGTCGGCCTTGGAGTCGGGCAGCACCGAGCGGCGCACCTTGTCGCTCCAGTAGTCGTAGTGGGCGATGCGGCGCAGCGACGCCTCGATCGAGCCGATGATGATCGGCGTGCCGGGATAAGCCTCCCGGGCGCGCTGGGCATAGACGGTGACCGCCCGGTCGGG
The DNA here is from genome assembly GCF_036820405.1 of Oryzomicrobium sp. Classification (NCBI taxonomy): domain Bacteria; kingdom Pseudomonadati; phylum Pseudomonadota; class Betaproteobacteria; order Rhodocyclales; family Rhodocyclaceae; genus Oryzomicrobium; species Oryzomicrobium sp. Next base: position 292,811 of record NZ_DAISLS010000001.1, read on the forward strand.
GCGCTTGTTGGGCTCGGCGTTGGCGGTGTACGCGTCGTCGGAGCGGATTTTCCGGTCCGAGGTATAGCGGTTCACCATGGAATCCATGTTGCCCGCGGTCACGCCGAAATACAGGTTGGGCTTGCCCAGGCGCTTGAAGTCCTCGGCCGAATGCCAGTTGGGCTGGCTGATGATGCCGACGCGGAAGCCCTGGGCCTCCAGCAGCCGGCCGATCAGGGCCATGCCGAAGCTGGGGTGGTCGATGTAGGCATCGCCGGTGACCAGGATGATGTCGCAGGAATCCCAGCCCAGCTTGTCCATCTCCTCCCGGCTCATGGGCAGGAAGGGGGCGGTGCCGAAGCGGCTGGCCCAATATTTCCGGTAGGAAAAAAGCGGTTTGGGCGACGCGGTCAGGCCTGAAGGCGCAGCGGCGGAAGCGGAGGAAGCGGAAGAACCAGGCACCGCCACGGAGGCGGCGGAAGCGGCGGCCGGATCGGCCTTGACTGACGGCATAGAAAACTCGGGAAAAATCCAGGCTGGCTGCCTGAGACCGGGCCGCACCAAAAAAGTGCCCGGCAAATACGTCGCACGATGCGCAACGCCCATTCGGGGCGTTCAGGGCGCCCGCCTTCTCCTACGGCTGACGGCCGGACATACGAACCTGCGGGCACCGTCCGGCCGGAAAGAAAGCGAGGCGAATCAATGGCCTCCATTCTACCCGAAGTCACTGCCAGGCACAGCCGGAGACGGCCGGACATGGCCCGTTTCCCTCAGGCAGTTGCTCCGTCGCGTTCGAATGCAGCGCTCCGCACGAGCGCCGTTCCATGCCCCGGCTACTCGCTGCGCAGGGCGATCAACGCCGGCGTTTCCAGTAGCCGGGAAATGCCCAGGGAGGCCGCGGCGCTCACCAGGACTGCGCCGCCCAGGGCGGCCGCCAGGGGCAGCCAAGGCTTCACCGCCAGGTCCAGGTCGAACACCTGGCGCGCCACCACCCAGCCGATGGTTTCCGCCGCTACCGCCGAGAGCAGACCCGACAGGGCGCCCACGGCGGCGAATTCGGCCATCAGGCTGCGCCGCAGTTGCGCGCTACGGGCGCCCAGGGCGCGCATCACCGCCAGCTCCCGGCGGCGCTCGTCGAAGGCCGAAACCAGGGCACCGTAGAGCACCACCAGCCCGGCGGCGACGGTGAATAGGAAGACGAATTGCACCGCCTGAACCACCTGGTCGAGCATGGACTGGATCTGGCGCAGGATGGCGCCCACGTCGATCACCGTCAGATTGGGGAAGGCCCGTACCAGGGCCGCCGTGGCGTTGGCGCCCTCGTCCGGCAGGTGGAAGCTGGTGATCCAGCTGGCCGGGTAGGGCTCCAGCACCCCGGGCGGGGTGAGGACGAAGAAATTGACCCGCATCGAGTCCCAGTTGAGACGGCGCAGACCGACGATCTTCAAGGTCACCGGCTCCCCGGCAATGGAGAAGGTCAGATCGTCCCCCACCTTCAGCCCCAGGGTCTTGGCCAGCCCCTCCTCCACCGACGCCACCTTCTTCTCCCCCGGGGCGAACCAGCGCCCGGCGGTGACGGTGTTGCCGGCCGGCAGGTCGGCCGCGTAGGAAAGGTTGAACTCCCGCTCCACCAGCCGCTGCGCCCGTTCCTCGACGTAGTCCGCCGCCGACACCGGCCGGCCGGAAACGTCGGTGAGCCGGCCGCGCACCATGGGCGCCAGGTCCGCCGCCAGGCCGGCCCGGTCCATGAAGCGGGCCACTTCACGGCGCTGCTCGGGCTGGATGTTCACCACGAAGCGGTTGGGTGCGTCCGCCGGCGCCGCCTGGCGCCAGGCGGCCACCAGGTCGGCCCTGGTCACCGAAAGCAGCAGCAAGGCCGTCACCCCGAGGGACAGAGCGACGATCTGCACCACCACCGCGCCCCGGTGGCGCGCCAGGGACACCAGGCCCTGGCGCCAGCCCCAGCCGGCTGTGGGCACGGCCCGGGCGAGCCGGCCTGTGAGGGCCACCAGCCCCCGGGCGGCCAGGGCGAAGAGCAGCACCGCGCCGAGCAGGCCGCCGGCGACGAAGGCCGCCAGCTTGAGCTCGCCGGCCACCCACACCATCAGGGCGAAGAGCGCCGCCAGCCCGGCCAGGGCGATGCCCAGGGCGCCGCCTTCCGGCGCGCCCAGTTCGCGGCGGATCACCCGAAGGGTGGACACCCGGCGCAGCTGCAGCAACGGCGGGCCGGCAAAACCGAACAGCAGGACGAAGCCACAGGCCAGCCCGGCGGCGGCGGGCCGCCAGGACGGCGCCGGCAGCGCTGCCGGGATCAATCCGGCCAGGCCCCGGTACAGCCCGTAGTGGGCGACGAAGCCCAGGGCCACGCCGGCCAGGGAGGCCAGGGCCGCCAGGGCCAGCAGCTGGCCGCCGTAGAGGGCCAGCAGGCGCCCCTGGGTCACTCCCAGGCAGCGCAGGATGGCGCAGGGGTCCAGGTGGCGCTGCACGTAGCGGCGCGCTGCCAGGCCGACCCCGGCGGCAGCCAGGGCCACCGACAGCAGGGCCGCCAGGCCGAGGAATTTCTGCGCCCGGTCCAGGGCCGAGCGGATTTCCGGCCGGGCCGAGCGGGCATCCTCCAGACGCTCGCCCCGGCCCAGATGCGATTCCATGGCATCCCGGTAGGCGGCCACTCGGGACGCCGGCCCCGCCGCCATCAGCCGGTAGGAGGCCCGGCTGCCCTCCTGGAGCAGGCCGGTGGCGGCAAGATCGGCCTGGCTCATGAGCAGGCGCGGCGCCAGGGCGAAGAAATTGACGCCCTTGTCCGGCTCCAGGGTGAGCAGGGCCGCCACGCGCAGGCGGGTTTCGCCCACGCTCACCGTGTCGCCGACTGCCACCCCCAGGCCGGTGGCCAGACGTTCCTCGATCCAGGCGCTGCCCGGGGCCGGGGCATCCTGTGCCTCCCGATCAGGCAGGCCGGGGCCGTCGGCGATGCGCAGGCGACCGCGCAGCGGATAGTTGGCGGTGGCGGCCTTGATGTCGGCCAGCTGGGTCACCGCTCCCTCCCCTTGCCCGGCGCTCACCATGCTGGGGAAGGTCACCGTCTCGGCCAGGGTCAGCCCCTGGCGGTGGGCGGCGGCCCGGGCCGCGTCGGGCCAGGGATGGTCGGCCACCAGCAGCAGATCGGCACCGAGCAGTTGGTGGGCCTCGGTCTCCAGGGCCTCGCGCACCCGGTCGGTGAAGAAGCCCACCGCCGAAAAGGCCGCCACGGCGATCACCAGGGCGGCAGCCAGCAGGCGCAGCTCACCGGCGCGGGCGTCGCGCCAGAGCAGGCGCAGGGTCAGGGGCAGGCGCATGGCGGTCAGGGGTCGCTCACGTCGGTTGAGGCAATGGTTCCGGCCGTCGTCAGTCCAGGGATTGCAGCCGTTCCACCGCCTCCCCCACCAGCTTCACCGGCAGCACGGTGAGGCCCTCGATGGGCTGGCGCGGCAGGTTGGCATGGGGAACGATGGCGTGGGTAAAGCCCAGCTTGGCCGCTTCCTTGAGGCGCTCCTGGCCCCGGGGGGCGGGGCGGATTTCGCCGGTCAGGCCGACCTCGCCGAACACCACCAGTTTCTGCGGCAGGGCCCGGTTGCGCAGGGATGAGACGATGGCCAGGCACACCGCCAGGTCCGCCGCCGGCTCGCCGATCTTGACCCCGCCCACGGCGTTCACGAACACGTCCTGGTCGAAGCAAACGATGCCGGCGTGGCGGTGCAGCACCGCCAGCAGCATGGCCAGGCGCTGGGGGTCCAGGCCCACGGTAAGACGGCGCGGACTGGGGGAGACGGCGGTGTCCACCAGGGCCTGGATTTCCACCAGCAGGGGGCGGGTGCCTTCCTGGGTCACCAGGACGCAGGAGCCAGCCACCTGGCCGTGTTGGGAGAGGAACAGGGCCGAGGGGTTGGAGACGCCCTTCAACCCCCGGTCGGTCATGGCGAACACCCCCAGCTCGTTGACCGCACCGAAGCGGTTCTTGAAGGCCCGCACCAAGCGGTGGGCCGAGTGGGTGTCGCCCTCGAAGTAGAGCACCGTGTCGACGATGTGCTCCAGCACCCGGGGGCCGGCCAGGGCACCTTCCTTGGTGACGTGGCCCACCAGGATCACCGTGGTGCCGGTCTCCTTGGCCAGGCGAGTGAGCTTGGCGGCGCACTCGCGCACCTGGGCCACGGAACCCGGGGCCGAGGACAGTTCTTCCGACCACAGGGTCTGGATCGAATCCACCACCGCCACCCGGGGCGCTTCCTGGGCCAGGGCAGCGACGATCTTCTCCAGGTTGATCTCGGCCAGCAGCTTGAGGTTGTCGGTTTCCAGGGACAGCCGCCTGGCGCGCAGGGCCACCTGTTCGCCGGATTCCTCACCGGAGACGTAGAGCACCGGGTGGTTATTGGAGAGCAGCGCCAGGGCCTGGAGCAGCAGGGTGCTCTTGCCGATGCCCGGGTCGCCGCCGATCAGCACCACCCCGCCGGCCACCAGTCCGCCGCCCAGGGTGCGGTCGAATTCGCCGATGCCGGTGGGCAGGCGCGCCGCCTCCCGGGTCTCGATGTCGCCCAGCTTCTGCACCCGGGCCGTGGTCGGCGCCAGGGATTCGAAGCGGCTGGCACCGGGCTTTTCCACCAGGCTCTCGACCAGGGTGTTCCAACCATTGCAGCCGGGGCACTGGCCCTGCCATTTGGGCGAGACGGCGCCGCACTCGGTGCAGACGTATTGGGTCTTGGCCTTGGCCATCAGTCGGTCTCCCGGCCACCGCGACCACCTGCCTCGCCGTCGACGAAATCCACCGGAACCCGCCGCGCCAGGGCGCAGAAGAGCTCGTAGCTGATGGTGCCGGCCGCGGTAGCCACGTCGTCGGCGGACAATCCCTCGCCCCACAGGGTCACCGGGCTGCCCACGCCGGAGTCGGGCAAGCTGGTCAAGTCGCAGGCCAGCATGTCCATGGACACCCGGCCGAGCAGCCGGGTGCGCCGGCCGTCCACCAGGATCGGCGCCCCGGTGCCGGCGTGGCGCGGGTAGCCGTCGGCATAGCCGCAGGCGACGATGCCCACCCGGGTCGGCCCCTCGGCGGTGAAGGTGCCGCCGTAGCCGACCCGCTCGCCGGGGCCGATCTCCTGGACGCCGATGATCTGCGAGGCCAGGGTCATCACCGGCTTCAGTTCCAGTTGCTCCGCCGGGATGTCGGCGAAGGGGCTGCCGCCGTAAAGCATGATGCCGGGCCGGGCCCAGTCGCCCCGGGTCTCCGGGTAGCGCAGCAGGGCCGCCGAGTTGGCCATGGACACGGGGCCGGCCCAGCAGGGCAGCATGGTGCGGAAGCGGTCGAGCTGCCAGGCCACGCCCCGGGGGCCGTCGGCGTCGGCGAAGTGGGTCATCAGGGTTACGTCGGCGAAGGCCGGCGAGGCGGTGGCGCGGCGCACCGCGGCGGTCAGGGCATCGCCGGTGAAGCCCAGCCGGTTCATGCCGGAATTGACCTTGAGGAAGACGTCGAGCCGGCGCGGCAGGCCGGCCAACTCGATCTCTTCGAGTTGATCGGCGCGATGCAGGGCCGGGGTGATGCCGTATTCGGCCAGGATGGGCAGCTCCTCGGCGTCGAAATAGCCTTCGAGCAGCAGGATCGGCTGGCGGATGCCGGCCTCGCGCAGGGCCACGGCGTCGGCCAGGTCGAGCAGGGCGTAGCCGTCGGTGAGGCCGGCCAGGGCTTGGGCGCAGGGCAGCAGGCCGTGGCCGTAGGCGTTGGCCTTGACCACGGAAAAGAGGCGGGTGGTGCCGGCATAACGCCGGGCGACGGCAAAGTTATGACGCAGCGCCGCAAGGTCGATGCGGGCGCGGATGGGGCGGGACATGAGGCTGATCCTTGAGCGGCGTTCCGGCGCGTCGCGGGTCCGAGCCGCGCCGGGACAAAGCGTGATTGTGGCAGGCCGCGCGCCATCGGGCGAGAGGCAATGCGGGCAAATCCGCGCTGGCCCCCGCCCCGCGCCGTCCTCTGGCTCCTCCGGGCGCCTTGACGTACTGCAACAACACGGCGCGACTGTTCGTGGTATAAACCGGCCACACTAAAAACCGCCCTCGGGCTCGTTCGATGCAGCTCGGCTTCTACATCATCATGGCTGCGCAGTTTTTTTCCGCGCTTGCCGACAATGTCCTCCTGATCGCCGCCATTTACGCCCTGCGGGAAATGTCCGCCCCGCAGGAGTACGAGCCATTACTGAAGCTGTTCTTCACCGTTTCCTACGTCGTCCTCGCCGCCTTCGTCGGCGCCTTTGCCGATTCCATGCCCAAGTGGCGGGTGATGTTCATCAGCAACGGCATCAAGATCCTCGGCTGCGGCCTGATGTTCTGGCATGTCCATCCCCTGCTCGCCTACGCCGTGGTGGGCCTGGGCGCCGCGGCCTACTCGCCGGCAAAGTACGGCATCCTCACCGAATACCTCCCCCACCGCCTGCTGGTGGCGGCCAACGGCTGGATCGAAGGCCTCACCGTCGGGGCCATCATCCTCGGCACCGTGGTCGGCGGACTACTCATCCAACCGACCATCGCCGAAAGCCTGCTGTCCTTCGACATGCCCCTGATCGACACACCGGTGGACACCGTCACCGAGATGAACCTGGTGGTGGTGGGGGTGCTCTACCTGGTGGCGGCGATCTTCAACCTCTACGTGCCCGACACCGGCGTCGACCACAAGCCGCTCAAGAAGAACCCCTTCTTCCTCGTCCATGAGTTCGGCCATTGCCTGGCCCTGCTCTGGCGCGACCGCCTGGGTCAGGTGTCCCTGGCGGTGACCACCCTGTTCTGGGGCGCCGGCGCCACCCTCCAGTTCATCGTCATCAAGTGGGCCGACGCCGCCCTGCACCTGGACCTGTCAAAGTCCTCCATGCTCCAGGGCGTGGTGGCTGTCGGCGTGGCCGCCGGGGCGTCCATGGCGGCCAAGTGGGTGACCCTGCGCAAGTCGGTGAAGGTGATTCCCCTGGGCATCGCCATGGGGCTGATCGTCATCGTCATGAATTTCGTCACCTCGGTCGTGGTGGCAGTCCCCCTGCTGGTGATCATCGGCGCCCTGTCCGGCTTCTTCGTCGTGCCCATGAACGCCCTGCTCCAGCACCGGGGCCACATCCTGATGGGCGCCGGCCATTCGATCGCCGTGCAGAACTTCAACGAAAACCTGTCGATCCTGGTCATGACCGGCATCTACGCTCTGATGATCCGGGCCAACCTGTCGGTGTTCACGGTGATCGCCGTGTTCGGCCTGTTCGTCGCCGCCGCCATGACCCTGGTGCGCTACCGGCACACGCTCAACCAGCGCGCCCACGACGACGTGGCCCATCTGGACGACACGCCGCATTAAGACGGAGAATTAGGACAAACAAGAATCCCCACGGAGACTGGCTTTGTCCGAACATCCCCCCTGGCCCCGCCGCCTGAGGGATAGCGTCGTCATCGCCGCGGCCTATTTCGGCCTCGGCCTGCTCACGCTGCACTTCTTCGCCGGTCACGGCACCTTCCCCGTTCCCGTCTGGCTGCCGGCCGCAGCCGCCATCGTAGCCGTCATGCTGCGCGGCGCCGCCGCCGTGCCGGCCATCGCCCTCGGCACCTTCCTGTTCAACCGCCTGGTGCTGGACGCGCCCCTCGCCATCTGCCTGGCCCTGGCCTGCGGCAACAGCATGGCCCCCTACCTGGGCTGGCGGGCGATGCGCCGCCTCGACCCCTCTCCCTACATCTTCGCCCGGCGCCGGACGGTGGCCGCCTTCGCCCTGGGCGGCGTCGGGCTGCACGGCCTGCTGGCCAGCCTGGTCGGCGCCACCGCCGTGACCGCCGGCCAGGGCGTGGACGCCTGGCTTCACACCCTGCTGTCCTGGTGGCTGTGCGACACGGCCGGCGCCCTGATCGCCGCACCGGCCCTGCTTGCCCTGCTCCAGCCCGAACCGGGCGGCATCCGGCACTGGCAGGGCTTCGTCCGGGAACGGCCGGTGGCCGCCCTGGCCCTGCTGTCCCTGGCTGCCTTCTTCTTTCTGGTTTTGCCGGGGCGGGACGGCACCCTGGTGGGCCTGCCCTTCCTGCTCACCTTCCCGGCCCTGTGGCTGGCCTGGCGCCATCCGCCCCGCTTCGTCCAGCCCCTGCTCGCCCTCACCTGCGCCATCGCCCTGGCCGGCGCCCTCTCCCACCGCGGCGTGTTCTATTTCGGCCCGGCCAGCCTGCCCCTGGAAACCACGGCGCTGATGGCCATCTCGCTGATCTTCGTCGCCCTGGTGGTGGGCGCCATGGCCACCGAGCGGCAGCGGGCGGCAATGGCCCTGCGCGAGGCCAACCGCAACCTGGTGGCCCGGGTCGAGATGCAGTCACGCAAGCTGCAAACCTCGGAGCAAGTGTTCGAAACCGTGGTGCAGACGAGCCCCGACGCCATCCTGGTGACCAATCTGGAAGGCACCATCAGCTTCGCCTCGCCCCAGGCCAACCTACTGTTCGGGCTGTCCCCGGACGTGCTGCTCGAAGGCCTGACCTTCTGCCAGTTCCTCACCACGGACACCCGGGCCCTGTGGGCCAACCAGCTCTCGGAACTGATCGCCGGGCGGACCCCGCCGCCCCTGGAGCTCACCGCCGTCGCCCCCCAGCGCGCCGACTTCTCGATCGAGGCCAACGGCCGCCTGCTGCGGGACGGCCAGGGCCAGCCCCGGGGGGCGGTGGTGGTGGTGCGCGACGTGGAAGACCGGCGGCGCCTGCAACGGGAATTGCAGGACAATGAGCAGCGTTTCCGCATGCTCGCCGAAACGGCCCCCTTCGCCCTGGTGTTCGCCCGGGCCGAAAACGGCGAGATCATCTTCGCCAACCGGGAGGCCCAGCGCCTACTCGGCGTCGACGTCCCCGCCGGCACCGCCTTCACCCCGGAGTTCTACGCCGACCCCGAGGAACGTAGCGAGATCATCGCCCAGCTGATGCAAAAAGGCGCCCTGGACAACCGGGAAATCCGCCTCAAGGACCGCCACGGCCGCACCTTCTGGGCCATTTTCTCGGCAGTGCTGTCCTCCTACAGCGACGGCCCGGCCCTGCTCATCAGCATCAACGACATCACCGCGCGCAAAGCCCTGGAACTCACCCTGCGCCGCCAACTGGAGGAAATCCGCGCTCTCCAGGCCACCCTCCAGGACCAGGCCCTGCGCGACGGCCTGACCGGCCTGTTCAACCGCCGCTACCTGGACGAGACCCTGGAGCGGGAACTGGCCCGGGCCGCCCGGGAACGCACCCCGGTCAGCGTCATCATGCTCGATATGGACCACTTCAAGCGCCTCAACGACCGCTACGGCCACAAGGCCGGCGACACGGTGCTGCAAAGGCTCGCCGAGATCCTGCGCGACGCCTGCCGGGCCAGCGACGTGGCCTGCCGCTACGGTGGGGAGGAATTCGCCCTGATCCTGCCCGGCGCCACCCTGCCCACCGCCCTGGAACGGGCCGAGGCGATCCGCCGCCAGGTAGCGGAGCTGGCCCTGCCGCCGAGCCCCAGCCAGGGTACGGCCGACAACGCCATCCGCTGCACCGTCTCCCTCGGCGTGGCCACCTATCCAGAGCACGGCGGCAACGGCGAAACCCTCATCCAACAGGCCGACCGCGCCCTCTACGCCGCCAAGGGCGCCGGGCGCAACCGCGCCGTGGGCGCGCCGCCCCTGAGCCTGCCCGGCCCGGCTGCCCATCCGGCCCTGCCGCTGCTCGACTGATCCGTCCCCGCCCCATGACCGCTTCGCTCCTGCCGCCCCCGCCCTCGTTCCGGCACGGCCTGGCCAACCTGATGGCCAGCCTGGCCGGCGCCCGGGGCCATGCCGGCCTGCCCTGCCCGCCCCTGCCCGAGTTGCCGCCGGCCGACCTGGCCCCGGCGCGCCATCTGGTGCTGCTGGTGGCCGATGGCGTGGGGGAGGCCCAACTGCGCGCCCACCTGCCGGGCGGCCTGCTCGACCGGGCGCGCATCGCCACCCTGGAGTCGGTTTTTCCCAGCACCACCGCCAGCGCCGTCGGCACCTTTCTTACCGGCCTGCCGCCGGGCCAGCACGGCCTGACCGGCTGGCACGTGTGGTTCTCGGCCATCGCCAGCCAACTGGCGGTGCTGCCCCTGGCCCGCCGCGGCATCCGCGGCCCGGCGCCGGAAGCCGAGGACTGGGCGCAACGGCTGCTCGACGCCCCGCCCCTGGCCGACCGCCTGCCCTGCCCCATGGAGATCGTGTCGCCGGCCTGGATCGTGGATTCGCCCTTCAACCGGCGCCTTTCCGGCCGGGCCAAGCGCACCGGCTACCGGGCCCTGCCGGAGATGTTCGCGGTCATCGAAACGGCGCTGCGCGCCCCCGAGCCGAGCTACATCTACGCCTACTGGCCCGACTTCGACAGCAAGGCCCACGACGCGGGCCCCGACGGCCCGGCAGCGGTGGCTGCCCTGCATGAACTGGAACGGGAACTGGCGGCTTTCCTCGGCCGCGTCCAGGGAACGGACGCCACCCTGCTGGTCACCGCCGACCACGGCTTCATCGCCGCCCCGGCGGAACGCCTGATCGACCTGGGCGGCGCCCCGGAGCTGGCCGCCCTGCTGGCGTGCCCCCTGTCCGGCGAGCGGCGGGCCGCCTACGCCCACCTCAAGCCCGGTTGCCGCGAAGCTTTCCGCGCCGGCATCGAGGCCCGCTACGGCCACGCCCTGTGGTGCGTCGACAGCGACAACCTGCTGGCCGACGGCTGGTTCGGCCCGCCCCCCTACCACCCGGACCTGCGCAACCGCATCGGCGACCTGACCCTGCTGCTGCGCGAGGACTGGACCCTGCGCGACCGGCTGCCCGGGGAAGACGATTACCGCCTGGCCGGCATGCACGGCGGCGTCAGCACCGCCGAGCGGGAGGTGCCGCTCTGCCGTTTCGACCTTTCCCGCTTCGACCTTGGCGCAGGCGCAAATCCACGATCTGCACCCGGACGCTGAAACGGCGATGGACCTGCTCATCCCCCATCCCGAAGGGCTGACGCCCAAGGAAGCCGTCGCCTGGCAGTGCCAGCAGGCGCCCCGGGTCGAAACCGAGGATCGCCTGCCGCCCCTGGCCGAACTGACCCGGGTCGCCGGCGTAGACGTGGGGTTCGAGGACGGCGGCAAGACTACCCGGGCGGCGGTGGCGGTGCTGTCCTTCCCGGACCTGCAACCGGTCGAGCAGGCGGTGGCCCGGCTGCCCACCGGCTTTCCCTACATCCCGGGGCTACTGTCGTTCCGCGAGGCCCCGGCGGTACTCGCCGCCCTCAACCTGCTCCACACCCTGCCCGAAGTCCTGCTGGTGGATGGCCAGGGGCGCGCCCATCCGCGCCGCTTCGGCCTGGCCTGTCACCTGGGGGTGGTCACCGGCCTGCCGGCCCTGGGCGTGGGCAAGACCCGGCTCACCGGCAGCCATGCCGAGCCCGGGCCGAACAAGGGGGACTGGGCCCCTCTGCGCGACAAGGACGAGACCATCGGCGCCGTGCTGCGCACCCGCCCCGGCGTGGCGCCCCTGTTCATTTCGGTGGGCCACCGCATCTGCCTGGACACGGCCATCGCCCTGACCCTGGCCTGCACCCGGCGTTATCGCCTGCCGGAAACCACCCGGGCCGCCCACAAGCTGGCCTCGGGCTAGTCCGCTTCATAGCGGGGCCGGCTCCGGCCCCAACCCTCATAGGCCCGCCCGTTCAGCCCGCCTCGGCGGTCAGCAGGATTTCCTCGCCGCCAAAGCGTACCCGCTGGCCGGGTCGCAGCTTGGCCCGCTTGCGGCTTTCGACCTGGCCGTCCACCTCCACCAATCCTTCTTCCACCGCCGCGTGGGCAGCACCGCCGGAGTCCACCAGGCTGGCGGCCTTGAGCAGTTGGTCGAGCTGGATGTAGTCGCCGCGCACCGGAAACGTGATCATGAAAATGCCTTTTGAATAAAATGAACAATCGACGAAAAATCGGCCCGGATTACAGCTCTGACTACGGCCCGGGCCGGTTCGCGGGCTGGATTCTCCCCCTTCCCGCCTTGATGTAAACCAAACGGACGACAAAAAACCCCGCTACACTTTCGGGCTTGCCCGTGGATCATCCCCACTGCCGCGCTCCGCGCTCGCGCAGGACGACTTCAAATACCGCCATCATGTCCTCCCGACTCCTTCCCGTGGCCGATCTCGGCCAGCAGATCTGGCTCGACAACCTGACCCGTCGCCTGCTCGATTCCGGCGAACTGGCCAGCTTCATCGACGACGACGGCATTGCCGGGGTGACCTCCAACCCGGCCATCTTCTACAACGCCCTGACGAACGACCCGGCCTACCAGAATGCCCTGGCCGAGCTGCGCCCACGCCTGGCCGATCCGGAGGCCCGCTTCGAGGCCCTGGCCCTGCCCGACATCCGTCAGGCCTGCGACCTGTTCAAGGGCGTCTACCTGGCTTCCGGCGGCAGCCAAGGCTTCGTCAGCTTCGAAGTCTCGCCGCGGCTGGCCCACGATGCCGCCGGCACCGTCGCCGCCGCCAAGCGGCTGTGGCAGGAGATCGGCCGGCCCAACGCCATGATCAAGATCCCAGCCACCGCTGCCGGCCTCGACGCCATCGAAGCGGTGATCCACGCCGGCATCAACGTGAACGTCACCCTGATCTTCTCCAACCGGCAGCTCCAGGCGGTCCAGGCCGCCCACCGGCGCGGCCTGGAGCGGCGCCGCGCCGAAGGCCTGGCCCTGAACGGGATCGCCTCGGTGGCAAGCGTCTTCATCAGCCGCATCGACGCCGCCGTGGACAGCCGCCTGCCCGCCGAACTGCAAGGCAAGACGGCCATTTCCAGCGCCAAGATGGCCTACGCCCGCTGGATCGAGGACGTGCGCTCCACCTTCACCCCCCTGGCCGAGAAAGGCGCCCTGCCCCAGTGGCTGCTGTGGGCCTCCACCTCCGCCAAGAACCCGGCCTACCGGGACGTGGTGTACGTGGAAGAGCTGATCGGCCCCCACACCATCAACACCGTGCCGGACGCGACCCTGGCCGCCTTCCGTGACCACGGCGAGGCCGAGGCCCGCCTCACCGACCACTGGGTGGAAGCCCGCCAGGTGCTCTCCAAGGTGGCCGCCGCCGGCATCGACCTGGACCAGCTCGGCGACGAGCTGCAACAGGCCGGCCTGGCCCAGTTCGACGAGGCCTACGCCAAGCTGCTCGAACTGGTGGCCTGAGCGGAACGCTTCTGCCCCCGGACGCCCGGCCTCGCGGCCGGGCGTTTGCGTTTCGGGCGGGCGCGGACGCAACAGGCATCACGGACGCCGCGCCGGAGAGCAGCGCATAGGTAGTGGCACATCTCGCTACGCCGGCCCCCCTACGCCGCCATCCCCGCCAGGGGCGGCAGGCCGTGGCGACGACGGGCCCGGGCACAGGCCTCGTCGGCGATGCCCAGGGCGGCGAAGGGATTGAACTCGCGGCACGGGCTGGGACGCTGCTCGTAGATGGAGCACTGCACCGCCTGGCCCACCTCGCCGCACAGGGCCGCGCAGCGCCCCAGGTGCTCGTCGGTGCCCTTCATGCGCAGCAACGAGCCGATCAGGGGCTCGGCCAGGTGCCGGGGCACCCCTCCGACGTACCCCATCCCCCCGCCTTCGGCCTCGGCCTTGTGGAAGTCGACACGAAAGGCGGCGCAGCAGGCGCCGCACTGCTGGCAGGGGTTATCCGGAAGGATGGCGGACGAAAGGGATTCGGAATCGGACACGGCGGACAGCCAGGAAAAAAACGGGGCAAATTGTAGAGCAGCCGGCCATCCGGCGCAGCAGGGTCGGTGCCCTGCCTGGCAAGGTGGCCCCTGTTTGGGCAGGGCCGGTTTTTCCGGGCCACTTTCAATAGTCAAATTCAATAAAAAAACCAAAAATAATAGCAATACCGCAAATATGGCAGGATCAAGCCCTTCCGGACCATGCCGCGTGCCGCACAAATAACGCCAATCCGCCGGCTATAGGACAAAGTACCTATTGGCATCGCCTGATCCGGCAATTCCCCCACTTCATCCATGGGAATAGGCTCACAACCGTATTCATCACAGGACGTCGTTCCATGGACACCCCGTTCAACCTGCGCCGTTTCGCCACCTCTCCGGTGGTCGCCGGCCTCGCATTTTTAGCCCTCGGCCTGGGCGGCCTGCTGGCCCACCAGGCCGGTGCCACCACCGCCCCAACCTCCGCCGCCGATCCCGATCTGGTCAAGCGCGGCGAGTACGTGGCCCGCCTGGGCGACTGCATCGCCTGCCACACCGCCCCCCAGGGCAAGCCCATGGCCGGGGGCCTGGAGCTGAAAACGCCTTTCGGCACCATCTACTCGACCAACATCACCCCGGACGCCAAGACCGGTATCGGCAACTACACCTACGAGCAGTTCGACCGGGCCATGCGCAAGGGCGTCACCGCCGATGGGCACAACCTCTACCCGGCCATGCCTTATCCCTCCTACGCCAAGATGAGCGAGGAGGACATGCGCGCCCTGTTCACCTACCTGCGCCAGGGCGTGCCGGCGGTGGACCAGGCCAACCGTCAGAGCGAGATGAAGTGGCCCTTCAGCATGCGCTGGGGGCTATCGCTGTGGAACTGGGCCTTCCTCGACGCCACGCCGTTCAAGGCCGACGCTCAGAAGGACGCGGTGTGGAACCGGGGCGCCTACCTGGTCCAGGGCCTGGGCCACTGCGGCTCCTGCCACACCCCCCGGGGCATCGCCTTCCAGGAGAAGGCCATGAGCGAGGCCGGTAGCAAGGGCAAGCACTACCTGGCCGGCGAGACCGTGGAATCCTGGCGCGCCCTTAGCCTGCGCGGTCTGTGGACGGTGGAGGACACCACCCTGTTCCTCAAGACCGGGCAGAACCGCTTCGCCACCGCCTCCGGCAACATGGCCGACGTGATCCACCACAGCACCCAGCACGTCAAGGACGACGACCTGGTGGCCATCGCCACCTACCTCAAGTCCCTACCCCCGGGCGAGCACGAACTGCCGGCCCCCAGCGTGCCGCGCAGCGAAGTGGCGGGCAAGGTGCCGGACAACCTGTTCACCTCCCGGGGCGGCCTGGCCTATGTCCAGTTCTGCGGCGACTGCCACCGCCAGGACGGCGGCGGCGTGAGCAAGATCTTCCCGCCCCTGGCCGGCAACCCGGCGGTAACGGCGAAGGAGCCGGCCACCCTGCTGCACATCACCCTGACCGGCTGGAAAACCGCCTCCACGGCGGCCCATCCCCGGGTATTCACCATGCCCGGCTTCGCCCGCCTCAACGACCAGGAACTGGCCGAACTGCTGACCTTCGTCCGGGCCAGCTGGGGCAACGGCGGCGAGGCGATCACCGCCTCCCAGGTGAAGAACATGCGTGCCGAGGTGGTCAAGGAAGACCCCAAGGCCATCGACAACAGCAAGTTCGAAACGCCGCGGCTGGCCGACATGCTGGGCAAGCCCAACGCCACCCAGCTGGTGCGCGGCATGCGCCTGCACCTGGAAACCCGCGATCTGCTGCCCAACAACGTC
The DNA here is from genome assembly GCF_036820405.1 of Oryzomicrobium sp. NCBI lineage: Bacteria > Pseudomonadati > Pseudomonadota > Betaproteobacteria > Rhodocyclales > Rhodocyclaceae > Oryzomicrobium > Oryzomicrobium sp. Next base: position 308,279 of record NZ_DAISLS010000001.1, read on the forward strand.
GGCGACCAGCTCAACTGCACCAGTTGCCACCTCAACGCCGGCACCGTGGCCGACGGCTCGCCCTTCGTCGGCGTCTCCGCCATGTTCCCCAGCTACGCCCCCCGGGCCGGCCGGGTCATCACCCTGGAGGACCGCATCAACGGCTGCTTCAAGCGCTCCATGAACGGCAAGCCCCTGCCCGTGGATTCGCCGGACATGAAGGCCATGGTCGCCTACTTCGACTGGATGAAGGGCGCCACCAAGCCCGAGGACAAGGTGCCCGGCCGGGGCGTGGGCAAGATCGATCGCTCCCTGACGCCCGACCCGGACAACGGCAAGAAGGTCTATGCCGCCCAGTGCGCCATCTGCCACGGCGAAAACGGCGAAGGGCTGAAGTCCGCCGACGGCAAGATGGTCTATCCGCCGCTGTGGGGCGACGAGTCCTTCAACATCGGCGCCGGCATGGCCCGCACCTACACCGCCGCCGCCTTCGTCAAGCGCAACATGCCAATCGGCTTCCACAACAACTTCCCCCTGGGCCAAGGCGGCCTGTCGGACCAGGAAGCCCTGGACGTGGCCGAGTACTTCAGCCACCAGCCCCGCCCGGACTTCCCCGAAAAGGTGAAGGACTGGCCCAAGGACAAGAAGCCGGCGGATGCCCGCTACTGAGCGCTGAAAAGCACGTTCGCGGCCCGTCCGCGCAAAGAAAAAGCCCGGGAGGAAACTCCCGGGCTTTTTGTTGTGGAATCACAGACAACACCGCTAGTCGGCAAGGCGCCAATCGCTCACCAAGGAAAGGCGAAGCGCTTCCGATGCAGGGAGCCCAGAGACGCAGGGAACGTGGAGAGAAGCGGGAGAACTTCGTGTCGATCTTTATTCGTTTCCCTGCATCCTTCGCGCCTCTGCACGCTCTGCGCTCAAAGCGCTCGCTTCGGCCCCTCCTCAATACTTTAATTTTTTTAATGTTTCCGGATGACGAGATAGCCAAACTCTAGAACTGGCGCGGACCTTCGATTATCCACCGGCTCGATACATTAATTTTTTTCATGTATCCCAACAGGAGCGCGCAATGTCGCCCGGGTGAGCCAGCCCACCGGGGTCGCGGCGGAGTCGCACGAGGTTAGCGGCGGTGGCGGCGCTGAAAGTCGGCCATGAAGCCGGCCAGTTCTTCCACCTCGGCCACCGTCAGGGCGTTGTAGATCGAGGCGCGGATGCCGCCGATAGAGCGGTGCCCGGCCAGGCCGGTGAAGCCGGCGGCCTGGGATTCGGCGAGGAAGGCCTGCTCCAGGTGCACATCGGGCAAGGAGAAGGCCACGTTCATCAGCGAGCGGTCGGCCGGGGCGCTGCGTCCCCGGTAGAAGCCGTCGCTGCCGTCCAGGGCGCAGTAGAGCAACCCGGCCTTGCGCTGGTTGATGGCGGCCATGGCGGCGACGCCGCCGATCTCGCCCAGCAGCCAGCGGGTCACCAGCAGCACCACGTAAATGGCGAACACCGGCGGGGTGTTGAAGTTGGAGTGGGCCTGGGCGTGGCTGCGGTAGTCGAGGAATCCGGGCAGATCCTCCGGTGCCTTGCCGATCACCTCGTCGCGCACCAGCACCACGGTCACCCCGGCCGGGCCGATATTCTTCTGGGCGTGGGCATAGATCAGGGCGAACTGGTCCACCGGGCAAGGCTGGGAGAGAAAGTCCGAGGACATGTCGCACACCCGGGGCACGTCGTCCCGGCCGAGCAGGCGGTGGAACTGGAGGCCCTCCACGGTCTCGTTGGAGACGTAGTGCAGGTAGGGCGCATCGGCGGCAAAGTCCAGCTCGCCATCGCTGGGCAGGCGGCCGAAGCCCTCCCCTTCGCCGCTCCACAGCACCCGCAGCGGCCCCTCGCGGCGCGCCTCGGCGATGGCCTTGCCGCTCCAGTAGCCGGTGTGCAGGTAGTCGGCTGGCACCTGGCTGCCCTGCATCAGGGTCAGCGGCACCATGGTGAACTGCTGGGTGGCGCCGCCTTGCAGGAAGAGGATGTGGTAGCCCGCCGGCACGCCGAGCAGGCGGCGCACGTTGTCCTCCAGCTCGGCCACCACCGCGGCGAACCAGTCCGAACGGTGGCTGATGCCGAGCACGGACAGGCCGACGCCGGGAACGGCGTCGATGGACTCCCGCACCTGTTCCAGCACCGATTGCGGCAGGGCGCCGGGCCCGCCGGAGAAATTGAGGCGATTGCGTGGGTTCATATACAGCGGAGGCAGCAGGAAGGGTCGGCCCCTCCCAGGGGAAAGGCCGGGAAGAAAATCCCGGCGAAAAAATGAGGCGGTGGCAATACCCGCTCAGCGGGACGGCGCTGCCAATGCTTCAGCGGCGCGGCGCACCAGATAGTCGCGCATGGCGTCCCGGGCGCGGAAGATGGTCTCCGGCTTGTAGGGGAACATGTCCACCGGGTCCATGGCATGGACCACCATGGCGTGGTCCACCTCGAACACCAGCAGCCCGCCGGCCACTTCGGCACAGTCGATGCACACGTAGTCGAGCCCGACCCGCCGGGGGATGGCCTCCAGGGCCGTGCGGTGACGGGCGGCGAAATCGGCGAAGTTGGCCATGAACGCCGCCTCTTCCTCGCGCTTGGCCGCGTCCTCGTACATCTGGGCATTGACGTAGTGGACCATCCAGCGCGACGACACGGCCATGTGGGAGGCGAAGGGCTGCCCATCCACCAGGGCGATGCGGAACTTGCGAAACAGGCCGTCCGGGCCGCTGTAATCGACGAAGGGCGAAATGAACAGCTGCTCGTCCCGCACCCGGACCAGATAGTCCACCAAGGCGCCGGAATCCTCGATCTTTTCCAGGTCGTGGCCCGCGTGAGAGCCCAGGGGGCGCAGGATCACCGGGTAGTCCCAGCCGGGCAGGACCGCCCCCAGGCCGCTGTCGCCCGTGGCGGCGGGCAGCAGGTCGGCCCGGGCGATGTTGCGGGTGGGGGGCATGACCACTCCGTCCAGGCCTTGCAGCAGGTCGCTGGCGGTGTTGCGTGCGGTATTGAGGATGCCCCGGGGCGGATTCACCACCGGCCGGGGCCAGGCGGCCAGGCGGGGTTCCAGGGCTTCCAGGGCGGCCCGGCTGGCGTCGAACAGGCCCACGCCGACCACCAGCAGGTCGTGGTCCGGCACCGGCTCGGGCAGGGGATCGCCGTCCAGGGCCACGTAGTAGTACTCGATGTCGATGTCGCAGTCTTCGAGCAAGCAATCCAGGGGCGTGTTGACCGAGATGTCCCCGGGGGCCACCAACATCAGCACCCGCAAACAGGCCGGCTGGCGCAGGGCGGGCAGGAAGTAGCGGCGGGTGAGCGCCAGGGCCAGCCCCTGCACGGCCAGGCCCGTGTCCTGCTTTTCCAGGCAGAACAGGGCCGTGGCCAGGTTCATCAGCAGGTTGGGATCGTCGCCGCCCTGCTGGGCCTGTTCCAGCATCTGTTGGGTGATGGGGCCGATGTCCGCGGCAGCCAGGTTCATGCGCAGGAAGGGTGCCAGGCCGTAGAACGGGGTATGCCCCTGGGCGGAAGCGGCGGGTGAGGCTTGGGAGGACGGAGTCACAGAATCGAGGTAGTCACGATAAAAACAGGGCAGGCACCAAAATGGCGCCTGCCCTCAAGTTGTTGCAATGAACGATTGTCATCCCGGGGAGACCGGCGGGAAGCAGGATTAGCGCGTTACCCCACCCACTTGCGGGCGTTGCGGAACATGCGCATCCAGGGGGCGTCCTCGCCCAGGCCGGCCGGCGCCCAGGACATCTGCACGGTGCGGAAGACCCGCTCCGGGTGCGGCATCATGATCGAGAAGCGGCCGTTCGCCGTGGTCACCCCGGTGATGCCGGCGGGCGAACCGTTGGGGTTGAGCGGGTAGGTCTCGGTGACCTGGCCGCGGCTGTCCACGTAGCGCATGGCGGTGAGCGCCTTGGCCTGGTCGCCAGCTTGCTCGAACACCGCCCGGCCTTCGCCGTGGGACACCACCACCGGGGCCACGGTGCCGGCCATGCCGGCGAAGAAGATCGAGGGGGATTCGGGGATTTCCACGGTGACGAAGCGGGCCTCGAACTGCTCCACCCGGTTGCGGTGGAACAGGGGCCAGTGCTCGGCGCCCGGGATCAGGCCCTTCAGCCCGCTCATCATCTGGCAGCCGTTGCACACGCCCAGGGCGAAGGTGTCGTCCCGGTGGAAGAAGGCGGCAAACTCGTCGCGGCAGCGCTCGTTGAACAGGATGGTCTTGGCCCAGCCCTGTCCCGCACCCAGCACGTCGCCGTAGGAGAAGCCGCCGCAGGCCGCCAGGCCCTTGAAGTCGGCCAGGTTGACGCGGCCGGCGACGATGTCGCTCATATGCACGTCCACCGCGGCAAAACCGGCGCGGTCGAAGGCCGCCGCCATTTCCACCTGACCGTTCACCCCCTGCTCGCGCAGGATGGCAATCTGGGGCCGGGCGCCGGTGGCGATGTACGGCGCCGCCACGTCCTCGCTCGGGTCGAAGGGCAGCTTGACGAACAGGCCGGTGTCTTCCTTGTCCAGAATGCGGTCGTATTCGGACTGGGCGCATTCCGGGTTGTCGCGCAGGCTTTGCAGGCGGTAGCTGGTCTCGGACCAGGCCCGGTGCAGGTCCACCCGGTTTTCCGAGAAGATCGGCTTGGCGTTGCGCACCACCCGGACCTGGTCCCGGTCATTGGGGTAGCCGATCAGCATGTAGCACTGACCCAGGCCGGCCTCGCGCAGACGGGCGGTGACCTTCTCCCGATCGGCACGGCGGATCTGCACCACGGCACCCAATTCTTCGGCGAACAGGGCGCGCACCTGCATTTCCATGGAGCGGCCGTCCATCAGCTGGGGCTTGCGCTCGTTGCCGTCCACGTCGTGCATGAGCGGATCGTAGGCCAGCAGGTCGGTGTTCAGCGTCACACCGCAATGGGAGGCGAAGGCCATTTCCGCCACGGTGGCGAACAAGCCGCCGTCGCCGCGGTCGTGGTAGGCCAACAGCAGGCCGTCCCGGTTGAGGGCCTGGATGGTGTTGAAGAAGGTCAGCAGCAGCTGGGGGTCATCCACGTCCGGAGCATCGCTGGCGGTGGCGTTGTACACCTGGGCCAGGGCCGAACCGCCCAGGCGGTTCTTGCCGGCGGACAGGTCGAGCAGCAGCAGTTCGGTTTCGCCCTGGTCGAGTTTGAGTTGGGGCGTCAGGGTACGGCGCACGTCGTCCACCCGGGCGAAGGCGGTGACGATCAGGGACAAGGGGGATACCACCTGTTTCTTCTCGCCCTGGTCTTCCCAGGCGGTGCGCATGGACAGGGAATCCTTACCCACCGGAATCGACACGCCCACCGACTGGCACAACTCGGAGACGGCCTGGACGGTATCGAACAGGCGGGCGTCCTCGCCGGCCACGCCGCAGGCGGCCATCCAGTTGGCGGACAGCTTGACCCGCTTCAGCTCGCCCACGTCGGCGGCGGCCAGGTTGGTCAGGGCCTCGCCGATGGCCATGCGGCCCGAGGCGGGAGCGTCGAGCACCGCCACCGGGGTGCGCTCGCCCATGGCGAAGGCTTCGCCGGCGTAACCCTGGAAACTCATCAGGGTGACGGCCACGTCGGCCACCGGCACCTGCCAGGGGCCGACCATCTGGTCCCGGGCGGTCAGGCCGCCCACGGTGCGGTCGCCGATGGAGATGAGGAAGGTCTTGTCGGCCACCGCCGGCAGGCGCAGCACCCGGTAGGCGGCGTCCTTGAGGTCGATGGCGGTGGGATCGAAAGGCGTAGCGGCTGCCTCGGCGTGGGCCACGTCCCGGGTCATACGCGGCGGCTTGCCGAGCAGCGCCTCCATGTCCATGTCCACCGGATTGTTGCCGAAGTGGCTATCCACCACCTTCAGCTGGCCGTCGCCGGTGGCCTCGCCGACCACGGCGTAGGGGCAACGCTCGCGCTCGCACAGGGCGGCGAAGTCGGCCAGACGCTGCGGCGGGATCGCCAGCACGTAGCGTTCCTGGGATTCGTTGCTCCAGATTTCCGCCGGGCTCATGCCCGGCTCCTCGATCTGCACCTTGCGCAGCTGGAAGGTGGCGCCGACGCCGCCGGAATGGGCCAGTTCGGGGAAGGCGTTGGACAGGCCGCCGGCGCCCACGTCGTGGATCGACAGGATCGGGTTGTTACCGCCCATCTGCCAGCAGCGGTCGATGACCTCCTGGGCGCGGCGCTGGATTTCCGGGTTGCCGCGCTGTACCGAGGCGAAGTCCAGGTCTTCGGTGTTGGCGCCGGCGCTCATCGAGCTGGCGGCGCCGCCGCCCAGGCCGATCAGCATGCCCGGCCCGCCCAGCTGGACGAACAGGGTGCCCACCGGGAAGGTCTCGGCCTTGAACGACTGCTCGGCCTGGATGCTGCCCAGGCCGCCGGCGATCATGATCGGCTTGTGGTAGCCCTTGACCTCGCCGCCGACCTTCTCTTCGTAGGTGCGGAAATAACCGGTCAGGTTGGGGCGGCCGAATTCGTTGTTGAAGGCGGCGGCACCGATCGGACCCTCGATCATGATGTCCAGGGCGCTGGCGATGCGGCCGGGGCGACCATAGGTGCTGGTGGCCGCTTCCCAGGGCTGTTCGGCGCCGGGGATGTTCAGGTTGGACACGGTGAAACCGCACAGACCGGCCTTGGGCTTGGAGCCGCGGCCGGTGGCCCCCTCGTCGCGGATTTCCCCGCCGGAGCCGGTGGCGGCGCCGGGGAAGGGGGAGATGGCAGTGGGGTGGTTGTGGGTCTCGACCTTGGTCAGGATATGGGTCGTTTCCTCGGAGTAGGCGTAGGCGCCGCCTTCCCGGGGATAGAAACGGGGAATGGTGGCTCCCTCGATGATCGAGGCGTTGTCGGCGTAGGCCATCACCGTGCCTTCCGGCGCGGCCTTGTGGGTGGCCTTGATCATGCCGAACAGGGTCTCGTCCCGGGGCGCGCCGTCGATCACCCAGGCGGCGTTGAAGATCTTGTGCCGGCAGTGTTCCGAGTTGGCCTGGGCGAACATCATCAGTTCAACGTCGGTCGGGTTGCGCCCAGCCTTGGTGAAGATGTCGAGCAGGTAGTCGATCTCGTCCTCGGACAGGGCCAGGCCCAGGCTGCCGTTGGCCGCTACCAGGGCGGGCCGGCCGCCGGCCAGCACGTCCACCGTAGCCAGGGGCTTGGGCGCCACGTGGGCGAACAGGGCGGCCACATGGTCGAAGCCGTCTAGCACCGATTCGGTCATGCGGTCGTGCAACAGGGCCACCACCTGCTGGCGGGTGGCGGCATCCAGGTTGCCCCGGGCGCTGACCCGATAGGCGATGCCGCGCTCGATGCGCTTCACCCCGGCGATGCCGGTGTTGCGGGCGATGTCGGTGGCCTTGGACGACCAGGGGGAGATGGTGCCGATGCGCGGCGTGACCAGGATCAGTTCCCGCTCCGGCAGCTCGTCCGCCGCCACCTCGCCGAGTAGTTGGGCCAGGCGCCCACGGCCATCGTCGGCCAGGGGCCCTTCCAGTTCGACGAAATGCCAGAAGTCGGCGGCGAGGCCGGTGACGGCCGGCACCGAAGCGGCCAGGCGGTCCTTGAGGCGTTGCAGGCGGAAAGCGGAGAAGGCGGGGGCACCGCGCAGGAGGAGAAGGTCGGCCATCGGAGATGTCACTGAAAGGCGGCGAGGCGCCGCCGGCCGGGGAAAAACGGGGGCCGGGCGGACGCCACAGGGGCAAAAACCGGATTATACCGGAGGAACGGGCCCCTCTCGGCCCCAGGCGCCCTCTTCCGCCGCTTCCGCCGCTTCCGTTGCCGCACCCGTCGCGCTTTCACCGCCGCTTCCTGCACTCCCGCCGCTGCCATCGCCCTTCCATGCTTCCGGCGACGACGGCGGCGCATCAGTCCTGCCGCGTTTTCTCCCGCTGCGGAAAAAGCAGCACGCCGTCGGACAGGGCCACCCGGTTGCGTCCGGCGAACACCGCCGCCCCCAAGGCCACCTTGGCCCGGCGCAACAGGGCCTGGCCATCCCGGTCACGGTGCTGGAAATGGGTGACGCCGACGCTCACGGTAAAGCGCAGATCTCCCAGGTCGCTAGGCAGGCAGAGACGGGCCGCCCCTTCGCAGATGCGGGTCGCCGGCGTACTCGCGCCGTCCGAATCGACCCCCGGCAGCAAGGCGGCGAACTCGCATTCCCCCAAGCGCCCCACCAGGTCGCTGTCGCGCAATTCCTGCCGCACCAGGGCCGCAAGCCGCACCAGCAGCCGGTCGGCCATGTCCTCGCCATAGGCGTCGGCCAGGCGGTTGAAAAAATCCACCTGGAGGCAGATCGCCGCCACTGGCTGCTCATAACGGCGAAAGCGGCCGTACTCCCGCTCCACCGCCTCGGCGAAACGGCTGCGGCCAGCCACACCGGTAAGCAGATCCATGCCCCCCGCTTCCCGCAGCCGCCCGGCCAGTTCGCGGTACAGGTGCTGCTGACGCAATAGCGCCGTCACGAGCAACGCCAGGGAAGCGGCCGCCAGCAGCAGGGTCGCCGCCAGCACGGCATGCGCCGCGCCGGGCACCAACCCATCGCCGCCGGCCAGCAGTCCGGCCAGAAGAGCCAGGGCCGCTACGCCCAGCCCCAGGGCCACGGCGCCCCGGCGGCGCAGCCAGGGCGGCAACGCGGCGAAAGGCTCGACCCAGGCCAGGGTGCCGGCCAACCAAGACGGCACCCAGCCGGGCCGCCGCCCTGCCCTGCCTTGCCCGCTTTCGCCCAGGGCCATCGCCCCCGGGCCCGGATGCCCATTCCCCATGACCGCGCTCCCGCCCCCTACTCGGGGCCTTGGGCATTGGAACTCCCAAGCGCGACAAAATTCATTTCGAATTCATATTCCGCCGTCCCGCCTCGCCCTTCACGCCGTTCCGGGACGGGGGCAGAATGGCGCCCCGCCGTTCGCCGGCGCCCTCACCCTCCTACTTTCCCGCGCAATCATGGTGCAACAGATCACTCCCCAGCAGCTCGACGCCCTGTCGGCCCAGGCCCAGGCCTCTCCCCGCCGCCGCGCCAACCTCAACCTGCACCCCCGGCTGGAAGACCCAATCCAGCGCCTGGCCATCGCCATGGAGCCGGACACCTACGTCCGCCCCCATCGCCACCCCCATACCTGGGAACTGCTCTACCCCCTGCGCGGCCGCTTCGTGGTGCTGCACTTCGACGAGGCCGGCACGGTGACGCGGCGCAGCGTGCTGGGCGAGGACGCCCTGACCCTGGAAACGCCGGCCGGAGGCTGGCACGCGGTGCTGTCCCTGGACGTGGGCGGGGTGATCTTCGAGGTCAAGCACGGGCCCTATCAGCCTATTCTCGACGCGGACTACGTGTCCTGGTCGCCGTCGGCCGACGCCCCGGCCGATGCGGTGAACGCCACCCTGGCCTGGTACGCCACGGCCCAGGTGGGTGACACCCTGCCCCGGGACTGATCGGTCCAGGACAGGCAAAAGGAAAAAGCCCAGGAAAAAGGGGAAAAGCAGAAACAGGGCGGAAGGCCCCGCCCCTTGCGGCCCTACCCCTCCGGCGCCTGGCAGACCCGGTTGCGGCCCTGCTGCTTGGCAGCGTAGAGGGCCGCGTCGGCCCGGTTGATCAGGTACTGGTAGTCCGGGTGGCCGTCGAACTGGGCCACGCCGGCGCTAACGGTGACGTGCAGGGTCCGCCCGTCGCTGATGAGGAATTCGCCGGCATCGAACTTCTGCCGGATGCCCTCGGCGATGCGCAGGGCGGCATCGGCGTTCACCTCCACCAGGATCACCAGGATTTCCTCGCCGCCGTAGCGGAAGACGAAATCGCCGCTGCGCACGGCGTTGAGCACCAGGGCGGAGGCCTGTTGCAGCACCGCGTCCCCGGCGTCGTGGCCGTAGCCGTCGTTGATGTTCTTGAAGTGGTCGATGTCCAGCAGCAGCAGGGCGAACCCCTGGCTCTCACCCCGGTACAGGGCGATTTCCCGGCTCAGCACCGAGGGCAGGAAGCGCCGGTTGAGCAGCCGGGTCAGGGCGTCCCGGCCGTTTTCCACCTCCAGGTAGCGCTCGAACAGGGATGAGAGCAGAAACTTCAGGCTGTCCAGCTCGCCGTAGAACTCCCCCACCAGGGCGTTAAGCTGAGGCGCCGCCGGATCGGCCACCCGCAGCTGGGGCAGCAGGGCGCTGTCGACCCGCTCCACGATGTCCTGGATCTGGCCCAGTTCCTCCGAGCCCTCGAACATCATGCGCGCCTTGTGGTTGAGCCACAGGCCGAACTCGGAATGGGCCAGGTTGGGCAGCACCGCCCGGCTGCTCGGCCGGTGCAGCATGAACAGCACCTCTTGCCCCCATTCGAGCAGCACCGAGCGCTGCCGCTCCCGCTCCACCGACATGTTCTGGCCCAGGGAGAACAGCCGGTAGGCCTCGTCGGCCCTGGCGCTGCGCTCCGAGTTGCGCACGAAGGCGGCGCTCATCAGTTCCAGCGCCAGATCCATCACCTGCCCCACGTAAGGCAGGGCGCGCAGGTGGTCCTGGGGCGACAGGTTCCGCTCCGCCAGGCGGGAATAAATGGCGGCCTTGAGCACCCGGGCACCCCGAGCCACCAGGTAGATGGGCAGACGGATGCGGGCATGGACCTCGCCGACGTGGCGCTGGTGGGCCACCACGGCGGCAGCCTGGGCCTCGTCGCGCAGCTCCTGGGCGAAGACCTCTTCCAGCCAGCGGGTCATGGAACCGCGCAGGCGCTCGTTGACGATGGTGTGGTCGAGAAAATGGGCCGCATCGCGGTCGGCCATCATGGCCCCGTAGAAATGGGCCGCCAGCTCCGGCCCGTGCTCGCGCACCACCGCCGCCACGGCCTGACGGCAGGCATCCGGGGTACGGGCCGCGATGTCCAGCCATTCCGCCTCGGGGGTCGCCGGGCGGGAAGGGACGGACGGCAAGGGAGACAGGATGGCGGGTGACGGGTTCATTGCGGACTCGAATACGAAGAGGGGACGGATCCCCGTGGGATTTGCCGGGGCGGGCAACGCCAAACCGCCTCCGCGCGAACGGTGGCCGGTGGCCGTGTTGCCCGGAATATCGGCGGCCCTTGCCGGCGACGGCCCCCAAGGGCGCGCCCGGCCGCGTGCATCAAGGGGTTGCGCTCGCTAGCCCCCGTACCGGCATGGAAAAACTGAACTGGATTCTATCGCTTTCACCCCCGTGCTCAAGCCAGACCGAGCCGTCGTGGATTTCCGCGATCTGCCGGACCAGATGCAGGCCCAGCCCTGCTCCGGGGCGGTGCTGCGACAGGCGTCCCCGGAAATATTTCAGGAAAAGCCGCGGCACCTCCTCCGCAGGAATGGGCGAGCCGCCGTTACAGATTTCGACCCGCACCCCGCCATCGGCACCCGCCGTTGCGCGCAGCGAAACCGTCTCGTCCTGGGGAGCATGCCGGTCCGCATTGGCCAGCAGGTTGCGCAGCGCCACCTTCACCAGGCCGGGATCGCAGAAGAAGCCTTCCGGCACCCCCTGCCAATCGGCCTCGATCCTGCCTTCCGGCCACTCCTGCACCAGCTCGCCGAGCAGTTCCGGCAGGTTGCACGGCCGCGGGGAGAAGACGGGCATGTCCATGTCCATGCGGTCGCTCGCCAGGCAGTTATCCACCAAGTCCGACATCCGCCGGACCGTGCTGCGCAGGTTCTGGCAGCGGCCCACCACCTCGTCCCAGGGCGCCCCTGGATTAAGCGCGATCTGCTGTGCAGTCACGTTGATGATGGCCAGCGGAGTGCGGAATTCATGGGACACCATGGCGACGAAACTGCGCTGCTCTTCCTTGATGCGCCGTTCGGTCTCCAGCGCCGTCCGCAGCTCGTTTTCCAGTAACTTGCGCCGCTCGATTTCGTGCTCCAGGTCGGCCGTGCGCACGGCCACTTCTTCCTCAAGGCCCTCGTTCAGCTTGCGCACCGCCCGCATGGCCCGCTCCTGGGCCTCGGCCGCCTGCCGGCGCAGCAGGTCGTAGCGCGCATGCAGCCGCATGCTCATGGCCAGGATGTGGATCAGGGTTCCCAGGGACGCCGCATTGACGGTCCATACGTTGGAGGGAAAAACGGACAGATTGCGCAGGAAGCTGATGCCGATCCCGACATAGTAGATGCCGAAGGCAAAGAGGAAGAACCGCGCCGGGCGGTGGCCGCGCAGCAATAAATAAACGCTGAGCCCCGTCATCAGCACGACCAGCAGCAACGACAGCAGCTGTGCCGGGACGACCCCCTCGGCGTAGCCCACCTTGAGGACGAGCCCCATGAACAGGAGGCCGAGCAAGGTCACCGTGCCGATGAATGCCGTGGAAAAGCGCGGCCAGACCGAGGCCAGCTCAAGTTGCAGAACGGCGAACTTGGTCCCCACGATGAGGGCGAGGCAGATGCTGCACGCCAGCACCAGGTCGGAAATGCTCCCCGGTATCCGGAAGATCCATTGGGGAATCCCCGCCGTCAGCATCTGGATTGTGATGGCTAGCGCGACGTAGAGCAGGTACCAGCCGCTCTGGGCCTCCTTCGTCATGCGCCAGAAGAAAATGTGCAGGACGATCAGCAGCAGGTAGCAGCCGAAGTAGAGCCCGTAATACAGCATTTCCCGGCGTGAAAAGCTGTCGAACGCATCGCGCTGCCAGACATCGACCGCGCTGGAAATTGCGTTGCGCGAGGTGATCCGGATCAGCAGCGTCACCGCCTCCCCCGCTGGCAGGATCAGCGGAAAAGCGGCGTTGCGGGCATCGAGGGGCCATGCGGCCCGGTCCAGGTTCTCACCGGCCCGGGAACGCTCCCATCCGCCGCCGGGCGCCTGGCGGAAAAGCTCCACGTCGTCGACCAGGGCATTGCCGAGGTTGAGCACCCACTCGGCGGGGGCCGACTTGTCCCGCACCACTACCAGCTTCAGCCATAGGGTATCGGGCGTATAGCCCACGCCGAGTTCGCCGGGCAGCGGCTGCCAGGGTGCCTCGGCCAGAATCCGGCCGGGATCTGTCTCCCCCGATCCATCCTGAAAAAGCGACAATGCGCCGGTTCCGGAGACGTTGGGCGTATCGGCGGCAAGAAGCAACGGACGCTGGGCCTGGGCCCCGAGGGGCATGAACAACCATAGCGCCAGCACAAGCATGTAGACACGTCTCATAGCTCGTTAGAATAGCACCCCATCCCTCCCCGCCCCGGGGCAACGCCCGAGTACAAGGCCGGCCTCAAACGCCTGGCAAAACACGCACATGACCGGCCACCTCATCCTGCTCGAAGACGAAGACATCCTGCGGCACGAGCTTGCCACCTTTCTCGGCCAGGCCGGCTGGACGGTGGAGGCCGTCGCCGACCTGAGCGCCTTCCGGGCGTGCTACGACGCGGCCCGCCACCGCATCGCCGTCATCGACCTGGGCCTGCCCGACGGCGATGGCATGGACCTGATCCGGGAGCTGCGCGACGGCGGCAGCCCCCTGGGCATCGTCGTCCTCACGGCACGCAGCGCCATCCCGGACCGGGTGGCCGGCCTGGCCGACGGCGCCGACCACTACCTGCCCAAGACGTCCGACCTGGATGAAATCGCCGCCATCCTCTCGGCCCTCGACCGCCGGCTCGCAGGCATCCAGCCCAACGCCCCGGCCTGGTTGCTGGAACTGGCGTCCCGGCGCCTGACCCCACCCGGCCACCAGCCCATCCACCTGTCCCATCAGGACTGCATCGTGCTGCATGCCGTGATGGCGCGGCAGGGCGACACCATCAGCCGGCAGGACATCGTTGCCGCCCTGGGGGAGGATTTCCTCAATTACGACCAGCGCCGCCTGGATACCCAGATGCGCCGCCTGCGCCGTAAAGTCGAGGACGCCGCCGGCATTGCCCTGCCCCTCAATACCGTGCGCAACGTCGGCTACTGTTTCTTCGCCGCCGTGGCGATCCGGACTTGATGCAAAGACAGCCGTCGCCGCTATCCATGCCTCTGCGAACGCCAAGTCAAACGCACTCCCGCATCGGCTCGGGCATGGCAAGCACATGAGACGTTTCGGCCTGCTCCTTCTGCTCGCGCTCGCCGCGTGCAGCACCATCCCCTCCGGCGCGGAGCGCCAAGAGGCTTACGACCGGCTCGCCCAAGCCCGCGGCTGGCGGCTGGAGCGCATCGCCACGGCCGGATTCGAGCTGGTCGCCTGGCGGCCCGGCCGTTACCCCGATCCCGAAAGCCGTCGGCTCACCGTCTACCTGGAAGGCGATGGCCTGGCCTGGCTGACGCCGACGCAACCGTCCCCCGACCCGACGCCGAGGAATCCGCTGGTCCTCGCCATGGCACTGGCGCAACCCGAGGGCAATGCGGCCTATCTGGCCCGCCCGTGCCAGTTCGTCGATGCCGAGGCAACGGGCTGCGCCGCCGCCTACTGGACCGGCAAGCGTTTCGCGGAGGAAGTGGTGGCCGCAACCAACGACGCCCTGGACGTTCTCAAGCGGCAGTCCGGCGCCCGGACGCTCACCCTGGTGGGCTATTCCGGCGGCGGCGCCGTCGCCGCCCTGGTCGCCGCCCGGCGCCAGGACGTGGACCGGCTGGTCACGGTCGCCGGCAACCTGGACCACCAGGCCTGGACGACCCACCACCGCGTGACGCCGCTGACCGGGTCCCTCAACCCGGCCGACGCCGCCGCTGCCCTGCGCCACGTGCGGCAATGGCACTTCGTCGGCGCCCGGGACGAGATCATGCCCCCGGCCATCGCCGCCGCTTATGCGGACCGCTACGACCGCTACCCGCCCGTGGAACGCCCCGAGGTGCGCGTCGAACCCGGCTTCGACCACCACTGCTGCTGGGCCGAGGCGTGGCCCCGGCTGTGGCGCAGTCTGGACGCACCCCGCCCCTGATTGGCGCAGAATGGCCGTTGCCACGCATTGGCCGTTGCCACGCCCCGTTCCCGCCCCACCGCCATGCAGCTTTTCTACACCGACGTATTCGTGTTGCCCCTGCCCGAGGGGCACCGCTTTCCCATGAGCAAGTACGCCCGGCTGCGCCAGGCGGCGCTCTATTCCGGCACCTTCGCCCCGGGCGATTTTCACCTGCCACCGCCGGCCAGCGACGCCCAGCTGGCCCTGGCTCACTGCCCGGGCTACGTGGCCCGGGTGGCTGCGGGGGAGCTGACCCCGGCGGAGATGAAACAGATCGGCTTTCCCTGGTCGGCGGAAATGGTGGAGCGCTCACGCCGTTCCGCCGGCGCCACCCTGGCGGCGGCCCGCTCGGCCCTGGCCGGGGGAAAGGTGGCGGCCAACCTGGCCGGCGGCACCCACCACGCCCACCGCGACCGGGGCGAAGGCTTCTGCGTGTTCAACGACGCGGCGGTGACGGTGCGCGTCCTGGCAGCGGAAGGCGCGGTGCGCCGGGTGGCGGTGATCGACGCCGACGTGCACCAGGGCAACGGCACCGCCACCATCCTGGCCGGCGATCCCCACGCCTTCACCTTCTCGATCCACGGCGCCCGCAACTTTCCCTTCGACAAAGCCGTGAGCGACCTGGACATCGAGCTGCCCGACGGCACCGGCGACGACGCCTACCTGGCCGCTCTGGAACAGGGCCTGGCCGCCACCTTCGCCGCCGGCCCCTACGACCTGGCCATCTACCTGGCCGGCGCCGATCCCTACGCGGGGGACCGCCTCGGTCGCCTGTCCTTGACCATGGACGGCCTGGCCGCCCGGGACCGGCGGGTACTGGACGCCTGTCGCGCCCACGGCGTGCCGGTGGCCATCGCCATGGCCGGTGGCTACGCCCGGGACATCGCCGACACGGTGACCATCCACGCCCGCACCCTGCTCACGGCGCGGGAATACGCAGCCCGGGCCTGACGCCCTTCCCTCAGGCCCCGGAGGGTGCCGGCATGGCCGGCGCGGCCCCATCCATCAGCGCCAGGATGTCGGCGAACAGCTCGCGCCATTCCCGCTGGCTGATCTTCATGAAGCCGAAGTAGCGCAGCATGAACGCCCCCTCGCAGGCGATGAAGGCCAGGCGGATGCGGCGCCCCTCGGGGCTGTCCGTGTCGATGCCATCGAGGCGCTGCTTGTACCAGGCCTGGACGCCCTTCAGGTGGTTGGGCGAATTGAGCAAGGCCGCCATCATCCCCGCCGCCCGGTCGCCCTCCGCCTTGTCGGTGCGCCGGGTGCCCTCCACGTGGGCCCGGGCCAGGGCCTCGGGCGTCGGCTCCGGGCCGGCCAGCCGGGCCACCAGGGCCTCGAACTCGCCGCCCCAGCGCTCGTACATGGCCGCGATGAGGCGGTCCTTGGTGCCGAAGCTCGATTGCACCCCGCCCTTCGAAATGCCGGCGGCCTTGGCCACCGCATCGAAAGTCAGGGCAGCGATGCCCTTGGTGCGGACGATCAGCTCCGCCGCGTCGAGCACACTGTTCCGGTCCACTGCCTGGTAACGCGCCATCCTCCCTCCCATGCAAAATCGGTTACATAAATACGGTTGTATTTATAATCGTACTCTCTGCACAATGCCGCGGTGCTGAAATCGCCGGACTCGCCCCCGACGATTCCCGCCTTGCCCTGCGCCGGGCAAGGCCCCTCCGCCAGTGCCGACGCAGCCATGCAGGACGAATCGCCATGGATCGAATCCACCGATCCGCAGCCACCGTCCCCCCCGCTTCACAGGCCGGCATGGGCTTGAGCCAACTCCGGCCATTGTCCCACGAGGGCCGGTTTTCCCCTTTCGGCCCAGGCAGGCGGCAGCGCAACCACCGGCGCCAACGACAACCACCGATCACGACCGCCCCGCCCATCCACGGCGCCGGGCCGTCGCCCCCCGCTCATGACGACCCGCTCCTGCTCCTGCCGTCCCTCTCCTGCCGCCCTGGCGCTCGCCGCGGCCCTCCCCCTGCTCGCCGCCTGCGGCAAGGAGCCCCCCGCCGCGCCGCCCCCCGCGCCGGAAGCGGTGGTGATCGTCGCCACGCCCCGGCCCGAGTCCCTGACCACCCAGTTGCCCGGCCGGCTGGAAGCCTTCCGCAGCGCCGAGGTGCGCGCCCGGGTGGCCGGCATCGTCATCGAGCGGCGCTACCAGGAAGGCCAGGACGTACGCGAGGGCGAGGTGCTCTTCCGCATCGATCCCAAGCCCCTTCAGGCCACCCTGGACGCCGCCCGGGGCGCCCTGGCCCGGGCCGAGGCCGAGCATGCCGCCGCCTCCGACCAGTTGGCCCGCTACAAGGACCTGGTGGCGGAACGGGCGATCAGCGAGCGGGACCACATCGAAGCCGTGGCGGCCGAATCCCGCAGCCGGGCCGACGTGGCCTCGGCCCGGGCCGAACTGCGCCGCGCCGAGCTGAACCTGGGCTACGCCAGCGTCACCGCCCCCATCGCCGGCCGGGCCCGTCGCGCCCTGGTGACCGAGGGTGCCCTGGTGGGCCAGGACGCGCCGACGCCCCTGACCCGCATCGAGCAGATCGATCCGATCTACGTCAATTTTTCCCGCCCCGCCAGCGAGGTGTTCGCCCTGCAACGGGATATCCAGGCCGGCCGCATCGCCGGGCCGGACAAGTCCGGCGCCCTGCCGGTGCGCCTGGTGCTACCCGACGGACGGCCCTACGGCCACGAGGGCAAGCTGCTCTTTGCCGACCTGGCGGTGGACCCGGGCACCGACAGCATCGCCATGCGCGCCCTCTTCCCCAACCCGGAACGGCAACTGCTGCCCGGCGCCTACGTGGAGGTGCACTTGAGCAGCGCGGTCGATCCCGGCGTGGTACGCATCCCCCGGGAAGCCCTGCTGCGCGGCGCCACCGGCGCCAGCGTGCGCACGGTGGACACCCAGGGCAAGGTGGCCGACGTCCCGGTGCGGGCCGAGCGCATGGACGGCCGCGACTGGCTGGTGACCGAGGGCCTGCGCGGCGGCGAACGGGTGATCGTGCAGAACGTCGCCCAGTTCGCCCCGGGCAGCCAGGCCGCCGCCCGCCCCCTGGGGGCCAAGGACACGCCGTCCCCGGCCGCCTCCACCGCGGAGGCGCGCTGAATGGCCCATTTCTTCATCGACCGGCCGGTCTTCGCCTGGGTCATTGCCCTCCTCATCTCCCTGGCCGGGGTGCTGGCGATCCGGGGCCTGCCCGTGGCCCAGTACCCCAACATCGCCCCGCCGGTGGTCAGCGTCTCGGCCACCTACCCGGGGGCCTCGGCCAAGGTGGTGGAAGAAGCCGTCACCACCCTGATCGAGCGCGAAATGAACGGCGCCCCGGGGCTGATGTACACCTCCGCCACCAGCAGCAGCGGCGGCGCCTACATCAACCTGACCTTCCGCCAGGGAGTTAGCCTGGACCTGGCGGCGGTGGAAGTGCAGAACCGCCTCAAGTCGGTGGAACCGCGCCTGCCCGAAACGGTGCGCCGCTACGGCATCCAGGTGGAGCGGGCGGCGGACAACATCCAGATGGTGGTCAGCCTTTCCTCCAACCGCCCCGACATCGACGAGGTGGACCTGGGCGAGCTGTCCTCGGCCAAGATCCTGCAAGTGCTGCGCCGGGTGCCCGGGGTAGGCCAGGTTGCCTTCTGGGGCGCAGAAAAGGCCATGCGCATCTGGCCCGACCCGGAGCGCCTGACCGCCCTGGACCTGACCGCCTCCGACATCGCCGCCAAGATCCGCAGCTACAACGCCCGGGTCACCGTCGGCGACCTGGGGGCGAACAACGTGCCGGCCTCGGCGCCGATCAATGCCAGCCTGGTATCCGACAGCCAGCTCACCACCCCCGAGGCCTTCGGCGCCATTCCCCTGCGGGTGCGGGCCGACGGTTCCGCCGTATTGCTGCGCGACGTGGCCCGGGTCGAGCTGGGGGCCAGCGACTACGCCTTCTCGTCCCGGGTCAACGGCCGCCCGGCCACCGCCCTGGGCATCAAGCTCGCCGCCGGCTCCAACGCCGTGGCGGTGGCCGGCGAGATCCGCCGCATCATGGACGAGCAGGCCAAACTGCTGCCGCCGGGGGTCGAATACCAGATTCCCTACGAGACCTCGTCCTTCGTCGAGATCTCGATCCGCAAGGTGGTCACCACCCTGCTCGAAGCGGTGGCCCTGGTGTTCGCCGTGATGTACCTGTTCATGCAGAGCGTGCGCGCCACCCTGATCCCCACCCTGGTGGTGCCGGTGGCCCTGCTCGGCACCTTCGCCGTGCTGTTCGGCCTGGGCTACTCGATCAACGTGCTGACCATGTTCGGCATGGTGCTGGCCATCGGCATCCTGGTGGACGACGCCATCGTGGTGGTGGAGAACACCGAACGGATCATGGTCGAGGAAGGGCTGCCCCCCTACCGGGCCACGGTCAAGGCCATGGGCCAGATCAGCGGCGCCATCGTCGGCATCACCGTGGTGCTGGTGTCCGTGTTCGTGCCCATGGCCTTCTTCCCCGGCGCCGTGGGCAACATCTACCGCCAGTTCGCCGTGACCCTGGCGGTGTCGATCGGCTTCTCGGCCTTCCTCGCCCTGTCGCTGACCCCGGCCCTGTGCGCCACCCTGCTCAAGCCGGTGGACGCGGAACACCAGGAGAAGCGCGGCTTCTTCGGCTGGTTCAACCGCAGCTTCCGCCACGGCACCGAGCGCTACGGCCGCGCCGTGGGCGGCATCCTGCGCCGTCCGGCGCGGGGCATGGCGGCCTATGCCGCCATCGTCGCCGCCGTGGCCTTGGCCTTCTGGCAGCTGCCCACCGCCTTCCTGCCCGACGAGGACCAGGGCAACTTCATGGTGATGCTGGCCGAGCCCCAGGGCGCCACCCTGTACGAGGCCATGAACGCCCTGGGCGAAGTCGAAACCTACCTGCTGGAAAAGGAACCGGTGAAGTACGCCTTCGCCCTGGGCGGCTTCAACAACTTCGGCTCCGGCCCGGGCGGCGGCATGGTCTTCGTCACCCTCAAGGACTGGAGCGAGCGCAGCGGCAAGGAATCCCAGGTCCAGGCCATCGTCGACCGCATCAACGCCCACTTCGCCGGCCGCCCGGACCGGCTGGTGCTGGCCATGAACAGCCCGGCCCTGCCGGAACTGGGCTCGTCCGGCGGCTTCGACCTGCGCCTGCAAGACCGCAACGGCGTCGGCCGGGACACCATGGTCGAGGCGCGCAACGCCCTGATCAAGGCCGCCGCCGGCGATCCGGCCCTGAGCAACGTCATCTACGCCGGCCAGGTGGACATCCCCCAGGTGGCCATCGACATCGACCGCAAGAAGATGGAAACCATGGGCATCAGCCTGGACGAGGTGAACGCCACCCTGGCCACCATGTTCGGCTCGGACTACGTGGGCGACTTCATGCACGGCTCCCAGGTGCGCAAGGTGATCGTCCAGGCCGACGGCCGCTACCGGGTTTCCCCGGACGACCTCAACCGGCTGCGGGTGCGCAACTCCGCCGGCGAGCTGGTGCCCCTGTCCACCTTCATCCGCTTCGCCTGGCGGGTGGGGCCGCCCCAGTTGACCCGCTACAACGGCTACCCGTCGTTCACCATCAACGGCAATGCCGCGCCGGGCCACAGCAGCGGCGAGGCCATGGCGCGCATGGCCGCCCTGGTGGGTGAATTGCCTGCCGGCGTCGGCTTCGAATGGACCGGCCAATCCTACGAGGAAGTACAGTCCGGCAAGCAGGCGCCACTGCTCTTCGCCCTCTCCATCCTGGTGGTGTTCCTCGCCTTGGCCGCCCTATACGAGAGCTGGGCGATCCCGGCCGCGGTGATGCTGGTAGTGCCCCTGGGGGTGATCGGCGCCCTGCTCGCCGTGATGCTGCGCGACATGCCCAACGACATCTACTTCAAGGTCGGCCTGATCGCCACGGTGGGCCTCTCGGCCAAGAACGCCATCCTCATCGTCGAAGTGGCCAAGGACCTCTACCGGGACGGCATGGGCCTGTTCGAAGCGTCCCTGGAAGCGGCCAGGCTGCGCCTGCGCCCCATCGTCATGACCTCCCTGGCCTTCGGCTTCGGCGTCGTCCCGCTGGCCCTGGCCACGGGGGCCGCCTCCGGCGCCCAGACGGCCATCGGCACGGCGGTGCTGGGCGGCATCGTCACCGCCACCGTGCTGGCGGTGTTCCTGGTGCCCCTGTTCTTCTACCTGATCAACCTGCTCATCGCCCGGCGGCAGGGCCAGCGCGCCGCCCCCGCCCTGCCGGCCACCGAGACCGAATCATGATGCGCCCACCTTTTTCCCGCCGGAGTCCGGCCGCCGTTCTGGCGGCCGCCCTGCTCGCCAGCGCCTGCACCCTGGCCCCGGTGTACGAGCGCCCGGCCGCCCCGATCCCCACCGCCTATCCGGCGGACGCCCCCATTGTCAGCACTGCTGCCGGCACGGCTGACAATGGGGCCCGGGCGCCGGAAGACTGGAGCCAGGCCTTCCTCGACCCACGCCTGCGCCAACTGGTGGCCAAGGCCCTGGAACGCAACCGGGACCTGCGCCTGGCCGCCCTGCGCATCGAGGAGGCCCGCGCCCTCTACGCCATTCAGGCCAGCGCCAGCCTGCCGTCCATCGACGCCAGCGGCGGCCTGACCCGAGGCCGGGCGCCCCTGCCCTCTGCCCAGGGCGGCGGTAGCGCCTTCGGCCAGGAATACCGGGCCGCCGTCGGGGTAAGCGCCTTCGAACTCGACTTCTTCGGCCGGGTGCGCAGCCTCAACCAGGCAATGCTGGCCGAATACCTGGCCACCGAGGAAGCCCGCCACGCCGCCCAGGTGGCCCTGGTGGCCGAAGTGGCCACGGTCTACGCCGGCCACCTGGCCCTGGCGGAGCAGGCCGACCTGGCCGGTCAGGCCCTGGAATCCCGGGAGGCGGCCCTGAAGATCGCCCGCGCCCGTCACGCCCGGGGGCTGGCCAGCGCCATCGAACTGAGCAGCGCCGAGACCCAGGCGGAAACCGCCCGGGCCGCCCTGGCCGAGCGGGAGCGTCTGCGCCGCCAGGCCCTGCACGCCTTGCAACTGCTGGTGGGCGACTTCGACGAACGGCTGGCGCCCCAGGCCCGCCTCGACGACCTGAAGCTGCTGCCCCTGGCCGCCGGCCTGCCCGCCGACCTGCTCGAACGTCGTCCCGACATCCGCCAGGCCGAACAGCGCCTGCGTGGGGCCAACGCCAACATCGGCGCCGCCCGGGCCGCCTTCTTCCCCAGCGTCCAGCTCACCGGCGAGGCCGGCACCGCCAGCCCTGGTTTCGCCGGCCTGTTCGACGCCGGCACCCGGCTGTGGTCCTTCGCCCCCCGCATCACCCTGCCGATCTTCGCCGGCGGCCGCAACAAGGCCAGCCTGGACCTGGCCGAGGTGCGCAAGGACATGGCCGTGGTGGCCTACGAGCAGGCCATCCAGACCGCCTTCCGCGAGGTGGCCGACGCCCTGGCCGCCCGGGAGCAATTGGCGGTGCAATGGCAGGCCCAGCGCCGGGTCGCCGCCGGCGAGCGGGAACGCCTGCGCTTGGCCCAGCGCCGCCACGAGAAGGGCGTGGCCGGCTACCTGGAAGTCCTTGACGCCCAGCGCAGCCAATTCGAATCCGAGCAGGCCCTGGTGGACGTGCGGCGCCTGGTCGTCGCCAACGACGTGGCCCTGTTCCGCGCCCTGGGGGGCGGATGGTCCACAGCGGAGCGGTGATTCCCCGGCCGCCGCCGAAACCTGGCCCCAGCCCCAACCCCAGTACCCGGCGCCATGTCGGCGGCAACGCCCCCATCCCCAGCCGGGCGCTCCCGGCTTAGAATCGGGGCATGGCATCCCCCTACTCCCGCCTCCTGCTCGCTTCCAGCGCCCTGCGCCGGCTGGAAGCCGCCCACGCCGGCCAGCCCTTGATGGTCCGGGCCGGCGAGGCGGCCGCCCGCTGGGCCGAGAACCTGCGCATCGACGACGCCCGGCCGGTGCTGGTGCTGGCCGGCCCCGGCAACAACGGGGGCGACGCCTTCGTCTGCGCCACCCGTCTCAAGCAGGCCGACATCGAGGTGATGCTCGTCTCCCGGGCCGATCCAGCCCGGCTGTCCCCCGACGCCTCAGCCGCCCGCCAGGGCTGGCTGGATGCGGGCGGCGCCATCACCAACGACATTCCCGCCAATACCCCCGACACTGCCGGCCCGGCCTGGGGCCTGATCGTGGACGGCCTGTTCGGCATCGGCCTGGCCCGGGACCTGGGCGCCCCCTACGCCGGCTGGAGCGCCGAGGCCCGGCGCCTGGCGG
This sequence comes from Oryzomicrobium sp., assembly GCF_036820405.1. NCBI lineage: Bacteria > Pseudomonadati > Pseudomonadota > Betaproteobacteria > Rhodocyclales > Rhodocyclaceae > Oryzomicrobium > Oryzomicrobium sp. The sequence goes on from NZ_DAISLS010000001.1 coordinate 331,356, forward strand.
AGCGGGACCGCTGCCCGGTGCTAGCCCTGGACGTGCCCTCCGGGCTGGACGCCGATACCGGCCGGGCCTGGGGCGGGGCGCTGCCGGCCACCCACACCCTCACCTTCCTGGCCGACAAGCCCGGCCTGCACACCGCCGACGGACCGGACCTGGCCGGCGAGGTGCGGGTGGCGGACCTGGGCGTGGCCCCTGCCGGCGACGCCCTTGCCCCGGCAAGCGCACACGATCTTCCCCCGGGCCGCCTGCTGGCCCCTGCCGACTTCGCCCCCTGGCTTCTTCCCCGGGACAAGAACAGCCACAAGGGCCGCCACGGCAACGCCGGCATCCTGGGGGGCGCCCCGGGCATGGTCGGGGCGGCACTGCTGGCCGGCCGGGCCGCCTTGTTCCTCGGCGCCGGACGGACCCTGGTGGGCATCGTCGATCCCCGGGGCCCGGCCCTGGACCCGGCCCATCCGGAACTCATGCTGCGCCGGGGCGCGGCCCTGCTCGGCGAACCCCTCTCGGCCCTGGCCGTGGGGCCGGGGCTGGGGCAGAGCGACGATGCCCGGGTCGCCCTGGCGGCCGCCCTGGCCCTGCCCATGTCCCTGGTGCTCGACGCCGACGCCCTCAACCTGATCGCCCAGGATAGTGACCTGGCCCGCCGGACCACGACCCGGGCCGCCGCCACCATCATCACCCCCCATCCAACCGAGGCGGCCCGTTTACTTGCCACCACCACCACCGCCGTCCAGGCCGACCGCATTGCCGCCGCCCGAGACCTGGCAGCCCACTTCAACGCCCATGTGGCGCTGAAGGGCTGCGGCACGGTGCTGGCCCATCCGCCCGGCAGCGCCACCCCAGACCCGGACGGCCTGCCCACCGCTTGGGCGATCAACCCGAGCGGCAACCCGGGCATGTCCACCGCCGGCATGGGCGACGTGCTCACCGGTATCGTCACCGCCCTGCTCGCCCAAGGCTGGCCCCCGGGGCCGGCCGTGGAGGCGGCGGTGCACCTGCACGGCGCCGCCGCCGACGCCCTGGTGGCCGCCGGCACTGGCCCGGTGGGCCTGACCGCCGGCGAGACCATCCCCGCCGCCCGGGCCCTGCTCAACCGCTGGATCGCCCACCGGGGCCGCCCGGAAGGGTGACCCGGCGCCCGCTCACGCCACGACAAACAACAACAATATCCATGCCCCCAACCCACAATCCCCTGCGCGGCATCGCCCTGATGGTCTGCGCCACCCTCTGTTTCGCCCTTCTCGACGTCACCTCCAAGACCCTGGCCAAGACCTTCGAGGTGCCCCTGCTGGTCTGGATCCGCTACCTGGTGCACTGCCTGTTCATGGTGGCGGTGCTCGGCCCGCGCATGGGCCGGGGCCTGGTGGCCACCACCCGGCCGGCCCGCCAGATCGTCCGCGCCGTGCTGCTGGTGGGCGTCACCGGCTTCGCCATGGCCGCCTTTCGGGTGATGCCCCTGGCCGAAACCACCGCCATCATCTTCATCACCCCGCTGCTGGTGGCCCTCTTGGCCGGCCCCTGGCTCAAGGAGAAGATGACGCCGCAACGCTGGGCCATCGTCGCCGCCGGATTCGTCGGCGTCCTGCTGATCGCCCGCCCCGGGCCGGCGGTCAACGCCGAGGGCATCAGCTGGGCCCTGGCCTGCGCCGCCTGCTACGCGGTGTACCAGATCCTCACCCGCCAGCTCTCGCCCACCGAGAACACCCTGACCATGCTCTTTTACACCGCCCTGGCCGGCACGGTGACCATGACCCTGGCCCTGCCCCTGTTCTGGGGCGGCCCCCTGCCCACCCTGGGCCAGGCCGGGCTGATGGCGACCATGGGCATGTGGGGCGGCACCGGCCATCTGCTGCTCATCTCGGCCTTCCGCCACGCCCCGGCCACCACCCTGTCGCCCTTCCTCTACGTGCAGCTGTTCTGGGCCACCGCCCTGGGGGCCATCGTGTTCGGGCACCTGCCGGATTCCCTGGCCTTCACCGGCATGGCCGTCATCGTCGCCAGCGGCGTCGCCCTGGGGCTGGCGGAACGCCGCCCGGCCCGGGCATGAGCCGCCGCGCCATGGGGCCGCGCCGCATCGCCCCCCGCCAGGCCCTGGCGACCGCCCGGGGCATGGCCTTGTGTTTGGCGCTGGGCCTGCCGCTTTACCTGGCTCCGGCCGGCCCGGCCGCCGCCGCCCCGGCCTACCGCCTGACCCTGGAAGGCAGCGCCGAGGACCGGGCTAGCGCCGACGCGGTGCTGCGCCCCCTCCTCGACAAGTATTTCGACCCGGAACTGCCGGCGGACGCCGCCCCGGCCGAGCGCCGCGAGCTGCTGCTGCGCGAGGCGCGCCGCCGTCTGCCCGGCCTGCTCGCCACCGAAGGTTATTTCTCGCCCCGCCTGGGGGGCGCCCAAACCGCGGACGACGACGGCGCCCCGGCCCTGGTGCTCGACCCCGGCCCTCGTACCCAAGTCGCCGAAGTGAGCATCGATTTCGACGGCGCCGACCTGCCCCCCGAACGCCAGGCCGCCCTGCGCGCCGCCTGGAAGCTGCCGGCGGGCCGCCCCTTCCGCAGCGCCGATTGGGAATCGGCCAAGGCCGCCCTGCTCACCGCCTTCACCACCGAGGACTACGCCGGGGCCCAGTTGCGCGACAGCCGGGCCGAGGTGGACCCGGACACCGCCACGGCACGCCTCGCCGTGACCCTGGCCCCGGGGGCGCGCTACGTCCTCGGTCCCCTGCAAATCGACGGCCTGGAGCGCTACGACGAAGCGCTGATCGCCCGCTACAACCGCACCGTGCATCCGGGCCAGCCCTACCGGGAGGCGGACCTGATCGCCTTGCAGACCGCCCTCCAGTCCACCCCCTACTTCTCCTCGGCCAACGTGGAACTGGCCAATGCCGAGGCCGTCCCCGGCGCGGACGGCACCGTCACCGCCCCGGTGCGCCTGACGGTGCGGGAACGGGCCGCCCACCGCATCAGCACCGGCGCCGGCTACAGCTCCAACACCGGCGCCCGGGTGGAACTGGGCTACCGCAGTGCCGACCTGTTCTCCCGGGCCTGGGAACTGTCCTCCGGCGTACGCCTGGAAGAAAAGCGCCAGACCGCCTACGCCGACGTCTTCCTGCCGCCCCATGAAAACGGCGCCCGGGACAGCGTGGGCGGCGTCTACGACGCCTCCGACATCCAGGGCATGAAGCTCACCCGGGACGCCCTGGGGGTGGTGCGCACCCAGCTGCGCGGCTCCATCGAGATGCGCCTGTCCCTCAACTACCAGATCGAGCAGCGCAAGATCGACGGGGAGCCCACCACCGAACTCCACGCCCTGACCCCCAACGTCCAGTACACCTGGCGCACCGTGGACAACCTGCTCGACCCCCGCTCCGGCCTGGTAGCCCAGGCCCAGGCAGGGGGCGCCGCCAAGGGGGTGCTGGCCGACCAGAATTTCCTGCGCCTGCAAGGCCGGACCACGGTCTACTTCCCGGTAGGCCGGCGCGACGTGCTCTCCCTGCGCGGCGAACTGGGGGCCACCCTGGCCCCGTCCCGGGACGGTATTCCCCAGGACTACCTGTTCCGCACCGGCGGCACCGGCTCGGTGCGCGGCTACACCTACCAGAGCCTGGGGGTGAAGGAAGGCAACGCCGTGGTGGGCGGCCGCTACCTGGCCGTGGTGTCGGGGGAATACACCCACTGGATCGACGACAGCCCCTGGGGCGTTGCCGCCTTCGTGGACGCCGGCAACGCCAGCGACGAGCCGGCCAAGTGGAGCAGCCTGGCGGTGGGCTACGGCCTGGGCGCCCGCTGGAAGAGCCCCGCCGGCCCCCTGGCGGTGGACCTGGCCTACGGCGAGCGCACCAAGGAAATCCAGCTGCACTTCTCCGTCGCCATTCCCTTCTGAGGCCCCTTCTGAGGCCCCTTCTGAGGCCGACCGTTTCTTGCCGACCCACCACGCGCAACGTCCCATGACCGAATCCGCTGCTCCCGCCGTTCCCGCCACTCCGCCATCCTCCCCCACGCCGCCGCGCCGCTGGCGCCGGATGGCCCTGGCCGTGGCTGCCGCCCTGGCCGGCCTGGGCGGCACCGCGGTCTGGCTGGTGGGCAGCGAAAGCGGCCTGCGCGCTGCCCTGGCCCTGGCCGAGACGGCCAGCGGCGGCAGGGTCCGGGCCGAGGGCGTCCAGGGGCGGCTGTGGGACGAGCTGTCCATCGCCCGGCTCGACATCGACGCCGGCCCGACCGGCCCGCGCATCCGCATCGACGACGCGGCCCTGGCCTGGACCCCGGCGGCCCTGCTGTCGGGCCGGCTGGACATCGCCCGCCTGGCGGCGGCCCGGGTCCAGATCGCCAGCGCCCCGAGCGACGAACCCGCCACCCCGCCCGCCGACCTGCGCCTGCCCCTGGCGGTGCGCATCGGCGACGCCCGGGTCGATCAGCTGATCCTGCGCACTCTGCCGGCGCCCCAGGGGGCCGCTGACGGCCAGCCCGCGAACGGTGCGGTCCCGGACCTCGATGCCCTGCCCGAAACCCTGCGCCTGGCCGCCCTGGCGGCCCGGCTGGAGAGCGACGGCCGCCATCACCGCCTGGACGGCCTCGCCGCCACCTGGGAAAAGATTCGCCTCAGCGGCGAGGCCCGCCTCGACGGCGCCGCCCTGGATGGAGCGGAAGCGGTGCTCGCCTCGCTCCAGGCCAGCGGCAGCGCCGAGGGCCGGGACTTCCAGGTGGAGGCCCAGGCCAAGGGCCCCCTCGCCGCCCTCCAGATCAACGCCCAAGCCAGCGCCGCCGCGCCAGCGGCTGCCCAAGCCGTACCGGACACCAGTCAAACGAATGGGCAGACGGCCAAGTCCGGCCACGGCCAGGCCACGGCCACCACCCGCACCGCCAAACCCGCCGCCGCCCCCCTGCGCGGCACCCTCGCCGCCACCCTGGCGCCCTTCGCCCCCTGGCCCGTCCCCGCGGCCCAGGCCCGCATCGCCGGCCTGGACCCGGCTGCCTGGGCCACCGGCGCCCCCCAGGCCAGCCTGGACCTGGAATTGCGGGTGAGCAGCGAAGCCGGTGAAGGCGGCGCCCCCCACGCCCGGCTCGACGTCGCCAACGCCCGCCCCGGCCCCCTGGACCAGGACCGCCTGCCCCTGGCCGGCCTGACCCTGACGGTACGTCCCGAGGCTGCTCAGGCCACCTCGGCCACCCCGACCACCAAATCCGCCGGCACCGCCCCGGCCAAGCCCTCCGACCGGGCCGCCGCCAGCCCCCTGCCGCCCCTGCTCCTAAGCCTGGACGCCCGCCTGGCCGATGGCGGCGCGGAGAAAAGAATGAAAGGAACACCGGGCACGCTCCACGGCCAGGGCACCCTGCGGGACGGCACCCTGGCCGCCACCCTGACCCTGGCCGGGGTCAATGCCCAGACCCTGCACCGCGGCGCCCAGGCCACCCGGGTGGACGGCACCCTGGCCGTGACGGCGGATGCCGCCCGGCAGCGCCTCAAGGCCGCCCTGGAAAACCGTCTCGCCCCCCGGGTGACCCTGGACGCCGACCTGACCCGGGAAGGCCCGCGCCTCACCCTACACCAGGCCCGCCTGGGCGAGGCCGGCGCCAAGGAGGCCCTGCTGGAGGCCAGCGGCAGCCTCGACCTGGGCGCGTCCAACACTACCAGCGCTACCACCGCCTTCACGGTGGACGGCCGCACCCGAGGCCTGGACCTGTCCCGCTTCGTCAAGGCGCCGCCGACCCACCTTTCCGCCACCCTCAAGGCCAGCGGCCAGCTCGGCAGCGGCCCGGCCCTGCCCCGGGTGGACCTCGCCTACCGCCTCGCCGACAGCCGCATCAACGGCCAGCCCGCCGCCGGCGAAGGCCGCCTGTCCCTGGCCGGCACCCGCCTCATGGATGCCGATCTGGGCCTGGATCTGGGGGGCAACACCCTGGCCGCCAAGGGTCGCTTCGGCGCCTCCGGCGACCGCCTCGCCTTCACCCTGGCCGCCCCCCATCTCGACCCGGTGCTGGGTGCCCTGGGCCTGAGCGGCAGCCTTGCCGCCCAGGGCGAGTTGACTGGCACCCTGGCCGATCCGGGTGGCCGCCTCACCCTGGCCACGCCGCGCCTGGGCCTGCCCGGCGGAATCGCGGTGAACGGCCTGGAGGCCCGCCTGGCCCTGGGCCCCGGCCCGGACGGCGAAGCCAGCGCCCGGGTCCAGTTGAAGCGCCTGACCCAGGGCAGCGCCGCCCTGGCCCGGGACGCGGACCTCCAGGTGGCCGGCTCCAAGCGCCGCCAGGATTGGACCTTGCGCGCCACCCTGGCCGAAGATCAAGGACTGGCGCGGACTTTGGCCCTGTCCGCCAGCGGCGGCCTGGCCGCGCCGGACAAGCATGGTGCAGGCCGGCAGGGCCAGGACGGCCCGCGCTGGGTCGGCCGCCTCACCGCCCTGGAGCTGGGCGGCGACGTCCCCCTGCGCCTCGCCCAGCCCGCCAGCCTGGACCTCTCGGCCCAGCGGGTGCTGCTGGCCGACGCCCGCATCCAGGGCGGCGGCCAGGATTCCCCCTGGCGCCTCGCCATCGACACCCTGGACTGGCAGGCCGCCTCCGCCACCGGCAATGGCCGGAGCAACGGCCGAGCCACCCCGCCCCGCCTCGTCACCCGGGGCGAGCTACGCGGCCTGCCGGTGCGCCTCTTCCTGCCCGAGGCCGGCCGGGCTTCCACCCTCACCCTGGGCGGCCGCTGGTCCCTGGACCTGGGGGAGAACGCCAACGGCGAGGCGAGCCTGGGCCGGGAACAGGGGGACCTGCTGTTCGGCGAACGGGGCGCCCAATCCCAATCCCTGGGCCTCACCGCCCTGGCGCTCAACGTCCGCCTCGACCAGGGCCGCGCCCGCCTGGCCCTGGAAGCCCGGGGCGCCCGCCTGGGCACCCTGGCCGGCGACGTCCGCGCCCAACTGCTGCGCGGCCCGGATGCGTCCGGCCAGAACAGCCCGAACAACCCGCCTGGCCTGGCCGGCTGGACCCTGGCCCGCCAGGCCCTCCTGGCCGGCGACGTCCGGCTGGAGATGCCCGACCTGGCCTGGCTCGGCCCCGTCGCCTATCCGGGCCTGGCCACCGGCGGTGCCCTTAGCGCCCGGCTGCAACTGGCCGGCAGCGCCGCCGCCCCCCTGCTCACCGGCGAGGCCCGGGGCGACAAGCTGGGGCTGCGCCTGGCCGACCTGGGCCTCAATCTGGCCAACGGCACCCTGGACGCCCGGCTGGCCGAGGGCCACCTGCGCCTGACCCGGCTGCACTTCGACTCCCTGCCCGGCGAGACGCCCCGGGAGGTGCGCCTCAAGGAACTGTTCGACAACCGCCCCGGGGCGGTGGACGTGAGCGGCGACCTGGACCTCAAGGCCGGCGCCTCGTCGGTGGCCTGGTCTCTGGACCGCTTCACCCCGCTGCAACGGCGCAACCGCTGGCTGATGGCCTCGGGCCGGGGCCAGGTGCGGGTGGCCGACAACCGGCTGGAGGTGGCTGGCGAGATCAAGGCCGACGGCGCCTTCCTCGGCCTGCCCGACCTGGGGGCGCCGAGCCTGCCCGACGACGTGGTGATCAAGGGCAAGGAGGCCCCGCCGGACGCCCGCCTGCGCCTCACCCATCTCGACCTGGGGCTGAACCTGGGGCCGCGCTTCTTCTTCAAGGGCGCCGGGCTGGAAAGCCGGCTGGCCGGGGAACTGCGCCTCACCACCCGGGACGACGGCGCCTTGCGCGCCAACGGCACCATCCGCACCGCCGACGGCATCTTCGACGCCTACGGCACCCGGCTGGCCATCGAGCGCGGCATCGTCAGCTTCCAGGGCCCGCCGGCCCGGCCCAGCCTCAACATCCGCGCCCTGCGCCGGGGCCTGCCGGTGGAGGCCGGGGTGGACGTGACCGGCACGGTGGACCGGCCCCTGGTCAAGCTGGTGTCGGTGCCGGAAGTGCCGGAAGCCGAAAAACTCTCCTGGATGGTCCTGGGCAAGGGGCCGGGAGAGGCCGGCGGCGCCGACCCGGGCCTGCTGCTGTCCGCCGCCTCGGCCCTGTTCGGCAGCGAGGACAGCACCACCAAGCGCATCCAGGAAGCCTTCGGCATCGACGAAATCTCCTTCCGCGACGGCACCCTGGACGGCAGCGGCGGCCCCACCGCCACCAGCCGGGTGGCCGGCGGCCAGGGCTTTTCCGGCAGCGGTACCGGTTCCAGCACCAGCGGCAGCCAGGTGCTCACCGTCGGCAAGCGCATTTCCGCCAACGCCACCCTGGCCTACGAGCAATCCATGTCGTCGGTGGCCGCCCAGGCCGGCAGTGTGATCCGCCTGACGGTTGAGCTGACCCGGCGCCTCTCGGTGGTGGCCCGGGCCGGCACCGACAACGCCCTGGACCTGCAGTACACCTTCAGCTTCGGCCGCAGCAGCAAGGCCCAGGCCCGCCAGGATGCCCGCGCCGCCCGGGAGGCCGGCGCCACTCCGGCCCCCGCCACGCCTTGAGAGCAAAGCCACCGGAAGAACGCCCCATGCACTACCTGTATCTGGCCCTGGCCATCGTCACCGAGGTGATCGCCACCTCCCTGATGCCCCTAACGGAGGGATTCACCCGCCTCTGGCCGTCCCTGGCGGTGGCCGTGGGCTACGGAGTGGCCTTCTACTGCCTGTCCCTGACCCTGAAGGCCCTGCCCATCGGCGTGATCTACGCCATCTGGTCCGGCGCCGGCATCGCCCTGATCGCCATCGTCGGCGCAGTGTTCTTCAAGCAGTCCCTGGATACCCCGGCCCTGATCGGCATCGGCCTGATCGTCGCCGGGGTGCTGGTGCTCAACCTGTTTTCCAAGACGCTGCCGCACTGAAGAAGGAGGCCAGCCGGCTTCCCGCGTTCGTCGCCCCCTGGGCCACCTCAGGTATCGGGGCTGTCCTCGTAGGTTTTTCGCACCCGGCGCCAGGGAGCGGTATCAAAGGGCTTCAAGCCGAGCACTCTAGCCTTGCCTGAATAGCCACCTATGGCAGCGATAAACAGACCTAGCGAAACGAACAGCGCTTGAAAAAAATAACTGTCAGCAAAGCGGAGTCCCGCAAACCCAAGCCCGGAACCAGAAAAAATTAGAAGCCAGCTGAAGCTATATGTCAGGTTCCCATCCCGAACGAACCAGTTTTTCCACTTCATCGCAACTCCAAGCGCTTCGCTACCGCAGCATCCAGTGAGGAAAGGAAAGCATCCACCCGGGCCGTGTAGTCCCCCGGCGTGCCCAGCTCCTCGTTGATCTGCTTGTGGCTCCTGGCCTGTTCCGCCACCTCGGCTCGCACTCCGAGGGCCTGGGCGCGGCGGGCGAAGTCGTGGGCCTGGGCGCAGGGCTGGTCCGGGCGGATGCTGGAGCAGACCAGCAACAGGGGCGGCGCGCCGGCGACGAGGGCCTGGGTCGGCGAGGTAGCCCGCCAGTAGGCCGGATCGGCCCCGAAGGCGGCGTCGTAGAAGCGGTAGTGGCGCGTGGCCATGATCCGTTCCACGTCCAGGGCGGCGCTGTCCAGGGCGACGGTGCCGAGCCAGGGACGGGCTCCGGCCTTTTCCGCCAGGGCGGGGGCCGCGCCGAGCAGGGCCGCCAGGTGGGCGCCGGCGGAATGGCCCATCAGCACCACCTTGGCCGGATCGCCGCCCCAGCCGGCGGCCTTGGCCTGCACCGCCGCCAGGGCCCGGGCCACGTCACCGGCCTGTTGCAACGGATCGGCCTGGGGCAGCAGGCGGTAATTGACCGAGACGAAGACGAAGCCCCTCGGCACCCAATGGGCCACCTTGTGCTCCACCACGCCCCGGGCGCCCTTGTCGCCGAGCCGCCAGGCGCCGCCGTGGACCATCACCAGCACCGGCGCGCCCTCACCCCGGGCGGGGCGGTAGACGTCGAAGCGCTGGCGCGGGTCCGGGCCGTAGGCCACGTCGGCGATGCGTACCACGCCTGCCGGCAGCTCGGCATTCCCGGCCGAGCTGCCGTCGTCGCCGTTCAGTTCGTCCGTGGGGGCCTCCGTCCCCTGGGCCTGGGCGGCACGGCGGGCCTCGATGCGATCGCGCAGGGGACCGGCGGCGGCCGGCAGCGCCAGGGCCAACGCCATGCCGAGGATGGCGAAGCGGCTTGAAGCGGAACGCAATGCCGGGCGGAGGAAACGGCGGCGGGCCGGGGGAGCGGGCATGGGCATCCGCAACCCGGGCGACGCACACGGCAATAGTGTGGAATGGACAGAGCGGGCCGGCATGGCGATCCCCAAAAGACAATGTTTCCGGATGGTGCCGTCCCCGCCCTGTCATGACAAGCGGGCCCCGGGCTTGCCAGGAGCATCAAAAAGAAGCGCCCCGTAGTGAGGCGCAAGCAGGGGCAACGCAATCGGAGAACGCTCCGCCCACCCAACAGATGTGGCGGAGCGATACGAGCGCGGAACGAATCAACCCAGCCGGACAGCCCCAGTGGAGCCGGCAAGCGCCGCCCACATCGGCGTCACACCGCGGCCTGGGCCGGCCGGACTCCCGGCGTCGATTCGTCCGACTTTGCCCAACGGGCCAGCAGCTCGGCGCGGCGGGCCTCATAGGCAGCCATGGCGGCGGCCTTCACCGGGCCGAAGCCGCGCACCTCGTCGGCCAGGCTTGCCAGTTCCACCGCCAGGCCGTGGCGGGCCGGGGTCAGGCCGGCTGCCAGGGCCGTGACCATGGCGGCGTAGTCCTCGGCCAGGCGCCGCTCGGCCCGGCGTTCGGCGCTGTAGCCGAAGGGGTCGAAGGCGGTGCCGCGCAGGCGGCGCAGCCGGGCCAGCCAGCCCATGGCGGTGAGCATCCAGGGGCCGAACTTGTGCTTGCGCGGCCGGCCGGTGGCCGGGTCGTGGCGGGCGAAGAGCGGCGGGGCGAGCCACAGGGACACCTTGTCGGCCTGGGCGAACTGGCGCGCCAGGGCGGCCTTGAAGGCCGAGTCGGCGTAGAGCCGGGCCACCTCGTACTCGTCCTTGTAGGCCATCAGCCGGTAGGCCCCCTGGGCCACGGCCCGGGTCAGCGCCTCCTGGCCGGGGGCGTGGCGCGCCTCGGCGGCCCGCACCTGCGCCACCAGGGTTTGGTAGCGGGTGGCGTAGGCGGCGTCCTGGTAGGCGGCCAGATCCGCGGCACGGCGGGCGATCAGGGCGTCCAGATCGGCGGGGAGCTGATCGGCCGGGTCCGCGCCTTCCTCGATGCGCGCCAGCCATTCGGGGGCCGCGGCGGCGATGCGGCCCCAGGCGAAGGCCCGCTTGTTGAGGGCCACGGCGGCGCCGTTGCGCTCGATGGCGCCCTCGATGGCCGCCCGGCTGAGGGGTACCAGGCCCCGCTGCCAGGCGTAGCCGAGCATCAGGGTATGGGCGGTGACCGTGTCGCCGAACAGGCGCTGGGCCAGGGTGCCGGCGTTCACCGTGTGGAAGCGGGCCGGGTCGCAACGGCGGCGCACCCGCTCGGCCATCAGGTCGATGGGCAGGCTGGCGTCGCGCTGGGCCAGAACGTCGGCGGTGGGATTGCCGTCCAGGTTGAGCACCGCCCCGGTACGCCCGGCGCTCAGGCGCTCAAGCGAATCGGCGGCGGCGGACACCACCAGGTCGGCCCCGAGCAACAGGTCGGCGGCGGCCGGTCCGATGCGGGCAGCGTGGATGTCCCCGGGCGCCGGGGCGATGCGCACCTGGCTGACCACGGCGCCGTTCTTTTGCGCCAGGCCGGTGAAGTCGAGCACCGAGGCGCCACGCCCGTCGAGAAAGGCCGCCGCGCCGAGCATGGCGCCCATGGTCAGCACGCCGGAGCCGCCGATGCCGGTAACGTAGATGTTGAACGGTTCATCGGCGCCCAGGGCAGGCACGCTGGGCTCGCCCAGACCGGCCAACGCCTGGGCCTCGATGGCCTGGAGGCGGGCGTCGTCGGGCTTGCGCAGGGCCACGCCCTCGATCTCGACGAAGCTCGGGCAAAAGCCCTTGGTGCAGGAGAAATCCTTGTTACAGGCGCTCTGGTTGATCTGGCGCTTACGCCCGAAGGGGGTTTCCAGGGGTTCCACGGCGATGCAGTTGGACTGCACCGAGCAGTCGCCGCAGCCTTCGCACACCCGGGGGTTGATGAACAGGCGGCGGTCCGGGTCGGGGAAGTCGCCACGCTTGCGCCGGCGGCGCTTTTCCGCGGCGCAGGTCTGCTCATAGACGATGGCGCTCACCCCGGCCACCTGGCGCAGCTCCCGCTGCACCGCGTCCAGAGAGTCCCGCCCATGAACGCTGACGCCCGGGGCCAGGTCGGCGCGGCCGGTCCAGCGGGCCGGATCGTCGGACACCAGGGCGATGCGCCCCACCCCTTCGGCGTGGAGCTGGCGGGTGATGCGCGCCGGGTCGATGCCGCCCTCGGCGGGCTGGCCGCCGGTCATGGCCACGGCGTCGTTGTAGAGGATCTTGTAGGTGATGTTGGTGCCGGCGGCCACGGCGGCGCGGATCGCCAGCAGGCCCGAGTGCTGGTAGGTACCGTCCCCCAGGTTCTGGAAGATGTGGCCGGTGGCCGAGAACGGCGCGGCGCCGATCCACTGGGCCCCCTCTCCGCCCATCTGGCTGAAGGTGCGGGTCTTGAGTTCGGGCTGGGACAGGGCCATCACGTGGCAGCCGATGCCGCCGCCGGCAATCGACCCGTCCGGCGTCTTGGTCGAGGTGTTGTGGGGGCAGCCGGAGCAGAAGTACGGACGGCGGGCCGGCACCGGGGCCGACACCGCTTCCTGAGCCACCTGCTGCAAGGGCACCACCGCACCGATCAGGGACGGGGGCGCCCCCCGGGCTTCCCAGGCGGCCAGGCGCTCGGCCAGGAGCGGCCCCTGGCCGGCCAGGGCCGCGGCGCGGCGCGCCAGGGCGCGGGCCACCTGCAACGGGGTGAATTCGGACACTTCCGCGAGCAGGGCCGCGCCCCGGTCGTCCTGCTTGCCGGTGACCCGGGGCCGGCGGCCGTCGGGCTGGTGGTAGAGGGCTTCCTTGATCTGGGCCTCGACGATGGCCCGCTTTTCCTCGATCACCAGCAGCTCTTCGTGCCCCTCGGCGAAGGCCAACAGGCCGGCGGTTTCCAGGGGCCAGCTCATGGCCACCTTGTAGAGCGAGACACCCAGGGCGGCCAGGTCGGTGGGGGTCAGGCCCAGGTCGGCCACGGCCTGCATCAGATCCTGGTGGGCCTTGCCGACGGTGACGATGCCCAGGCGGCGCACCGGGGCGGCCACCACGGTCCGGTCCAGGCCGTTGGCCCGGGCCCAGGCCCGGGCGGCAGGCAGGCGCTCCTCGATCAAGCGGCGCTCCAGTTCGGCGCGCTGGGCCGGCCAGGCCAAGGCCGGGTCCCAGTTGAGGCCGTGGGCGGGCACGGTGAAATCGGCGGGAGTGACGAACGCCGGCAGCGGCCCCAGATCCACCGTGGCGGCGGTCTCGATCACCTCGGCGATGGTCTTCAAGCCGACCCACAGGCCGCAGTAGCGCGACAGGGCGATGCCGGCCAGCCCCAGGGAAATCACCTCGGCCACGCTGGCCGGCTGCAACACCGGGATCGACGCCGATTGGAAGATGCCGTCGGTCTGGTGCGGGTACATGGACGACTGGGCGGCGTGGTCGTCGCCGGAAATGGCCAGCACGCCGCCCAGGGGTGAGGTGCCGAGCATGTTGGCGGTGCGGAACACGTCGCCGCTGCGATCCACCCCCGGGCCCTTGCCATACCACAGGCCGAACACCCCATCGACGGTAGTCGGGCCATAGGCCCGGTGCATCTGGGCGCCCCACAGGGCGGTGGCGGCCAGATCCTCGTTGAGGCCGGGCTGGAAGGTGATGTCGTGGGCGGCGAGCTGGCGCGAGGCCTTCCACAGCTGCTGGTCGTAGGCCCCCAGGGGCGAGCCCCGGTAGCCAGAGATCAGCCCCGCCGTGTTCAGCCCCCGGGCCCGGTCGAGCTGGCGTTGCAGCATGGGCAGGCGCACCAGGGCCTGGATGCCGGTGAGGAACTGGCGTTCTGCGCCGGCAGGGGAGTCCAGGGCTGCGGGAACGCTGCGCGGGATGGGGTTGGGGGTGCGGAAGGGCTGGTCGTTCGCGCTCACGGGGTGTCTCCACGACTGTCAGTGTTGTTGTGGAGAGGAATTATGGTTTTCCCCCGTTAGCATTTGCGACCAAAACGGACTTCGCAAACCACCATTTTTAGGTTGTTTGCACTACCATTATCGGATCATTAGTCTTTTCCGCCCAAACCAGCGCCAAACACCGCCATGAACGACCTCGACCGCACCGACCTCAAGATCCTCCGCGAACTGGCCCAGGACGGCCGGCTGGGCTGGCGCGAGCTGGCCGAGCGCATCAACCTGACCCTCACCCCCACCCTGCGCCGGGTGCGCCGGCTGGAGGACGAGGGCTACATCCAGGGCTACGCCGCCCGCCTGGACGAAGGCCGGCTGGCCGGGCGCATGATCGCCTTCGTCTCGGTGACCCTGGCCAGCCAGGCCGAGGACGTGATCAACCGCTTCGAGGAACAGATCGCCCTGGCCCCCGAGGTGATGAGCTGCTTTCTAATGACCGGCGACGCCGACTACAGCCTGCGGGTGGTGGTGCGCGACCTGGACGATTACCACCAGTTTCTCACCCGCACCCTGACCCGCATCCCCGGCGTAGCTCACATCAAGTCGAGCTTCGCCCTCAAGTCGATCCTGCAACGCAACGCGCCGCCGCTGTGACTGCTTTGTGACTGCTGCCAGCGGCGCTGCCGGAGCGGCGCCAAACAAAACCGCCCGGGCGCTTGTGCGGCCGGGCGGTTGTTCCTGGGCGGGACGGGAGGCTTACTTCACGCCCTGGCCCAGCAGGGTGCCGTTGACCGTCACCCCGTAGAGGTTGACCCCGTCGTCGGCGTGGTAGCGCTTGCGGGTTTCCTCGATGCTGCCGTTGACCAGGCGCGGGTCCTGGGGGCGCTCGTGGGCGTTGATGAAGGCGGCCACGTCCCAGGCGTCCTGGTCCGAGAGGGTTTCGCCGCGGCCCAGGGGCATGTTGTGCTGGATAAAGCCGGCGGCGGTGTTGATGCGGTGCATGCCGGCGCCCCAGTTGTAGGAATCCTTGCCCCACAGCGGCGGGAACACCGAGGTCACGCCGACCTTCTTGCCCTCGCCGTTGTCGCCGTGGCAGATGGCGCACTGCTTCTCGTACACCACCTTGCCCCGGCCGATGTCGTAGCCCCCCTTGGGCGGCGGCGGCTCGTCGAAGCCCCGGCCCGGCAGGGCCTTGCCGATGGGGGCGTTGGTGGACATCCAGTAGGCGTAGGCGGTCAGGGCGGTGAGGACCTCGCTGTCGGCGGCGGGCGGCTTGCCGTTCATGCTGAACTGGAAGCAGCCCTGCATGCGCTCGACGAAGGTGTTCACCTTGTTGTTCTTCTTGCGGTAGGCCGGATACATCGGGTAGGCGGCCCACAGGGGCGCCGAGTTGGCCTTGCGGCCCCGGTCGATGTGGCAGTTGACGCAGTTCATCTCGTTGCCAACGTACTGGGGCGCCAGAGCCTTGGTGTTCATGAACAGGTCCTGGCCGCGCCGCACCAGCTCGCCAAAGGCGTTGTTGGGAATCTCGCCCTCGGCGGGGGGCTGGAAATACTTGGTGCCGGAAACCTTCTTCGGCGCCTTGGGCAGCTGGGTCTGGTCATCCAGGCGGGCGGTGTCGACGGCCATGGCGCCGCTGGCCATGAGCAGCGGCAGGAGCAGGGCCGCCAGGCGGACGGAAATCGTGGTCATGGAATGCAAATCCTCAGGGTGACGGGCCGGGGGCGGTTCAGCGCAGGCGGTGCTGGGTTTCGTCGAAGGGCTCTTTCGAGTCCCCCAGGCTGCCGAAGTACTCGGCCACGGCCTTGATCTCGGCATCGCTCAGGTCCACGGCGATGTGCTGCATGAGGCCGTTCGGGTCGTTGCGGCGGGTGGGCGCCACGGCGGGGATTGCCTTGGCCTTCTTCGTCGCGGCCACGGCCTTCTCGCCGCGCCAGGCCTTGAGCTGGGCCTCGATGTACTCGGCGGACTGGCCGGCCAGGGGCGGTAAATGGCTGCCCACGCCGACGCCGGCGGGGCCGTGGCACAGGGTGCATTCGGGCACGTTGCGGTCCCACAGGCCGCGCAGGGCGATCCAGGCGCCGGTGCCTTCGACGGGACGGCCGCCCGGGGTGGCCTGGACGTTGACCTTGGGGCGCTGGGCGTAGGCCTTGGCCACGGCGGCCACTTCCTCGTCGGTCAGGGCCGAGGCGATCGGCTGCATGATCGGGTTTTGCCGGCTGCCGGACTTGAAGTCGCGCAGTTGCTTGGCGAGGTAATCCTCGGGCAGGCCGGACAGGCGGGGAAAGCCCCCGGCCATGCCCTTGCCGTCGGCGCCGTGGCAGGTGATGCAGGGCATGGCGGCCGGATTGGCGCCGCCCTTTTGCATGATCGCCTCGCCATCGGCCGCCAGGGCCGGCAACGGCAGGGATAACAGGACGCCGCACAGCAGCGCCAGACGGCGGCTCGGGCCAAAATCTCGCATGGGTGACACTCCGGATCGCGTTAGCGGAACAATGGGTTAGCCGACAATCATCACTCGACTATAGATATATAATTATATAGAAGCCATTGCATCACGCCAAACAATCCTGCCCACAGCCTGACATACAGGTAGCCGCTGCCGGGGAAAAGCCCAGGCAATGGGAGTGACGCGAAAGCTGCCGGCAAATCTCCCGGGGCGCGCTCGTTCTCCGCGCATCCTCCATATCGCCCCCACGGCAGGCACCAGCCCCACGGGCGCTTGCTAGACGCCCAGGCGGGTTTCATCCCATTGCGCCAAAAGGCAACCCGCGGCCGCGGCGATTCGGAAGGTGCGGCAAGCCGCCCTATTCGAGCCGGAAACCGATCTTCACTCGTACCTGGAAGTGCCCTACCTTTCCGTCCTGGATGTGGCCGCGGGTTTCCATCACCTCGAACCAGTCCAGGTGGCGCAGGGTCTTGGCCGCCTCGGAAATGGCGTTGCGGATGGCCTCGTCGCTGCTGGTGGGGGACGAGCCGACGATTTCGAGGATCTTGTAGGTATGGGCGGTCATGGCGGGCGCTCCTCCGGCGAATGAAAAGGGTCGCCGGCGCTGCCCGAGGTCCATGTTGCTTCGCCCCGGGCCGCCCGCGACCCTTTCAGCATAGGTGTCGCCCGGGGGCTTGCAACCCGGGCCGCGACGCGAAGCCTTCGGCCTGCCTCCGCCGCCGAGGGTTGAAAGGAGCCGAAGCTGCCCGCCGGCCGCCCTCCCCCATTCCGCCCATCCGGCCATGGCGCCGGACGTCACGCCTTGCCTACGCCCGGTGCCCCTTGCCCACCGCCGCCGCCCGCTTGCTGGCGGCCCAGCCGAGCAGGGACAGGAGCAGCAGGCCGCCGCCGATGAGCAGGATGCCCGTCACTTCCAGGGCCTTGAATTCCTCGCCCAGGGTGAGCCGGGACGAGAGGATGGCCACCACCGGGGTGCCCAGCACCGACAGGCTGGCCTCCCAGGCCGGCACCCGGTCCAGGATGTAGCTCCACAGCCACCAGCACATGCCGGTGCTGACCACCGAGATGAAGGCGAGCAGGCCGATGAAATGGGGCTCCCACGCCGTAGGCCGCTCCGGCACCAGGTTGGCCAGGACGATCAGGGGAATCGCCCCCAGGGCCATCTGCCAGGCGGTGAGGGTGAACAGGTCCACCGGCACCTTGGAGCGCAGGCGCTTGATCAGGATCGACCCGGTGGCCCAGCACAGGGCCGCCATCACGCCGAGGAACTTGCTGAACAGGCTGGTGTGCATGTCCCAGGGCTCGATGATCAGGATCAGCCCGGTGAGGGTGGCGGCCGCCGCCAGCCACTGGCCGCCGCGCACCCGCTCCCCCAAGATCAGCCAGGCCATCAGCAGGGTCCAGATCGGCATGGTGAAGATCAGCACCGCCGTCTTGCCCGGCCCGCCTTCCACCAGCGCCCAGGTCTGAAAGACCATGAAGCCGGCCACCTGGGTCAGGGCGATGGCAATGGTGGCCTTGGGCGCTTGCAGCGTCATCGGCTTGCCCAGCAGCTTGAGCACCACGAACAGGGCGATGGCCCCGCCGACGCAGCGCTCGGCGGCAAAGGCGAAGGGCGGCGCGTAAGCGAGGCTCTGCTTGGAGAGCACCCAGGTGTAACCCCAGATCAGGGACAGGGTAGCCAGGGCCAACGTGGGCAGCCAGCGGCGCAGGAAGGGAGGCAAGGTCATGACGTTTCATCCGGAAGGCACGGCAGGGGTAAAAGCCGCGCCACGCCCGCCTGCCGGGCCGGCCCGGGTAGGGCCGCCGCAACGGAGCGGGCAACACAGGAAAACCACCGAGGGACGGCCCTCGGCGCACTGCTTACGATGCAGGGCACAGGACACAGGGCGCACCACCCGGCGGTGGAAAAAAACAGGTTGGTAAAGCCAATGCGGGAAGGTGTTGAGCGACGGCAGCCGGGCGGGGCGGAAACCGCAGCCACCCCGTTGCGGCCGGACCCTGCCCCTTTCTCACTGGACCGCCCTACCCTCCTGCCGCCTCCCAGCCGCGCCGCCCTGTCGCGCCGGGCAGCGGCGAGGGGGAGAAACGGTTGCAGCGAGGGAAGAACTGAAAAAGCCGGACGCAGCGCCTAGAGCAGTTCCAGCACCCGCTCCGGCGGGCGGCCGATCACGGCCTTGCCGCCATGGACGAAGATGGGCCGCTCGATCAGGCGTGGATGGGCCGCCAGGGCGGCGACCAACTGGGCCCGGGACAGGGACGGATCGGCCAGGTTCAGCTCGGCGTATTCGGCCTCGCCGGTGCGCATCAGGCCACGGGGATCGGCCAGGCCCAACTGGGTGAGCAAGGTCTCGATCTCGGCGGCGCTGGGCGGAGTTTCCAGGTAGGCCACCACCTGGAGGGCGATGCCCTTCTCCTGGAGCAATTCCAGGGCGCCCCGGGACTTGGAGCAGCGGGGGTTGTGGTAGAGGACAGAGGTAGCGGAGGTAGTCATGGGCCGGAAGTATACCCCCGCCCCTGCCGGCACCGGCCCCGTTCCCCCCGGCGCCAACAACGCCTAACCTCGCCGGAAAGCCGGAGCCTGTGCCCGAGGAATGACCCGCCGGCAACGGCCCAGCCATCGTCAACCGCGATGGCTGATTTTCACCCCTTCTAAACGCTAGGACTGGCGCGGAGTTTGGAGGGGGCTTAAAAACTGCCATCGCGGTTGACGATGGCTGGATGGGGTACCTGCGGCCCATGGGGGCACCATCAGGCCCGAATCAAAACCACGCCAAGGATCAGGCACGCCGCACCGGCCATCCGGATCGCGGTCGCGGGCTGTTGCGGGATGCCCAGAATGCCGAAGTGGTCGAACGCCAGGGAGCCGATCATCTGCCCCACCACGATCAGGGCCAGGGTCGTCGCCGCACCCAGCCGGGGAACCATGAGGATGGCGATGCCGATGAAGAGCGCGCCGAACAGGCCGCCGGTCCAGGAGGTCCAGGGGGCGGTGCCGGTGAAGGATTCGGTGAGGCGTGGCCCGGGGGCGACGAGGGCGACCGCGAGCATCGCCACCAGACCGACCAGATAGCTGACGGAGCCGGCCCACCAGGGGGAACCAAGATGGGCGCGGAGGTTGGCGTTGAGCACCTGCTGCAACGCCACGCTGGCGCCCGCGAGCACCACCAGCAGGTAGGACAGGGTGAGGACATGGGGGGACATCGGCAGCTCCAGAAAGGCGTTGGGTGTTTCATTCTGTGGAGCGGCACGCTATAAGACAAATGCCAGATTTTCCGATTACCCATCTCGTTTCGGCATGCCAAGCTTTCGACAAATCCACTACTTCCTGGCCGTGGCCGACCTGGGCGGCTTCACCCAGGCGGCGGCCGGGCTATTCATCGCCCAGTCCGCATTGAGCCGGCAAATCGCCCAACTGGAAGAGGAACTGGGTTTCGCCCTGTTCGAGCGCGAACCGCGCGGCGTGCGACTCACCCCCGCCGGCGCGGTTTACCGGGACCGGGTTGCGACCATTCCCAAGACCTTGGCCGCGGCGGCGGAAGAAGGCCAGCAACTGGCCCGCGGCGAATCTGGGGTGCTGCGGCTGCTGCACTCCAGCACGATTCCGGCGACGAGCCTGATGCCGGTGCTCGACCGGTTCGCCGCCGCCTGCCCCAAAGCCCGGATCGACCTGGACCGGGCGTCGTCCGAAGAACAGGTTTCGCTGGTCGCCAACGGCAATGCCGACGTGGGCGTGATCCGCCTCCCCGTGCTGCGGCGGGATGCGCGGGTCCGCTTTGTCGAGCTGCAGCCCGAGCGGCTGTGGGTGGCTTGCCCCGACGACCACCCGATGGCGAAGCGGGCGAGCGTCGCCGTCGCCAGCTTGCAGGACGAACTGTTCGTCTCCGCGGTTTACCGCGAGCACGGCGGCCTGGCCCGCGTCGTCACCGATCTATGCCTGAAGCAAGGATTTGTCCCCAAGACGGCCCGGATCGTCTCGCCCAAGACCTCGATGCTCAACCTCGTGGCGGCCAAGCGCGGAATCGCCATCGTTCCCGAGCGGATGACAACCCTGGGGGGCACGGGAATCGCCTACGTGCCGTTGAGCGACGACGGCGCCCAGTCGGTCTGCGCCCTGGTGCTTCCCCTTCAACCCACGGTGCTCGGGCAGACCTTTGCCAATATCCAGTTGGCGGCGGATCGATCTACCGCCAACTAATGGTTGCCGGCACCACCAATGCCAAACCCCGCGCCTAGCGCGGGGTTTGAAGGCATCGTCCATTGTCGTGCCCGGTGAATACCGGTGAATACCGGGGCATTCCGGGCAGCCCCGGCTCCGGCATCCGCCGGAGCCGGACCGATCAGTAACCGGCAGTAAAACGGCGGCGCGAATGGGCCGGAGTTTCCACCTCGTCGAGCATGGCCACCGCGTAATCCTCCACCGAAATCTCGCTCTTGCCCTCAGCATTGGTCAGCAGCTGGTCGGTGCCCAGGCGGAACTTGCCGGTGCGCTGGCCCGGGGCGATCAGGGCCGAGGGGCTGAGCATGGTCCAGTTCAGGTCCGGCTCCTGGCGCAGCAGCTTGAGCACTTCCCGGGCGCCTTCGGCGGTGCCCTTCCACTGGGCGGGGAATTCCGGGGTATCGAGCAATTGCAGGCCCGGCGCCACTTCCAGGCTGCCGGCGCCGCCGACGATGAGGAAGCGAGGCACGCCAGCCTGCTTGACGGCGGCGACGATGGACTTCACCCCCGCCACGTAATAGCCATAGACGTCGCTCTGGGCATGGCCGCTGAAGGCGCTGATGACCACCTGGTGGCCGGCCAGCAGACTCGCCAGGGCGGCGGTGTCGTTCACATCCGCCTTGATGGCGGTGAGGTTGGCCTGGGGCGCCAGCTTTTCCGGGTGGCCCACCAGGGCCGTGACCTGATGGCCCCGGGCCAGGGCCTCGTTGAGCAGGTTGGAACCGATGAAGCCGGTGGCGCCGATGAGTGCGATTTTCATGAACGTATCTCCGTCAGATTTGATCCGGGTCCCGGCATCCGCGCCGGAACGACATGGCGGCATGATGGACCGATTGATTGAGCGGATAAATCCTATAATCAACGAATCATTGTTATCGATTAATTGACTATGAACCGGGAACTCCACGGCAATCTGGACCGCCTGCTGGTCTTTGCCGCCGTCGCCGAAACCGGCAGCTTCACCGCCGCCGCCGAACGGCTCGGCATCACCAAGGCCCACGCCAGCCTCCAGATCGGCCGCCTCGAAGCCCAACTGGGCACCGCCCTGTTCACCCGCACCACTCGCCGGGTGCGCCTCACCGACGCCGGCCAGGCCCTCTTCGAGCGCACCGCCCCGGCCCTGGACACCCTGGGCGACGCCTTCCACGGCGCCGGCAGCAGCGAAGGCGGCCTTAGCGGCACCCTGCGCCTCACCGCCCCGGTGGGCCACGCCACCCAATCCGTGGCCCCGGCCCTGGCCGAATTCGCCGCCCTGCATCCCGCCCTACAGTTCGAGTTGTACACCGGCGACCGGGTTCTCAATCTGGTGGAAGAAGGCATCGACCTGGCAATCCGCCTCGGCGAACTGCGGGACTCGTCCCTGCGCGCCATCCGCCTCGGCGGCTTCGACCAGATCGCCGTCGCCGCCCCCGACTACCTGGCCCGCCAGGGCACGCCCCAAACCCCGGACGACCTGGCCGACCACGACTGGATCGGCTTCACCCTGCTGCACGCGCCTCTGACCTGGACCTTCACCCGCCCCGGCAGCGAACCCCGCACCGTGCGCATGAAAGCCCGCATCCGCGTCGACTCCAGCGCCGCCCTCCTCGCCCTCCTGCAACGGGGCGCCGGCATCTCGGTCCTCGACCAATTCAGCACCGCCGACGCCCTACGCGACGGCCGCCTGGTGCGGGTGCTGCCGGACTGGTCACTGCCAGCGGGCGGCGTGTACGCCGTGCTCCCGCCGGGGCCCCATGTGCCCGCGTATGTGCGGGCGTTTGTGGAGTTTTATCGGGGGTTTGTGGGGAGGGGGGAGAGCAGATTTATGGAATGTTTTCCACAACACCCTTAAAACGAACATCTCACTCCTTGCATAGAAATAATGACATATTGGTAAAACTGCGATTTAAATCGCCCCTTCCCGTTTACAATTTAATAGTGGCGCCGTAACGCCGAGTTTTTTTGGAGGAAACCATCGTGCTTGTGCCGCGCCGTGTCACCCAATGTTTGGATGAACCACCGAATTCCCAGGAAGAAAAGCACCTTCCGTTGGAGAGCCTTCGCAAACAAGAGGCCTGGATTTTATTGGGCGAGCCAGGGGCTGGAAAGTCGAAAGCTTTCGAGATCGAAGCTCAGGCGACCGAAGGTATCTTCATTTCCATCGCCGAGTTTCTGAGCGATGAACCCGACCCGGCATGGCGTGAAAAGACACTCTATCTCGACGGCTTGGATGAGACGCGTGCCAGCGGGGGCGATCATTCCGTCCTGCTCCGGATACGAGCCGGCCTAAAGAAACTTGGTAAGCCCCGATTTCGTATCGCATGTCGCGCAGCGGATTGGTTTGGTTCGACGGATAGCCAAGCCATTGGCGATATTTCGCAAGACAGGCAACTTGGTGTCTATGTGCTCGCACCACTGACAATCAGCGATATCAAAGAAATCCTTCGTGAAAATCACGAAATTGCCGATCCTGAAACATTTATCGAGAATGCGCGCCTGCGCGGAATTGAAGGTTTGCTAGACAACCCCCAGACACTTAGCCTTCTTGCTGAAGCAATTCGCGACGGCCAGTGGCCGAGGACACGATTGGAAACATTTCAACTCGCCTGTCGGAAGCTAGCGGATGAAGATTCAAAACAACATCGTCTGCTCGCTCGTGCAAACGCAACCCCCGTTGAAAATATATTGGCAGCGGCAGGCCAGCTCTTTTCTGTATTGCTGCTCTCTGACAAATCGGGTGTCGCGCTGGATAGGGAAAGCATCGACGACCAATTTCCCCTTCTCGACATTTTTTCGCCCAGCGAACTTTCTATCGCCAAGTTGGCCACAAGCCGCAAGCTGTTCCGTTCAGCGACCGATGCACAAGAACGCGTTGTTCCCAGCCATCGAAGCATTGCCGAATTCCTTGCCGCTCAGTGGCTCGCCGAGCGGATTGACCATGGGGGCTTACCCTTGGGTCGAGTCCTTAATCTCTTTTTAGGCATGGAAGAACGGACAGTGGCCAGTCTGCGCGGACTTTACGGATGGTTGGCCTGGCATTGCCAGTCGGCACGACAGCGCTTAATCGAAGCCGATCCACTCACCGTCATCATCTACGGTGATGTCAAACCGATGTCTCTGGGAGACAAGCGGAGGCTGCTTGTCGGCTTACGACGGGAAGCCAAAGTACAGATTTACTATCGATGGGAGATACCGTCGGCCAATCAGTTTGGTGCCTTGGCAGACAAGGAACTAGCTGACGACTTCGCAGCCTTCTTGGGAACGACCCGGCGGGACGATGCCAGCCAATCCATGGTTGCCTGTGTCTTGGACATCCTGAGTGCAGCAGAAACAATTCCAGACTTGGGGCCAATGATCAAGGCGATTGTCCTCGACGATGCCTGGTGGCCAGGCATCCGCAGGCACGCGCTCGAAACCTGGCTAAAGTATTCGCCGCCCGTAGGGGAAGCAATTTCATTACTGGATATGCTTAACTTTAAGCAAGGCCTTGAGGACAAGGACGAACTGATTGGTATTCTACTGACTGGACTTTATCCGGAACAAATCCCAGCGGAGAAAGTATTAATCTATCTGCACGCACCGAAAGATCGCAACGCCGTTGGAGGACATTACTCAATATTTTGGGAATACACCTTCCCCAAAGTAGTCCCTGGAACCGATCTACCGATTCTGCTTGACGAATTGGCAGGCCGCACTGATATTGAATTTTCTGATGAAATTAGATTCATTTTTGATTTAAATAGAACATTGGGCGTTCTCATCACTCGTGGCTTGCAGACCAATGGCGACAACATTAACGATGAACGACTGTATGCCTGGCTAGGTATTGGTGCCGATAAGTATGGGGAAATCCGACGAGAGAGCGAGCACCAGCAAGCGATTACCGACTGGTTTGCTGCCCGTCCCGAGCGTTACAAAGGAGTCCTCAGACTTTGTTATAGGCGCAGTGAATCTTCGGATCACGTCAGATCCTGTTTGTTCAATCAAGAACGTCGCCTGAAAAACATACCGCCCCCCAACGACATTGGCTTATGGCATCTCGAGCAGGTAGCCCTGGCGACTCATGATGAATTGGCTGAGCAACATTTTTATGAATCTGTTCGCACCCTAATATCCGGTCAATATTGCGCCGACTTGTCTTTGGAGAAAATCGAAGCATGGGGTGAAGCCAATCCCACACGCAGGCATTGGCTGGACTCAATGCTAACTTGGGAAATTCCCGAATGGCGTCAGAAGCAGGCAGCCAGAAACAAGACGCGCAAGCTTGAAAAAGCCGAGCAAAAGCGCAGTAAGGCCAGCGAGATATTAAAACACCTTGACGAGATACGAAACGGTAAGGCATCTCCGGGCATCATGCATGAGTTGGCTGGCGTATGGCTCGATCATTACAGTGATACTCGTGGTGACTCCGTGCAGGCTCGATTCGACATCTATTGCGATAATGGAGCTCAGGTTTTGGAGGCAGCTGAGACGGGATTCATTTATTGTTCCGAGAGAAACGATCTTCCCAGTGTGCAGGAAATCGTCGATCTAAGCACCAAGCGACACGAACATTACATTCGTAAACCATGTCTTATTGGTATGGAATTGCGCTGGCAAACTGGCGAATCCTTGGTTGAATCCCTAAGCGAAGATAAACTGCGTCGCATGCTGGCTTTTCGCTTGACCTACGGCACCGACAAAGAATCGGCATGGTTCTCATATCTTTTGAAAACCCGCCCTATGCTGGTGGCTGAAGTATTTATCGCTTATACCAGCGCAATGCTTAAGGCCAAGCTAGTGGGCATATACGGTCTATACGACCTTGCCTATGACGATGCCTACCGGGCGGTGGCCGAATTGACCGTCATTCCCTTGCTGACGAAATTCCCGGCCCGCATCAAGTTGCCATTGCTACCGTATCTCGAACATTTGCTGAAAGCTGCCCTGCTCTATGCTCCAGGGGAATTGAAAGGATTACTGGAACGAAAACTTGCCATGAAAGGCATGGATGTTCCCCAACGCGTTTATTGGCTGACCGTTGGCATGCTGATCGAGTCGCCACAATATGAAATACAGCTTTGGCGATATATCGGCCAGTCCTGGGCTCGCGCCAAGCACCTTTGCACTTTTGTAAGCGATCGGTTCAATGGCTTGAGCAACGACTATGAACTGTCCGCAGCTACGCTGGGCAGGCTGATTGAATTGCTCACTCCCCACGCAGATCTGGAACATCGCTCGGGATTGGTAACAGAGCCAATGCGCATGGGTGAAAATGTCCATGCCATGGTGACCCGCCTTGGGGCTCTCGCCAACCAGAACGCAGCTGATGAAATCGAGCGCCTTCTGGCCATCCCGGCCTTGGAAAGGCTGAAACATGCGCTGGGTAATGCTAAGCATCAACTGAAATTGAAGCAGCGGGAAAATTCCTTCCGTTTCCCGTCCCTACAAAGCGTGGTCAACGTGCTGGAAAACCGGGAGCCGACAAATGCTGCCGACCTTTCTGCACTGACGCTTGATTTCCTCGATCACATTGCCTACGAAATTCGACATGACAACGACGATGGATTTCGCGCTTTCTGGAACGTCGAGAACAGAAAGCCTATAGGCAAGCGCGAAGAGAACCTTTGTCGGGATGGGCTACTAACACGGCTCCGCCATCGTTTCACGTCGGCTCCTTTCGGAGTCGATTGCCAACCCGAGGGCGATTACGCCAACGACAAGCGGGCTGACATCCGACTGTCCTATCGCAACAACTTTGAGTTACCCATCGAAATCAAGCGTGACGATAATCGGGAGCTCTGGGGAGCAGCACGCGCACAGTTGATGAAGCAGTATGCGATTTCACCCAAGGCTGGGGGCTATGGAATATATCTCGTCTTGTGGTTTGGCCTAGGTGATTTTCCGGAGCCTCGTGATGGGGCGAAAAAACCCATTTCGCTGGAAGAACTACACAGTCGCCTTGAGGAACAGCTCACCCCGGAAGAGCGGCAACGTATCGTCGTTCGTGTTCTGGACGTCAGCTGGCCGTAAAGCATGGACCGGGAGTGAAGAAATCCTTTTCGTAGTAAAGACTAATTCAAGTCGTTCGATAAAAAATGGAAAAAGCAAAACGCCGGGTCCCCGACCCGGCGTTTTGCTTTTTAGGCAGGCGTAATCT